>JBGPBZ010000108.1:0-7575 GCA_041481535.1 Dehalococcoidia bacterium | reverse complement strand
TGCCATCGTCGTCGCCGTCATGCCAACCAGCGCCGGCGACCGTGTGCCCGCCTGAATGATGCCTGTTCCCAGCTTGATCGTCGATGTGCGCGCTGCCATGAACGCCAGCGGGCTGATCGCATCCGACCCCCACGCCTCCGCTGACCAGATCGAACCGATTCCCAGCTTCTCCGCCTCCACAACGTAGTCGACCGCGCGCTCCCAGTTCTCGCGCATGAACCCCACGCTGATCGAAGCCTGCAACTGCTTACCCATGTTCCCTCCCGCTTTCCGACATCAACTCTTGTATCGAAGCAACGATGCGGTCCGGATCACGCGAAATGCCATCCGGCAACCCGCGACCAATCGCGTCGATCCAGATCCCATGTATCCCGGCGTCCATCGCTCCGAACACGTCCGCCTCGATGTTATCGCCGATCGCCCACGTTTCGTGCGGCCGCACGCGCAAAGCCTCCAGCAACGTGGCGAAGACACGCGGGTCCGGCTTCCCGCAGCCGAACTCACCCTCGATCAAGATATGCTCGAAGTGTGCCGCCAGCTCGAAACGCTCGATCTTCGCGCGCTGAGCTGATCCCGCGCCGTTCGTCATCATTCCCAGCTTCACGCCGCGCGCACGCAGCCACTCCAGCGTTTCGATCGCGCCGGGAAACGGTACGACTCGCTCCTCGCGCAGGTCTCGGTACCGATTCGAAACATCAGCGGCCAGCGCTACATCGTACCCCATCTCGTCGAATACTTCCGTCAGTATCTCCCGCGTGGCGGCCCGCAAGTCGAGTCGCCCTCGCTGATAGCGTGAGGCGTCGGACCACCAGGCGTCGGCCCGCGCCCGGACGTGAATACGTATCCTCTCGATATCCAGTCCCGGAGTGCGCTCACCGGCCTCCGCGCAAGCGTCCGCCCAGCACGATTCCACACAACTCCCGTCGTCGAGAATAGTGTCATCCAGGTCGATCAGTATCGCCGCCGGAAGCTCTTTCACGCAGCCGATGATAGCCTACGGCCACATCTCGCGCAGGTCGTACTCCAGCTCAACCTCTCCGAATGCGATCCGCCGCCTCCAACCGTCCATCTCATCGGTCAGCCGAACGCCAGTCAGCGCTGCCCTGAATGCCTCCGCCGACGCAAACTCACCCCACGCCGCGATCCACAGCGCGAACCCGTTCCGCACGTTCCCCTTCCAGAACGGCCCCGCCAGCGAGCTGTACTCCCAGAACACCTTCGACGCCCCTTCATAGTTCACCAGCGAGATCACCGTCTCGTCAGCGTCCCGCCACAACACAACCCGCTTTGAGTGCCCGAGAGCCTCCGGCGCGAGCGGTACGATCCCGATAAGCGCGTCACCGCCCACAATGACGAAGCGCCCGTCGTCTTCCAGCACTTCACCCGGCGCTACGCCCAGCATCCTTATGTCGAGCCGCAGCGAAGATATCGGCCGCTGCCCCCGCGGCGCCAGCCCATACGCCACAATCACCCGGCCCGCCGCCTGCGCCGTCCGAAACGTCCCGTCTTCCCAGATGTCGCGCCAAGACGCCGCCTCCCGCGATCGCTCTCCAATCTTCCCGGCGTTGACCCGGTACCGCGAATACAAGGCGCCATACCCTGGCTCTTCCTCACGGTGCCAGTACGCAATGCAAGCGTCGTCCATCGGCCAGCGTTCCGGCGGCGCGCCCACGCCGTACGGCCGCGACATCGTCCCCACCGCAAACTCCGGCGTGACCAGCGCCGCCGTATCCGTCCGCGGCTCCAGCGCGACCACTCCCCGGACTTCCCGTCTCCCCGGTGTCCGCAGCATCTCCTCGGCATCCACCGGACAGTGATACTCCGTCCCCGCGACAATCAGGTGACCCTCAGCGTCCGGTCCGTCGTAGTACGGTATCTTCGCCAGCAGCCTCTCGTCACCCAGCAGCTTGTACAGCACCACCTTCAGAAATCCGCTCGCCCCTACGACATCGCGCCGGTACGCCCGCGAGTGAGGCCCGCCCAGCTGCATCGTCGCCGCGTGCCAGTACTTCGCGACGTGCCGCCAGAGCAGCTCCTCCATTTCAACCGCCAGCGCGCGAACTTCCGCATCCGCCGCCCGGCTTCCGATGTCCGCCAGGCAGTTTAGTTGCACCGCCGCATACGTCGGGCTGTTGAACTCGTGCGCAGCGCCCACTTCTCGCGTCTTATCCGTCCACGCACGCAATCGCTCGACACCGCGCTGTACGACCGCGTCGTCGCTGAGCATCTCACCGCCGAGAATCCGGTTGTGAACGTCGAGCAGGTAGATGTTCGTGTAAGTCCAGTGCACCTCCAGCCGCTCTGCCTCCGCAAACGCCAGCCGCATCGCCTCAAACACCCGCTCCCGCAACGCCTCCGACACCTGGTCGAGCGGCAGTCGCACCAGCGCCTCCAGCACAAACTGGCAGGCGTTCAGGTCGACGACGCACTCGTCCTCCCAGTGCCAGCGGAAGTTACCGCAGTGCGGGTCGTCTTCCCTACGCTCCTGCATCTCCAGCACCGTCTCGACAATCGCCTCCGCCAGGAAAGCATCTCCGCCGTCAAGCAGCGCCGTCGCGTACCACAGACTGTGGTGCGGCGAGTGACGATCAGGCAAGAACGGATCGCGAACGAGCTTCAGCGCCGGATCGAACCGCAACGCCAGATCAGCCACACCAATCTCGTACAACCGGCGGCTATTCGCGTCCACGCGCCCAGCATAGCGGCTGCCACTGCCCTAAGCACCGCCCGCCACTGCCTCTATATCGAAGTCGGCGTGGAACGGGTTCCGGTAGCGAACACCTTCGATCGATCGGCCGTGTTGGCCATCTTCCGTAATTATCGAGGTCACCTGGTTCAGCTTGGCAACCGACCAGATCAACGCGTCCCACAACGACATCTTGTGCTCGACCGCGCCGCGGCAGGCTTCCATAACTGCAAGCTCCGTCAAGTCGAGAACGACACAGGAGCGTGAGAAGAGTTCGACCTGTTCGATCGCTTGCGCGTTGGAGAGCGGGCGCGCAAACCGGGCGCTGCGGACAGTGCTGAAGAACTCGGTGAGGCACTGGACGCTCAATATCGCCAGGTTCTTACTCGTAAGACGTTCTAGGACTTCGGCAGCTCTCGCCTGCTTCCCGTGTTCACTTGCGTCGAAGGCGTAGACAAGAATGTTGCTATCGACGAGAGAACCGCGCAAGCCGATCCTCGTACAGTTCGTCGCGCGTCCAGGACCGAGGCCGTTGCGGAACGTCGAGCTTCATCCGCTCCTCTATCGCCTTCCGCAGCCGTCCCCACGCTTCCGGATCCTTTGGGCCATCAACCCGCTCCTCGCCGCCGCCATCCAGCCTTCGCCTGATCACCTCGGCCTCCGAGACGCCGAGACGCTTAGCCTCGGCCTTCAGCGCCCTGTCTTGCTTCGGCTCGATGTAGATCTGCTTGCGTATCATCCTGCCCATATATACATCACATTATACATCACATAGAGACGGCCGGAAGCCGCACGCTACGGCAGGATGCAGATGTCTACGTAGTGGGAGTACCAGTCCTTCGCGTCGTCCGCGCCGTACGCCACGTCCAGCCACCAGCCCTTGACCCCTCCGCCCGTGTCAGCGGCGAGCCCGTAGCCGTAGCCCGGAATGTACATTCGCGTGCCCAGCGGGATATACCTCGGGTCGACGGCGACGATCCCCTTGTAAACGCCCGTCCCTGTTGCCGTGCGGCTTCCACCCGCGCTCGCCGCCGTGTAGTACGTCGACCACACCGTCACGGTCCGTGAGCACTGGCTGCCATCCGGAGTCGTGACAGTCGGCTGCGGCGAAGGCGTCGCCGCAGCAGCCGTCCCGATCGATACGATCTCAGACGTCGGTGGCACCGTCGTCTCCCCGAGCGCCTCGCGCGACACTTCGAGGCCGTTGATCTGCGTCACCATGTAGTCCTTGCGCACGTAACCGTCAGCGCCGGCCTGAGTGATCACGTGCGTCCCGTTCGAGAGGTTGCCATCGTAGCGGTAGACAGTGTCGTGAGCGATCGCCGTGTCCTGCGACTCCTTGGCCTCACGGACCGTCGTCAGCGCGACGACCAGCCCGTTCGAAACCCGCGTCATACGGCTCGGAGTCACTGTGTCGGTCGGTTGAACGTCGACGCCGGCACCCACCAGCGCTTCGCCCACCGTCGCCGCTTGCGTGCGTATCTCCGTCTCCCGCCCGCCGCTGCGCACCGCTATGCGCCGTGCGTACCGAACGTACACGTGCATCCCCGGCGAGAGCGGCGTCTCGCCAGACGGCACGACAACGTCCGCTTTGTCCAGCGCCACCCCCGCTTCGCCGAGGGCATCAGCAACTGTCGCCCCTGTCGTCTCGTGAGACGTCGTGAGGCCGTCCTCGTGCAAAGTGAAAGCGACCGGCTCCGTACGTATCTGGACCGCGGGATCTACGTCCACGATGGACACTCCCGCACGCGAGGCAACCCAGCCACTCCTGGTCGAAAGATCGTCCGCGACGGAACTCGGCGATGATGTCGAGGCCCCGGCGCTTATACCGGGAACAGGGACCGCGACTGCGAGGAGTGAACAGGACAGGAAGGCAGCCCCCATCGCCAGGTGGAGGTGCCCGTTGGGTAGTCTACTAACCCGCTGGTGCTGTGCCGCCAAAATTCCGAGCCAGGCGACCAACAGCCTTTGCGCTTCTTTTCGAATAGCCCCCATCCTGACCTAGTCCAACCGATAGCACCGGTGCGAACACCAGTACGGCCGTGCACCCGCTGTCGATCCGGCCCGACAGGCTTGCCCGCAGTAGTTAGCTCCCACCCGGTGGGCCTACGGCGCCCAGACCGAGCCACTTACCGTTGCTTCCTTCCGGACCTGGCGGGGTTCATGGTGGCCTGCCGCGTAGGGCCAGGCGATCAACACCACTTATTGCGGGCAGTCCCTGCGGTACCTGGACCTCGAGCGGGAATTCAACCCCGCTGGAGCGGATTGCGGGTTCAGGGCACCGCTAGCTCCCCGTCTAGCACGACCTTCGCCATGCTATGGGCTGGCCCCAAAGCCTGTCAAGGACGAATAGACATCCCGAATCAGAGACGTAGCGACATGTAGTACGCGCATTTAGTGTGCTACTCGCCGCCATTGCCCATATGCTCGCCACAGTGACCCCTGGCTGGCTCTAGCGCTAATTGTGAAGGATGCTACAACATAGAATCGCCATAATACGTCCAGTACCCGCGCGCCCCCCTTCCCCATCCCAAAGAACGCCCGTAAACTACCGCCTAGCGCCCGTAGGAAAGGAACCCCGCTTGGCTCGCATCCGTACAGCCGTAATCCTCGCCGCCGGCTATGGCACGCGCTTCCTCCCCGCCACCAAGGCCGTGCCCAAAGAGATGCTCCCCATCTACGACCGGCCCGTCATCCAGTACATCGTCGAGGAGGCCCGGGACTCCGGCCTCGAGCGTATCGTCATCGTCACCAGCGCCGCCAAGCGCGCCGTCGAAGACCACTTCGACCGCCACCACCAGCTAGAGTCCGCCCTCGAGGAAAAGCCCGATATCCGCGAGCACGTCGTCGCTACCGGGGACATGAAAGTCGCCTTCGTCCGCCAGCGCCAGATGCGCGGCCAGGCCCACGCCATTCTCGAGACCCGCTTCCTCATCGGCGACGAGCCGTTCGCCCTCTTCTACCCGGACGATGTCATCTTCGGCGATAAGCCCGCCATGCGGCAGCTCCTTGACGTCCACGAGCAGTACGGCGGCAACGTCCTCGCCGTCCAGCACGTGCCCCACGAGGAGATCGTCCACTACGGCTCGATCGACGCCGAACCCATCGCCGACCGCGTCTACAAGGTCAACCGCATCATCGAAAAGCCTTCCCTCGCCGAGGCCCCATCCGACCTCGGCACCGTCGGCCGCTACATCTGCACCGCCGGCATCTGGCCCCTCCTCGAAGAGACGCCTTCCACAGCGGGCGGCGAAATGTTCCTGACCGACACGCTGGCTATGGCCATGGAGCAAGGCCAATCTCTCTACGCTTGCGAATACGAAGGCGTCCGCTTCGATACCGGCCGTCCCGCCGGGCTCCTCAAGGCCTCGCTTTATGTCGCGATGCGCCGTCCAGACGCGCGGGACGATATACGGGACTACCTGCGCACCCTGAATCTGGACTAACATCCATACGTGCGCACTCTCATCATCGGCTTCCCTCTACCGAACGCCCAGTTCGATAACTACTCGTTCGTCTCCGCACCCTCGTTCGGGGAGTACCACCGCATCATCGTCGACCTCGCCTCCGTCTCACGCACCGTCGACGACATCGTCCACGGTACTGCCGCCCACACGACCTACGGCGGCCAGGCTGTCGTCAACGGCGAGGCCAGCGCCCACGCCTTCCCCCTCCGCGAGCTGCTCACCATGCGCCGGCGCGAGACCGAATGGCTCCTCTCGCACGGCGGCCTGGTAGTGCTGATCGGATACCCGGACGTCCCGCACGCAGACGTCGCTGGCGGCACCTGGCACAGCTACGACTGGCTCCCCGAGCCTGAGAGCTTCTCCTTCCAGCGCGACCTCTTCGCTGGCTTCGGCCGCCCTGGCGCCGTTCTCGTCGATTCGGAGCACGCATTCGCCCCGTTCGTGCAGGCGCTCGCACCTCGCCTCGCCTACCGCGTCTACGTGAACGAAGAAGCCCCCGGCCTCGCTGAGAACGGCCACGTCTTCGCCCGCAGCGAAGGCGGCGTCCCTATCGCCTTCGACATCCGCGCCGGCGAAGGTCATA
Organism: Dehalococcoidia bacterium; assembly: GCA_041481535.1. Lineage (GTDB taxonomy): Bacteria > Chloroflexota > Dehalococcoidia > SM23-28-2 > RBG-16-64-32 > DATKKM01. The sequence goes on along the minus strand of JBGPBZ010000108.1, from coordinate 839 downwards.
TCGTCGTCCTCCCGCCCGTCCTCCGGCCCGAGTCAGACCGGCCCGTCACCGCGCAGGCCCTCATCGACAGCTTCGAGCGCTGGGACGCCCGCGGCGCCGCTCCTCCAGCCGAATTCTCCCGTGCCGAACAGGCCGCCAAGGAGGTCACATGACAGACACACAGACCGCCCCTACCCGAACTTCCACCCTGCTCACAGGCAAGCGCGCCCTCATCATGGGCGTTGCTGACAGGCACAGCCTCGCCTGGGGAATTGCCCAGCAACTGCACGCACACGGCGCGAAGCTCGCCTTCACGTACATCGAAGAGCCCAAGGGCCGCCTCGAACGCAACGTCCGTGAGCTCGCGGCCACCCTCGAAGGCGAGTTCCCGATGTTCCCCTGCGACGTTACTGACGACGGCGCCATCTCCGCCACCTTTGACGGCCTCCGCCATGCCTGGGGCGGCCTCGACATCCTCGCCCACTGTGTCGCCTACGCTGATCGCGACGACCTGAACAAGCCTTTCTCCGAGATCTCCCGCAACGGCTACAAAATGGCTCTCGAGATCAGCGCCTACTCCCTCAACGCCGTCTGCAAGTCCGCCGCGCCCCTCATGACCGACGGCGGCAGCATCATGACCCTCACCTACAACGCGGTCGAGCGTGCCGTCCCCGGCTACGGCGCCATGGCCGCCGCTAAGGCCGCCCTCGAGGTCGGCGTCCGCTATCTCGCTGTCGAGCTTGGCCCGCGCAAGATCCGCGTCAACGCTATCTCTGCTGGCCCGGTCCGTACACTATCCGCCAGCGCCGTCAAAGGCATCTCCATGCTCCGCGCCTGGACCGAGCAAGCCGCTCCCTTGC
>JBGPBZ010000107.1:0-7675 GCA_041481535.1 Dehalococcoidia bacterium | reverse complement strand
AGATCCACCCGCTGGTCTGCACAGCGTTCAACGCCGACTTCGACGGCGACCAGATGGCCGTTCACGTGCCGCTGTCCCGCGCGTCGGTGGCGGAGGCGCGCCAGATCATGCTGTCGAGCCAGAACCTGCTTTACCCGTCCAACGGAGAGCCGGTCGTGGCGCCGACGCTGGACATCGTGCTGGGCTGCTACTACATGACAGACATCAAGAAGAACGCCAAGGGCACCTTCGAAGAAGGGCCGCCGCCGCGTGGCTACTACTCGACGTTCGACGAGGCCAAGATGGCCTACGCAACCGGCAACCTTGACCTGCACGCGCTGATCAAGGCTCGCGACCCGAAGACCGGCGGCAAGCTGTTGGAGACGACCGTGGGCCGCATCATCTTCAACGAAGTGATCCCGGCCGAGATGGGCTACCGCAACGTCCTCTTCGACAAGAAGGCGATCAAGGAGTTGGTATCCGAGGCCAGCCACACGCTTCCGAACGACGTCACGGCCGAGATGGTGGACAAGATGAAGAACGTCGGTTTCGACTTCGCAACGAAATCCGGCATTTCGATCGCGATGAACGACCTGCGTGTGCCGGAGGAGAAGGAAGGGCTGCTGAACGACGCCGACAACCAGATCGCCGACATCGACGAGCAGTTCAACGCCGGCCTCATCACGGAGGACGAGCGCGACAGCCAGACGATCACGATCTGGCGCAACACCACGGACAAAGTGCAGCGCATCATCCAGACGCGCCTCGAAGAGTACGGCGGTGTTTACATCATGGCCGTCTCGGGTGCGAAAGGTAACATTTCGCAGATCTCCCAGATGGCCGGTATGCGAGGCCTGATGAGCGACCCGGCGGGCCGCATTATTCCGCTGCCGGTGCGCTCTTCGTTCCGCGAGGGGCTCTCCGTCCTCGAGTACTTCATCTCCACGCACGGCGCCCGCAAGGGTCTCGCCGACACAGCGCTCCGAACCGCAGACTCTGGCTATCTTACCCGCCGCCTCATCGACGTCGCGCAGGACGTGATCATCGTCGAGGACGACTGCGGGACTACAGCCGGCATCTGGGTCGGTGAGCCTCAGGAGAAGGGCCTGTTCGAGTCGCTGGCCGAGCGCATCATCGGCCGCTACACGGCTGCCGACGCCGCGGACGCCAAGACCGGCGAGGTCATCATCGAACGCGGCCACGAAATCATGGAAGATCACGCCAACCGCTTGCTCGCCTCCGGCGTCGACAAGGTATACGTCCGTTCCGCGCTAACATGCGCGACTCGGCGCGGCATATGCGCACGCTGCTACGGCCGGGACCTCTCCCGCGGGCGATTCGTCACGCACGGCGAGGCCGTGGGCATCATCGCCGCGCAGTCTATCGGTGAGCCGGGCACGCAGCTGACGATGCGTACGTTCCACACAGGCGGTGTCGCCGGACTGGACATCACGTCCGGCCTCCCGCGTGTCGAAGAGCTGTTCGAGGCGCGCGTGCCGAAGGGCGCAGCGACGATCGCCGAGATCGACGGCACAGCGGAGCTGATCCGCGAGGGCGACCGCCGCACGCTCCGCATCACCAGTGTCGAGATCTACCAGGATGACTACGTTGTCCCGACGGGCATGAAGCTGATGGTGAAGGACGGCCAGGAGATCGAGTCCGGGACGATCCTTGCGATGATCCCGGAGAAAAAGGGGAAGGTGGCTGAGAAGGCACCTGCCAAGTCGAAAAAGCCGACGAAGAAAGAGAAGGAAGCGGAGACGGCACTCCTCGGCGAGACGCAGATCCTGGCGCGCACGCCGGGCCAGGTCTCGATCACGAAGGGCGCACTCTCGATCATGTTCGAGGAGCGGGAGGCGCGCGACTACGCGATCCCGGCGTCCGCCCGCCTGCGCGCCCACGACGGCGACTACGTACACGCCGGCCAGGCGCTGACGGAAGGCCCGCTGAACCCGCAGGACATTCTGCGCATCCAGGGGCCGGAGGCCGTGCAGCTGTACCTCGTGGAAGAGGTGCAGAAGGTCTACCGCTCGCAGGGTGTGACGATCAACGACAAGCACATCGAAGTCATCGTGCGGCAGATGCTGCGTCGCGTCCGCGTCGACCAGTCGGGAGACAGCAACCTGCTGCCCGGCGAGCTCGTCGACCGCTTCAGATTTGAGAGCACTACGGCGTCCGTCCTCGCAGCCGGTGGTGAGCCGGCAACCGCCCAGCCTGTGCTGCTCGGCGTGACGAAAGCCTCGCTGAACACGGAGAGCTTCCTCGCCGCCGCATCCTTCCAGGAGACGACGCGCGTCCTCACGGAAGCGGCGATCAGCGGCCAGGTCGACCACCTGCTCGGCCTCAAGGAGAACGTCATCATCGGCAAGCTGATCCCGGCCCGCGCCAAGATCAAGGTCGAAGCGCTGCCCGCGCCGCGAATCAGTGAGATGGTCCTGCCATCGGGCCTCGGCATCGGCGGTCCGGACGACGACGACGCGGAGCTCGAAGAGTGGTCTGCGATCGGTGACCTCGGCGATGACGACCTGGAAGACCCGCTGGAGGACGAGGATCTCGCCGCGGACTTGCTGGTCGAAGGCATCAAAGAGTTGGGACCGACGGAGGTCGTCGAGAGTGAGCTGGAAGCGGCCGGCCTTGAGATCGAAGAGCTTGCCGGGGCAGAAGCGCTCATCGAGGACGACATTTAGTCTCGGAACCCGGCAACTAACAAGGGGCCCGGCGTAACGCCGGGCCCCGTCTCTTTTCCAGACTTCTTTCGCGAAACTGTTACGCTTCCTCATAGCACCGGCGTCCTATAATCGAGGTATAAGCCGCATGGTCGTACAAGAAGACTCCCGCGCAGCGATTCAGCCCGGAAACGGCCCCCTGACGACGGCGCTATCGCAGTTCAATGCGGCGGCGATTCGTTTGAACCTGGATCCCGGCCTCGCCGACGTGCTGCGGCATTGCAAGCGCGAGCTGTCCGTCAACTTCCCGGTGAACATGGACGACGGCACGATCCGCGTGTTCAGCGGATACCGCGTGCAGCACAATCTGGCACGCGGCCCGGCGAAGGGCGGCCTGCGCTACAGCCTGCACGTGTCGCTGGACGAAGTGCGGGCGCTGGCGATGTGGATGACGTGGAAGTCGGCCGTGGTCAACCTGCCCTACGGCGGCGCTAAGGGCGGTGTCATCGTCGACCCGCGGGCGCTGTCAAAGCACGAACTGGAGGACCTGACGCGGCGCTACGCGACCGAGATCAGCATCATCATCGGCCCGAATGAAGACATCCCGGCGCCGGACATGGGCACGGACGAGCAGATCATGGCCTGGATCATGGACACGATCTCGATGCACCGCGGCTACACGATCGCCGGCATCGTCACTGGGAAGCCGGTGGCGGTAGGCGGGACGCTGGGACGCGCGGAGGCGACGGGGCGGGGGCTGCAGTACGTCGTGCAGGAGTTCGCGGGGCACCACAACATAAACCTCAGCGGCGCGACGGTGGCGGTGCAGGGCTTCGGGAAAGTCGGCGCAACAGCAGCGCGCTTGCTGCACGAGATCGGAACGAAGGTCGTCGCTGTCAGCGACGCGGCGGGCGGCATCTACAACCCGAACGGCCTCGATATCCCGGCGCTTATGTCGTACCGGGAAGACCGCATCCCGCTTTCGGAGTCGAAGGCCGGCGATACGATCACCAACGCGGAGCTGCTCGCCTTGCCCGTCCGGTTCCTTGTGCCGGCCGCGCTCGAAGGACAGTTGACCGGCGCAAACGCCAAGGATGTGCAGGCCAAGTTCATCGTCGAAGGTGCGAACGGTCCGACGACGCCGGAGGCCGACGCCGTCTTCGCCGACCGCGGCATCACCCTCATCCCCGATATCCTGGCGAACGCGGGCGGCGTCATCGTCTCGTACTTCGAGTGGGTGCAGGATTTGCAGTTCTACTTCTGGGACGAGGACGAGGTGAACGAGCGCCTGCACAAGGTGATCACCCGCGCCTGCAAAGATGTGATCTCGTCCGCGGAGGAGCACAAGATCACGCTGCGCGAAGCAGCGATGGTACTGGCCGTCGGCCGCGTGGCGGAAGCGGCCCGGCTGCGCGGGATATATCCGTAGGGCGACAAACCGGCAAACCCACAAACCGACAAACCTGCGCGTCTGTTGCTGTTCGCTGCGTCTGCTGTCAACGGATGGCTTCGCCAAGCAGATAAACGGATCGGCTGGCCATCACCTCGCGCTCCGTTTATCCGTTTTGAAATCCGTTGACAGCCCCTGCGCACAAAGAAACAGGCCGGGACGATTGGGGGCTGTCCCGGCCTGCTGAGGGGGGTTAGTTTCGCTAGAGGATGCCGATGTCGCTCCGGCCGAGACTCCGCTTGAGCAGCGTCTTGACGCCGGCGTAGCCTTCTTTGGCAAGCGCGGTGCCGGAGGCGCGGATCAGTCTCGCCAGCTCCATCGGGCTGGGTGGCATCGAGGCCATGGCCGGCTCGGGGAGGAGGATGGGGAGGCGCTTCACGCCGCGCAAGAAGAAGGCGTCGATGTACTCGATCGGTCTTTCGGGCAGGCGCGCCTCAGCCAGGTGCGGCAGCATCTCCTCGATGGCGATGCGCGACTCCAGGCGGGCGAGCGGCGCGCCGATGCAGAAGTGGATACCGTGCCCGAACGCAACCTGGCCGTTCGTCTCGCGGGTTATATCGAAGCGGTCGGGATCGGGGAACTTCGTCTCGTCACGGTTTGCTGAGCCGAGGACGGGCCAGACTAGAGCGCCCTTCGGGATCGTTTGGCCGCCGAGCTCGACGTCCTCGCGAGCAAAGCGGAAGAGCATTTGCACGGGGGAGTCGTAGCGCAGCGTCTCTTCGACGGCGCCGGGAATGAGCGAGGGGTCTGCGATCAGCTTCGCGAGCTGGTCGGGGTTGCGCAGCAGCGCGATCACCATGTTGCCCAGCAGGTTGGTTGTCGTCTCGTTGCCGGCGACGAGAAGCAGGCCGGCGAAGGCGAAGATGTCGTCGACGGTGAGGTGTTGGTGCTCCTCCTCCGCCTGAATGAGCGCGCTGATCAGGTCGTTGCCGGGGTGCCTGCGCCGCTCCTCGATCGCCCAGCGGAAGTACTGCTGGAAAGCGGCGCCCTCGGCCTGTTCGTAGGCGAGCTGCTCCGGCGAGGCGCCCGGCCGCATCATCTGGTCGACGAGGAGATCCGACCAGCGCTTGAAGTCGTGGAAGCGCTTCGGCTCGACGCCGAGGAGCTCAGCGATGACGCGCACCGGCAGCGGCAGCGCGACTTTCTCGACGAGATCAAACTCGGGCGAGCGACCGATGTGGGAGACAAGCCCATGCGTGATCTCGCGGATGCGGGGTTCGAGCGCCGCGATCATCTTCGGGGTGAAGGCGCGGCTGATGAGTGCGCGGAACGTGCCGTGCATCGGCGGGTCCATCGTTATGATGGTGGGGATGACGCCTTCGACGTGTCCCTGCGGCCCGGCCATCGCCTCGGAGGAGAAGAGCTGCGGACTCTTGAGCACGAACTGCACGTCCTGGTGGCGCGTGACCAGCCAGAAGCCCATCGGGTCAAGCTTGAGGACGGGCGCCTCTGCGCGGAGGCGGGCGTAGTGCGGGAACGGGTTCTGCCGGACATCGGGTGCGAACGGGTTGAAGTCCATACGAAATTTCTTTCTAGTTGAGCGTGTGACCCGGGTCGCCGGGGATATTCCTGGAGGAGACGAGGTTCATCAGCAGGTCGAACACCTCGCGCGGGCGGAAGATCTCGGGGTCGATCAGTCCCCAGCCGCGCAGGCCGTCGTACGCAGCAATCGCGAGGACGACGAACGTGTCGATATCGATGTCGCGCCGGAGCTCGCCCTTGTCGCGCGCCTCCTGCAGCAGTACGACGAGCGACTTGCGCCAGAACTCGAGCTGCTGGCGGAAGCGCTCGCGGAGCACGTCGTTGCGCAGCGTCTCCGGCCGCACCTCGATGTCGAGGCGAGTGTTGGTCTCGAACATCGGGTCTTCGAAGGTGGCGAGCATCGTCTGCCCGATCGCGTCGAGCATGTCCATCGGCTCCTTCGCCTCGGACCGGATGTCAGCCAGCAGTTCGGCGTAGCGCTCCGTGTTGCGTTCGGTGATTGCGGCGAGCACGGCCTCTTTGCTTGCGTAGTAGCGGTAGATGGCGCCGGCGCTGATGCCGGCGTCGGTGGCGATGTCCTGCATCGTCGTCTGGTGGAAGCCGCGTTGGGCGAAGCAGCTCCAGGCGGCGTCCAGGATCTGGTTGCGGCGTGCTTCTACGTGTGCTTCAGTTACTCGGGCCATGGGTATCTTTGTGAATGAACGGTCATTCAGTTGCGTGAACCATCATTCACGATGCTTCCGGCGGTGTCAAGTGCCTGAGGTGCCTATCGGAGTGAATTAACTTGACGGCAATACGGCGACTCGTGCCTGATAGCGCCATGGCGGAGACGTTCGGGGCCATTATCGTCGCGGCCGGCAGCGGATCGCGTATGGAGGGGCTCGACAAGCTGTTCACGCAGGTCGGCGGACGTCCCCTGCTGGCCCACGCGGTGGCGGCATTCGAGGACTGCCTGGAGGTCGACCGGATCGTCGTCGTCCTGTCAGAAGAGAACCTGGAACGCGGCCGGGAGATGCTGGCCGGGCAAGCGTTCAGCAAGCTGGGCGGCTTGTGCTCTGGCGGGCCGCGCCGGCAGGACTCGGTCCACTGCGGGCTGGAGACGCTGGGCAAGGTCGATTGGGTGGCCGTGCACGATGGCGGGCGGCCGCTGGTGAAGCCGGGGATGATCGCACGAGGCCTGAAGGCGGCGCGGGAAACCGGCGCCTCCGTGCCAATCGTCCCCCTGATCGACACGATCAAAGAGGTCGCCGAGGACGGGGCGGTCGTCCGCACGCTGGACCGCCTGCGCCTCTTCGCGGTGCAGACGCCGCAAGTCTTCCGCTACGACCTGCTGATGCGCGCGCACCGAGAGATCACAGCCGACGTGACGGACGACGCCGCGATGGTGGAGATGCTTGGCGTCCGGGTGAAGACGTACGAGGGCCGCCGCCGCAATATCAAGATCACGACGCCAGACGACATGGCGATGGCGGAGGCATACCTGGGCTGAGGCCAGCAAACCCACAAACCGACAAACCCACAAACCCTGCGGAATCGGCTGTTTGATGATTGATGCTAGATGTTTGATGATGGTCGCATGACTCGCGTTGGGATTGGCTACGACGTTCACCGCTTCGAAGATGGGCGCGCCCTTGTGCTCGGAGGCGTGACGTTTGAGGGCGAGGCGGGGCTCGCTGGGCATTCTGACGCGGACGTTCTCCTGCACGCGATCATCGATGCGCTGCTGGGAGCGGCGGGACTCGGCGACATCGGGACGCACTTCCCGCCCGGCGACGCGCAGTGGAAGGATGCGAGCAGCGTCTCGATGCTGGAAGAGGCGGCGGGGATGCTGGTGGTGCGGCAACTCTCGATCGAGTACGTGGACTCAACGCTGATCGCGGAGCGGCCAAAGATCTCGGCGCGGATTCCGGAGATGCGACGGCAGATCGCGCGCGCGCTGGGGATCGACGTATCGCGGGTCAGCGTGAAGGCGACAACGACGGACGGACTCGGCGCGATCGGGCGGGGCGAAGGCATCGCGGCGATGGCGGTGGCCGCGGTGAGCGAAGCAGCTTGAAACTGGCCGCAGATTAGCGCAGATTGAACGCAGATAGGATTT
>JBGPBZ010000106.1:0-7684 GCA_041481535.1 Dehalococcoidia bacterium | reverse complement strand
GCAAGCATGTACCAGGGTTTGCTTTTGATGGCGCTGCGAATTTCGCCGTTGATGTAGTCGGCCATGCCCTCCATCGTCTTGACGACGATGTTTCCGGAGAAGCCGTCTGTGACGAGGACGTCGGCGCGGCCGAAGGGGACGTCGCGGCCTTCGAGGTTGCCGATGAAGTTGAGGCCGCTCTTTTCGAGCAGCGCGTAGGTCTCCTGGGCGAGGGTGCTTCCCTTGGACGACTCTTCGCCGATGTTGAGGAGCGCGACGGTGGGGTTGTCTCGCTTCCAGACCTGGCGCATGTAGGCGGCGCCCATGCGCGCCCACTGCTCGAGGTATTCGGGGCGGACGTCCGCGTTGGCGCCGACGTCGAGGAGGGCGGTGAGACGGCCGGAGAGCGGGATGAGGCCGACGAGCGAGGGGCGCTCGATGCCGCGGATGCGGCCGAGGTACATGATGGAGCCGGCCATGATCGCGCCGGTGTTGCCGGCGGAGACGAAGGCGTCGGCGTCGCCCGTTTTGACGAGCTTGAGGCCGACGACGATCGACGACTCGCGCTTGCTGCGGGCGGCCTGTGCGGGCTGGTCGTCCATGGCGATGACGTCGGGGGCGTGGACGACGGTGATGCCCTCGGGGCGCGGCTTGTTGTTGGCGAGCTCGGCCTCGATGACGTCGCGCTGGCCGACAAGTGTGACGCGGACGCCGAGGTCGCGGGCGGCCCAGCAGGCGCCTTTCACGATCTGGCCGGGCGCGTTGTCGCCGCCCATGGCGTCGAGGGCGATGATGGGGTTATCGGAGGTCAACGCGCGAGATCCTTCGGCAAGCTCAGTATCAACGCGAGGGGGTCCTTCGACAAGCTCAGGATGAGCGGAAGGCCAGCGTCGAGGGCGATGAGGGGGTCAGCGGGCATGCGTGGGGGCCTCACCCCTGACCCCTCTCCCGTGCGCGGGAGAGGGGCAATCAGTTAGTCGCTGGGCAAGCGTAATCGCTAGAAGCGCGGGCAGAGGCTTCGGCTGCCTTGCGGTCAGCCTCTGCTCGCTAAGAGTGAGGGCGCCCTTCGACAAGCTCAGGATGAGCGGGGCTCGGGCGGCCCAGCAGGCGCCTTTCACGATCTGGGCGGGAGCGTTGTCGCCGCCCATGGCGTCGAGGGCGATGATCGGGTTATCGGACACGAACAAACCGACAAACTGACAAACCGACAAACAGGTTGGCCGGGGCGTTTTGGGAGAAGGAGACGCGCCGGTGCTGTGCGGAATGGTGGGGCGAGCGCCACTCGCCCCTACACGGTGCGATCGGGTGATCGGAATCAGGCGAGGCGCGTTCCGCGATTGATGGAAGACGCCGGTTATGCGGCATCGAATTCGGCTTTCATGCGCTTGCGGAGGTCGGGGTTGGTGAGGAAGCCATCCGATCGAAGACGGTTGCCCCGCCCCAGGTCCTTCGCATGGAGGCGTTGGTCCCCGTTGCAGGTGTCATCGTTGCTCAGGATGACAGCTGTTGGGTCACCGGGCATCGAATTCGGCTTTCATGCGGGTGCGGAGGCCGGGGTCGGTGAGGACGTCGAGGGCGGTCATGGCCATGGCTTTGGCGGCGTCGATGAGGCCGGCGTGGCCGGATTCGGATTTGGCGTATTCGCGGAACTCTTCCGTGTGGATGGGGATTTCGTGCGGGGCGATGGCGATGGCGGGATGTATGCCGGGGACGACCTGCGAGACGTTGCCCATGTCGGTCGAGCCCATGGAGCGCTTGGACTCGGGCATGATCGTCTTGCGGCCAAGGGACTCGACGTTGGCTTTGTAGGCTTCGGCGAGAGCCATGTTGGTGCGGACGGTCTTGTAGCGGGCCTGCTCGTTCCAACGATACTCGAGCGTGCAGCCGGTGGCTCTGGCGGCGCCCTCGAAGCAGGCGAGGACTTTAGGCTTGAGGATGTCGTCCATGTACTCGTCTTCTTCGCTGCGGACGAGGAGCTTGGCGGCGGTGTGATGAGGGATAACGTTCACGGCCTGGCCGCCATCCGTGATGATGCCGTGGACACGGGCGGTGTCGCGGATTTGCTGGCGCATAAGGCCGATGTTGGCGAAGGCGGCGACCATTGCGTCGAGGGCGTTGAGGCCGGCGTCAGGTCGAGCGGCGGCGTGGGCGGGGCGACCGTGGAACTCGACGTCGAGCTCAAGGCAGGCGAGGCCGAAGGCGACGGCGGTGTTGCGGTTGCCGGGGTGGACCATCATCGCGCAGTCGATGTCGGCGAAGACGCCGCGGTCGATCATGTAGACTTTGCCGCCGGCCGCTTCTTCGGCGGGCGTGCCCATGACGACGATCGTGCCACCGCCGGCATCCGAGAGCAGGTCTTTGACGACGACGCCGGCTGCGGACGAGGCGGTGCCGATGATGTTGTGCCCGCAGCCGTGACCGACGCCGGGAAGGGCGTCGTACTCGGCGACGAAAGCGATGCGGGGAACGGCGGACCCATAGGTGGCGCGGAAGGCGGTGGGGATTTCGCAGATGCCACGCTCGACTTTGAAACCGTTGGCCTCAAGGTAATCGCAGAGGGCTGCGGACGACTTGTGCTCTTCGAAGGCGATCTCTGGGGTGGCGTGGATGCGCAGGGAGAGCTCGACGAGCTCGTCGCGGCGGCGGTCGACTTCGGCAGTAGCGCGTCGTTTGAGGGCGGTAGGGTCTGACATGCGGGGCTCTGTGGCGATTCTACAGGGGAGCGGTGCGGGTGTCAGGTGCCTACCTACGACGGCGGGTCGATGGGAACACGCTCGACGCGAAAGCCGCCCTTGAAGCGGAAGCGGAAGCCAAGCAGGTTCGAGTAGATGACGAGCGCGATGACCATGGCAACCAGGATCATCGATAAGAAGAACTCCTGAGGGGTGCCGGGCCACTCATGTTTGCTCCACCAGTGCGGGTAGCGGTTCAGCCACTCCCAGAGCCTGGGGCTGTACACCCACCACGGCTCACGTTTTTCTGCGAGGACGTAGAAGCCGACGAAGATGCCACAGAACTCGATGGCAGATAGCACCAGAAAGCTGACCCAGAGCGAGATCCGGTTATAGAAGAAGCAGGCGGCGAGAAACGGCAGGAAGGCGGCGAAGATGTACCGCTCGTGCATGCGGGAGAGGAACGCGAAGCTTGTCAGCATCGCCATCGCGACGCCGAGCGCATAGGCGCCGGGGCTGCGGGCACGGTAGAACGCCAGTGCAACGAGGGCCTCGCCCGTGACGGTGAAGATTTCGCCCCAGGTGTGCCAGCTGACGCCGAACACTTCGATGCTGTCCTGGCGGAACCAGCCGAAGGCACCCCACAGGTTGTACGTAAAGAGGGCCGCGAACGTGAAGTTGGACGTGCTCTTGTAAGCCTGGTCGAAGAAGTCCCAGGGATGGTCCGGGAAGAAAGGCCAGACGATGGCGAAGGCCAACAGGCCGCTGGCAGCCGCGCACTGCAGCCAGACCTTCGGCTTGTAATCACGCAGGATCCAGATGACGAACAGCGGAAACGCAGCGATGGCGAGCATCTTCACCATGAAAGCGATCGTGAAGGAGACGGCAGAGGCTACTGGCCTGCCACGGCTGATGAAGTACACGGACAGGAACAACGGCAGCGCCAGAAAGCTGTCGGATTGGCCCCAGGCAGCGCTAACGATGAGGACGCTGGGCAAGCAGAGATAGAACGCGGCCGCTAGCAGCCTGATGCGCTCCGGCTTCGGTGCGAGGAAGAGGTACAGCACGTACGCCGAACCCAGATCGGCGAGGATCGACGCTACCTTGATCACGTACCAATGAGTCTGCTCGTTGAAGCTGAACCACTTCGCGAGTAGCGCGATCCCGCCCAGCACGTAGAGGTAGCCGGGCAGGTAGTCCTTCCATGTGTCGTAGAAGTGGAACGGCCCGTCGTTGGCGATTTCGTTACCCCAGGTCACGTAGAGCCGGAGATCTGCGGGCACACCCTCGACGGCGTTGGCGAGCCAGAGCCGGACCAGCAGCCCGGCCAGCAGCACCAGCCATATCGGCCTTATGCCGATGAGGCTGAGCAGTGACTCGCGACGTGGTTCGGCTGCTAGTTCTGTGTTACCCATGCTCCCCCGAGGTGTCGCCATTGTCCGCCAGACGGCGCGAGTGGGGCAAACCTACCTACGGCAGGCAAGCAACTACCTACGGCAGGCAAGCAGGGCTACGACAGCTCTTCGTCGGGAACGTGGTCGATGCGAAGGCCACCCTTGATGCGGATGCGGAAGTTCAGCTCGTACGCGTAAGCGATTAGCAGAACGACGTTCGCGACGACGAAGACCGACAGCGCTGCTTCGACGAGCGAGCCCGGCCGCGTCCAGCTGGACGGCGACCAGGTGAGCCACTCCACCAGACGCGCGGAAGACATCCAGGCGGGGGGGCCGGAGTCAGAGAGGGTGTAGTACGACAGGTATAGCTGGCAGAACTGGACGACGGTCAGCGCGATGAAGCTGCCCCAGAGCAGCTTCCGGTTGTAGAAGAAGCAGGCGGCGAGAAGCGGAAGGAAGGCGGCGAACATGTAGCGCTCGTGCATGCGCGAGAGGAAGGTGTAGCTGGCCAGCATAGCGAGCGCGACTCCGAGTGCGTAGGCTCCCGGAGTGCGGGCCCGCCAGAAGGCAGGGAGCAGGCAGAGCTCGGCGATAATCGTCAGGATGAAACCCCAGTTGTGCCAGCTGATCCCGAACGTCGTCTCACTGTCCTGGCGCAACCAGCCGAAGATTCCGAAGAAGTTGTAAGTGCCGAGGGCTGAGTAGGTGGTGTTCGACGTGTCTTCGTAAGCCTCGTTGAAGATGCCCCAGGGGTGACTCGGGAAGAAGGGCAAGACGAGGACGAACGACAGCGCAAACGCGACAAGCGTGCATTTAAGCCAGACCCGAGGCGGGTAGTCCCGGAGAATCCAGACGGCGAGGAGCGGAAGGGCGGCGATGGCCAGCGGTTTCATGAAGAAGACGAGCGTGAAGGCCACAGCCGTCGCGACGGGCATCTTCTTGATGACGAAGTAAACACAGGCCAGCAGGCCGAGAGCCAGCAGGCTGTCGGTCTGTCCCCAGAAGGCGCCGATGAAAAGCACAGTGGGGAGAAACAGGTAGGTGGCCGCGGCCAGCAGCCTCGTGCGCTCCGGCCTTGAGGCGAGGAATACGTAAAGCAGATAGGCCGACGCCAGGTCGGCGATGATTGGTGGAATCTTGAACGCGTACCACCACTGCGGCTCGTTGAACGTGTAGACCCAGCGGGAGAAGAGCCCGATCCCTTCGAGGACGTAGAGGTACAGCGGGAGGTAGTCGGTGAAGGCGTGGTCGTAGTAGTTGGGCGGCCAGTCGTACGACAGCTCGTAGGCCCAGCGCTGATATAGCCGGAGATCGGCCTGGAGGCCGTCGTAGTGGGCCAACCACAGGCGAAACATCAACCCCGCGAGCAGCAGGAACCAAATGCCATGCCGTTCGATGAACCGGACGAGGCGGTTGTCTCGCCAGGTGGACGCGGCCGGAAGTGCTCCTTCCAAAGTGGCGTCATTGTGCGCCAAGCGGCGAGGGGGAAGCAACAGCGGATATCGAGCGGATAAGCGGATTTGTATTGGTGGCTGGTCGTGGCGCGGGAGCCTCACCCCCCTCCCCTCTCCCTTTGCGAGGGAGAGGGGCGATCTGTTGTGGCCGGATGCAACGACGGAGCTCACAACGAATTGCCTTCGGCGGAACGGATAAACGAACTAGGGGCGGCGCGTGGCCCTCACCCCCTCCCCTCTCCCCTGCGGGGGAGAGGGGCGATCTGTTGTGGCTGGGTGCGACGGCGGGCAGGGTTCTTTCGTGTGAGTTGACGCGCTCGCGATATACTCCGACACGTGCCCCAAGAGCTTGATATCGCGCAGTACATACGGGACGTGCCGGACTTTCCGCAGCCGGCGATTCTGTTCCGCGATATTACGCCGCTGCTGCAGAATGCGGAGGCGCTGAGGGCGGTGATCGACCGGTTTACGGAGCACTACCGGGGGAGCAGGATCGATGCGGTGGTGTCGGTTGAGTCGCGGGGGTTTTTGTTTGGGGCGCCGCTGGCGTACAACCTGAGGCTGCCACTTGTGCCGGTGCGGAAGCCGGGGAAGCTGCCGGCGGCGAAGATGAGCGTGGAGTACTCGCTGGAGTACGGGTCGAACCAGCTCGACATCCACAGCGATGCTCTGGCGAAGGGCGATTCAGTCGTGATCATCGACGACCTGCTGGCGACGGGAGGTACGGCGATGGCGGCGGCGAAGCTGGTGGAGATGCTGGGCGCGAAGGTGCACAGCCTCGCGTTTCTGATTGAGCTGGGGTTTTTGAAGGGGCGAGAAGTCCTGGCGGGGTATGAGGTGTTCGCGCTGTTGAGGTATGACTGAGGAAGGGGGAAGGGGGAAGGGGGAAGGGGGAAGGGGGAAGGGGGAAGAAGGAAGGTGGGCTGAGTGGAGGAGGAAGTTGGCGCTGGGCGTGGGATTGTGCCTTCGCCTGTTTTGCGAGACGACGATGGCTGTGCGAGGCGCCTGTTCCGAGGCTGGAAAGCCTCGGCTACGCGGGGCGCGGGCGGCGGAAGATGAGGACGAAGTCCTCGGTCTCGCCCTGGTGGTGGCCGGCGCGCGGGATCGCCTGAAAGAGATCCCACCCCTCCTTGGCCATTTCGTTGCAGGTTTCGCCGATACGGCCGAGTTTGGCGTCCTTGACGGTGTATTCGTACATAGCCTGCCTCACTTTCCACCTCCAGTGTAGCCCAGGGTTCTTTCTTGACACTTACGTCTAGCGGGCATAGCATTCGAGGCGTAAAACTGAATAGAAACGCTCTCATCTAGAGCGGTGGAGGGAACGGCCCAACGAAGCCCGGCAACCGGTCCGCAGATACGGTGCCAACTCCGACTCGCCGAAGGGCGAGACAGATGAGAGTGCGGCTCTAGATGACTTCTCCACCGCGAGAAGTCTTTTTTTTCCTTCGAGAGCCTCCCTCCGGAGGCGGGCAGGCAGGATGAGCGGAAAAAGTAGGATGTTTGTACCGATCCTTCGAGAGCCTCAGGATGAGCGGCGAACGAATGCCGTTATCGAGGCTTGAGATGTATGAGGATGATCGCAAGATGTTCGTGCCGATAGAGTGGCTGGCGGACGGGAAGGTCCGCTTCCTCGACCAGACGCGCCTCCCGCAGGAGGAGTCGTGGGTCGAGACGGCGGACTACGATCGCATCGCCGATGCGATCCGCAGGCTGGAAGTGCGGGGCGCGCCGCTGATCGGGATTGCGGCGGCGTACGGGCTGGCGCTGGCGGCGCGGGCCTCGACCGCCGCAGACGGCGATGGGCTGCAGGCGGACGTTTGCAAGGCGGCGGAGGTGCTGCGCTCGACGCGGCCGACGGCGGTAAACCTGGCGTGGGCGATCGACCGGATGCTGGGCGTTATCGAGAACACCTGCACGGACGAAGCGAGCCTGCTGCTCCTGCGGGAGGCTCGGGCGATCCACGAAGAAGATATCGCGGGGAACCTGCGGATCGGCCAGCACGGCGCGGAGCTGATCCCGGCCGGGGCAAACGTGATGACGCACTGCAACGCGGGCGCGCTGGCGACGGGCGGATACGGCACGGCGCTGGGCGTTGTGCGGGCAGCATGGGACACGGGCAACCTCTCGCGGGTGACGGCGACGGAGACGCGGCCGCTGCTGCAGGAGGCTCGCCTGACGGCATAGG
>JBGPBZ010000105.1:0-7786 GCA_041481535.1 Dehalococcoidia bacterium | reverse complement strand
TGAACCCGCGTTCGCGATCGCTGTTGTCCCGCTCGCGTTCAAACCGATGTAGTTGCCCTGAATGACGGTCGGCTGATCCGGAATTGCCCCCCTGAGAAAGATCCCCTGCTGAATGTTGCCTGAGATCACGTTGCGCTCCGCCGCGGAACCGCCGATTTGTGCCGCAGAGGAGTTGTCCACGAGGACGCCGTACAGGTTCGGAACTGCGGCAGACCCGGACAGATTGGCGCCGATAAAGTTGCCCTGGACCCTGGTGCCGATGTCGTTGTTCGTGTGAACGCCGACCTGTGTGTTTCCGGAGATGACGTTCCGCGCGCCGGGCGTCGACCCTCCGATGGTCGTGTTCTGCGCGCCCATCTCGACGAATACCCCGTACGCGTTCGGGATCGAGGCGTCACCGGCCGCGTTTGTCCCGATAAGGTTGCCCGCGATCTTGTTGTTCATGCCGGTTTGCACCCAGACGCCGGGGTTGAAGGCGTTGAGGCCGTTGCCGGAGATCAGATTGCCGGCGCCCGGCACTCCTACCTCATTGTCGTTGCCCTCCACAAATACGCCGGTGGCGTTTGGCAGCGGCGCCGACCCATCCGCGTTGGTGCCGATATAGTTCCCCGTCACAACGTTCTCATCGCCGCGCAGGTAGACACCTGGTTGGTTGTTCCCCGAGATGACGTTGCGTTCCAGCGCAGAGGCTCCGCCGATCGTCACACCGGTGGCGCCCCCGGCCACGAATACGCCGTTGTAGCTGTCACCACCCGGGGTCAGCCCATCCGGCGTGCCCAGGAAGTTGCGCACGATGACAGCGCCATCGCCGTTGCTCAAGACGACGATCTCCCCGGCATGCGCGAACCCGTAGATCGAGAGGCCTTTGATCGTGGTCCCGGCGGCATCCGTTAGCAGGCCGCCGCCGGTCGTGTTCACCCCGTCCAGGCGGATGCACGGCGCCCCCAGAATGTCGATGCAGCCGGAGGTGTCCGCGTCCCACCGCTGCGTCGTTCCATCGACGGTCGTTGGGCCAGACAGTACAGGCAGCTCGCCGTAAGTCGCGCTCAGCGTGATCGTCTGTACGCCATAGGGTGGGATATCGAAGCGGATGATGTCTGGACCGGTTTCGGAGGGGTGTGCATTCGCCGCGATAATGGCGGCGCGCAAGCTGCAAGGACCGCTGCCGCTCAGGTCACACGTTGTCAACGTGGGGTCGTCCGTGGTCGTGGTGACGGTGTAGGTCTCCGGAAGCGAGAGAGCGTGAGTCTCGTGCGCTCCAATGACCGCGAGGGCGACGACCACTAAAACGATTGCCGCCCGGGTCGCTAGGAGGTACGAAATGCGCATGAATGACCTTCCAATCACTGAAGAGCGGAGAGCATTTGCGAGAAACGAATAGTGGTAGGCAGGTCAGCGTATCACATCGTTGACGATGCAATGGCCGAGCAAGATCGCCTTCAGGCCGCCGGTGTACGCCGAGGTCTTCGCGGGGCGCACGGACGGATGGGGACTCGGGTGTTGCCGCCCACAGGATGAGCGGCAAGATGCGAGACAGGGCTTACTACGCCTCGTCTGCGTAGCCGCAGGCGCGGAGGTCGGCGGCTCGACGTCCTTCGGCCCGACTCCCTCCGCGGTGTGCAGGCAGAATGAGCGGATGATTCGTCGGCCTGGCTGATGGCGTGGCTAATGAGAGGGTTGCCATTCGAGCTCCTCCAACGACAGGCCCAGCGCCTTGCCCACTTCGCGGACGGCGCTGCGGATGCGGTAGGTCGGGAACGTTGCGGTCAGGCCGACAGGCTCGTTGCCGACGTGCTCGTAGACTCGCAGCATCAGCTTCTCTCGGACCTCGAGCGCGAAGTCGAGATCGATGTCTGGAACGGTGGTCAGCTCTTCATTGAGGAAGCGGCCAAGGAAGAGGTTGTTCGCGATCGGGTCGATGTGGGAGAGGCCGATCAGGTAACAGATGACCGATCCGACGGACGAACCACGACCACGACCGGGTGGCCCGTGGTACGACGGCCCTTCACCTCGTCTGCGACTCGGCCAGGGTGCTTATGCCCGCCGCGTCTTCAGCAGCTAGGCAGGTTACGGCTGGAGCATACGGCTCGACCGTTGGGGTGGGTCGGTCGATAATGGGATATGTGAAGCTCACCGACCACGTGGATCGATTCGTATCTGTAGGCTCTCTAGCCGCCGGCGTTTATGCGGGGTACAAGGTGATTTCGCTGCGCGAGAAGCGGCTGGGGCTGGACCACGAGAAGGCGGAGGAGAAGCGGCGGAAGCACGGCTCATGGTCAGCGAAGCGGTTCTATGAAATCGCTGTGACGCGGCAGGGGCTGCTGATCAAGCTGGGGCAGATTATTGGGTCGCGGCCGGACCTGATCCCGGATGAGTACATCGATGTGTTGTCGCGGCTGCAGGACGACGTGCCGCCGCGGCCGTTCGAGCGCATCAAGCGGCGGGTGGAGCGCGAGCTAAAGCGCTCGCTGGATGATGTGTTCTCGGAGTTCGAGGAGATACCGATCGCCGCGGCGTCGCTGGCGCAGGTGCACAAGGCGCGGCTGAAGGACGGACGGCTGGTGGCGGTGAAGGTGCAGTACCCCGGCATCCAGAAGATCGTCGAGGGGGATATGCGCAACATCAGGTTTCTGCTGCGGGTGCTGGCGCAGTTCGAGCGTAACCTGGACTTTGCGCCGATCATCGAAGAAATGTCGAGCAATGTGGTGATGGAGCTGGACTTCATCAACGAGGGGCACAACGCCGAGATAATCGCGAAGAACTTTGCGGGACGGGCCAACATCAAGGTGCCGAAGATCTTCTGGGAGTACACGACGCGGCGGCTGCTGGTCATGGAGTTTATGGAAGGGATCAAGGTTACGGATGTGGCGGGGATGCACCGGATCGGAGTCGATCCGCAGGCAGTGGCGCAGCTGGTGACAGACGCCTACTGCGAGCAGTTGTACCTGCACGGAATGTTCCACGCCGACCCGCATCCGGGCAACCTGTTCATCCAGCGAGGCGAGGACGGGAGCCCGATTCTGGTGATGCTGGACTTCGGGTTGTGCCGCCAGTACGACGACAAGTTCCGCATTGGCTACGCGCGAATGGTGAACGCGATGCTGCGCTGGGATGTGCCGGGGATGATCCAGGGCTTCAAAGAGATTGGCGTGACGGTGAAGAATCCAAACGACCCGATGACGTATGTCGAACTCGGGCGGGCCTTTATGGAGGTATCGAAGCCGGGAAAGGCGTACGCGGACGCGGACCTGGCGGCGGAGGCGAACGACCGGATCAACGCGGCGATTCGCAACAACCCGATCACGGATATCCCGCGCGAACTTCTGCTGATCATGCGTGTGAGCGGGTTGTTGAGTGGGCTCGGGAAGCACCTGGACTCGCGGGTGGATGTGATCAATACGCTGCTGCCGTATACGCAGGCGGCGCTCGAGGGGGCGCGGTAGGGGCCGCTCGCCCCTCCCCTCCTCAAAAGGTGCCCGGCTCGCCCGCCCCCTCCTCCGGCGGGCAAGCGATTTAAGCCCAGAGGGTTTCGCGTCGGCGCTGGTTGGGGTGGATGGTATCCGGATGCGTGGAGAAAGCTGTCAACGGATTGCCTCCGGCGGAGCGGATTAACGGATGGGGCTTTCGATTGTGAGGCGTTTGATGAAGGATCGCGCCGTCGGTGTTGAGGGACAGGGTGGGCCGGCAGGCCTGCCACGGCAGGCAGGTCTGAAGATGCTGCAGGCTAAGTGGTTGGTGCTAAGGACAGGCCTCGTTTGGGGGGATTACAACTGCGTTTCCCGGTTATTGGTGAGGCGATTTTGCGTTGACACTCGTGTCTGAGTGTGGCTAGAATCTTGGTGAATGGCGCCCCAGACCAATCGTTTTGCACAATTTAGTGAGGTTCGCCCGTGACTAGTCGCTACCGCGATGACCCGGAAAGCCTTGCCACCCGCTGGATCACCCTGGGACAGGCTTGCAAACTGCTCGGAGTTAACGAGTCCACGCTTCGGCGTTGGGCTGACGCCGGGCACGTCAGATCGTTCCGAACGCCCGGCGGCCACCGCCGCTTCTCGGAAGACGATTTGCGCGTGCTGATGGCGGGGCAGGCGCCCGCTCAGGCCGAGCCCTATAACGCGATCAGCAACATCGCTCTTGCGCGCATCCGCAGGCGGCTGCAGCGCGGCAAGGGACAGTCGGCGCACTGGTTCTCGAACCTGGACGAGGAGGACCGCGAGAAGATGCGTCCACTCGGTCGCCGGCTCGTCGCGCTTGTGTCGGAGTACCTGACGCGTGGCTCGAGGCGTAGCGATCTGCTCGAAGAGGCGCGGGGAATCGCGCGCGAGTACGGACAGCTGCTGGTGCACGACGGGATGAGCCTGCGCGACGCTGTCGAGGGGTTCACGTTCTTCAAGAAGACGCTGGACGAGACGGCGATGGAAGAAGCGCAGAAGAACGAGTTGACGACGGAGAAGGCGATCGAGCTCTGGGAGCTGCTGACGAACCTGGGCGACCAGGTATTGATATCGATCGCCGAATCGTACGAAGAGGCGGGAATGGCAAGCGCAGCCAGGAGATAAGACGACCAGTCGATGCGCTACTACCCAGTCTTTCTCGATATAGCCGATAAGCCTGTAGTTGTCATCGGTGGGGGGAACATCGCCCATCAGAAGATGGAGAACCTCCTCGCCGCGGGCGCGAAGGTAACGGTCATCTCGCCTGAATTGAACGAGGAGATGGCAGCGCTGCGCGACGCCGGCAAGTTCATGTACCTGGCGCGGGCGTACGGGCCCGGCGACATCGAAGGATACGAGCTGGTGTTCGTGGCGACGGACGATCACGATGAGAACCGCCGCGTCTGGAAAGAGGGCCGCGACCGCCACATCTGGGTGAACGCGGTGGATGACATCCCGAACTGCGACTTCATCATGCCGGGCATTGTGAAGAAGGGCGAGCTGATCCTGGCGATATCGACGAGCGGGACGAGCCCGGCGATGGCGCGCAAGGTCCGCGAGGACATCCAGGCGTTTCTGAGTGACGATGATGCCGCGCTGCTGGACCTGGCGGCGGAAGTGCGACGCGAGCTGCGGGGGCAGGGGATCACGGTGAAGGCCTGCGAGCACTGCCAGCGCAACAACAACGACGTCTGGAACGCGGCGCTGGACGGTGAAGTGAAGAAGTTCCTGCACGAAGGCAAACGCGACGAGGCGAAGGCGCGGATTCTGAACCTGCTGCTCTCGCCGTCCGGGCAGCACGAGAGCGTGGCTTCGAAGTGAAGCCGGGCGTGCTGACCTGCGCCGGCCTCAACCACAACACGTCGCCGGTGGAGGAGCGAGAACAACTCGCGTTTACGAGCACTGAGGTGAACGACGTGCTGCTGTCTCTGGCGGAACGGTTGCCGAGCGTGGCGCTGCTTTCCACCTGTAATCGAACCGAACTGTACACGCTCGCGCCGGACGGTGAGGGCGAGCGGCTGATCGACGTACTGAACTCGTTGAAGGGCGCGGCGGTGGAGCGGCGGCACTTCTACGTGCTTCAGCACACGGCCGCCGTGGAGCACCTGTACCGCGTGGCAGCGGGCATCGATTCGATGGTGCTGGGCGAGTCGCAGATCCTGGGCCAGGTGCGTGATGCGATGTCTGCGGCGACGGATGCGGGGACGCTGATGGGGGCGCTGGCGCACGTGTTTCACTCGGCGCTGAGCACGGGGAAACGGGCTCGGACGGAAACGAACATCGGGAAGCACGCGGTGTCGGTGAGCTCGGCGGCGGTGGCGCTGGCGCGGAAATCGCTGGGTGACTTGGAAAACAAGACGGTGCTGGTGATCAGCGCCGGGAGCATGGGCAAGCTGGCCGCGAAGGCGCTGGCGCAGCAGACGGGCTCGCGCATTCTGGTGGCGAACCGTACGCAGGAACGCGCGGCGGACCTCGCGCAGCAGCTCGGACCGAACACGGTGGCGTACGACCTGGCGCACCTGCGGGAGGCGCTGGTGGAGTCGGACATCGTGATCAGCGGGACGAGCTCGGAGGAGTTCATCCTCGGGCCCTCGGAAATTGCGCCGGTGATGGCGGAGCGAGGCGGACGGGAACTGCTGTTCATCGATATCGCTGTGCCGCGCGACATCGACCCGGCAGTGCGCGAAATCAACGGCGTGCACCTTTTCGATATCGACGGCATTGAAGCGAAGACGGATGAAGGTTGGAGCGGCCGCGAGGCGGAAGTTACGAAAGTCGAGGCGATTGTGGGTGAGGAAGTGGCGGCGTACGAGGGATGGTGGCGGTCGCTGGACGTGGTGCCGGTGATCACGGCGCTGCGCGACCGCGCGGAGGCGATTCGATTGCAGGAGCTGGAGCGGGCGCTGAAGAGTATGGACCTCGACGAAGAGTCGCGGCAGCGCATCGAAGCGATGACGTCTGCGATTGTGAAGAAGATGCTAGACCGGCCGATCGCGCGGCTGAAAGACGGCGCGGATCTCGGCTTGTATATAGAAGCGTTGGAAGATCTGTTCGACGTACGCCCGCAGTCCGCCGCGGGCGGATCCGCCAGAGGCGGACGGACGCGGCCTTAGGCGGCCCTGGTGTGTCCGCTCGCACGTTCGTGGTTGGCACGCGGGGCAGCCGCCTTGCGCTAGTCCAGACCGAACTCGCGCTCGCAGCCCTTCGCGCTGCGCATCCAGACGCCACGTTCGAGACGCGCACGATCACGACGTCCGGCGACAAGAGCACTGCGTCGCTGAGCGAGATCGGTGGGCGCGGAGTGTTCGTGATCGAGATCGAGCGGGCGCTGCTGGCGGGCGAGATCGACATCGCGGTGCACTCGCTCAAAGATCTGCCGAGCGAAGAGACGTCCGGGCTGACGATCGCGGCGACGTTGACGCGAGAAGACCCGCGGGACGCGCTCGTTTCCCGCCACGGCGGGCGGTTGGCTGACCTTCCGGCGGGCGCGACAGTTGCGACGGGAAGCCCGCGTCGCGCGGTGCAGGTGCTCGCCGCAAGGCCGGACGTTCGAGTTAGTGATATCAGAGGGAACGTGGATACGCGCGTGCGCAAGGTGGAGGAGGGCGAGTACGACGCGGTGATCCTGGCAGCGGCGGGACTGAAGCGCCTCGGGTGGCTGGAACGAGCGTCGCAGGTGTTTGAGCCGGAGGAGATGCTGCCAGCGGTCGGGCAGGGAGCGCTGGCGGTGCAGGTGCGATCGGATGATTTGGAGACGCTTGTCCTGGTAGCGTCGGCGGACGATCCGGCGACTCGGGCGGCAGTGACGGCTGAGCGCGCGTTTGAGCGGAGGCTGGGCGGCGGGTGCCACGCGGCGATTGGGGGCTATGGGACGTTGGAAGGAAATGGGAAATTGGAAATGGGGGAACGGACGCCGCTGCTCTTGCGCGGGTTTGTCGGTGAGGTGGGCGGCCGGATTCTGCGTGCGGAGATGGAGGGCGTTGCGTCCGAGGCGGAGATGCTGGGCGTGCGGCTGGCGGAGTTTCTTATCGGCCAGGGCGCGGCGGAGTTGCTGGAGGCGGCGTCGTGAGCGTGGGGAAGGTGTACCTGGTCGGCGCGGGTCCGGGCGATCCGGGACTGATCACGGTCACCGGACTCGAGCGGATACGCGCGGCGGACGTGATTGTGTACGACCGTCTCGTGAGCCCGCGGCTGCTAGAGCACGCGCGGTCGGATGCGGAGCTGATCTACGTAGGCAAGGTGCCGGGAAGCGACGCGACTGAAGCTGGAAAGCCTCGGCTACGCGAAAGCGAGGAGAGTCACGACCAGGACTCGATAAACAGGACACTGGTCGAGAAGGCGCGCGAGGGGCG
>JBGPBZ010000104.1:0-7895 GCA_041481535.1 Dehalococcoidia bacterium | reverse complement strand
TGAAGTTCGTTGCCTGGTTCGGCGAAGTAGACAAGGACGACACCGGCATCGTCGGTGGTAAGGGCGCAAACCTCGGCGAGTTGACCCGTGCCGGCATCCCCGTTCCCTCCGGCTTCTGCGTCACCTCCGAAGTCTACTTCTCATTCCTCGACAACGCCGGCATACGCCCCCAGATCGAGACACTACTCGCCAGCATCGATGTCCAGGACAGCGCCCGCCTGCAGGACATCGCCGAGCAGATCAAGACGCTGATCACCAACTCGGAGATGCCCTACGACACCGGGACCGCAATCGCCCGCGCCTACCGCCAGATGAAGGGCCTCCCGGTCGCCGTGCGCAGCTCAGCCACAGCCGAAGACCTCGCGGAAGCGTCCTTCGCCGGCCAGCAGTCCACGTTCCTCAACATCCAGGGCGAAGAGAACGTGATCCGCGCCGTCCAGGAGTGCTGGGCCTCGCTCTTCGAAGCGCGCGCCATCTACTACCGCGCCGAGGCCGGTTTCGGCCAGCTCGAAATCGGGATCGCCGTCGTAGTGCAGTACATGGTGCAATCGGAGCGCTCCGGCGTCATGTTCACGATCGACCCCAAGCAGAACAGCCCGAAGAAGATCGTCATCGAGGCGATCTACGGTCTCGGCGAGGCGATCGTCTCCGGCGCTGTAACGCCAGACCACTTCATCGTCAACAAAGCAGACCTCGAGATCATCAAGGAAGAGACGAAGGCCCAGCGCCGCCAGCTCATCCGCCGTGAGCGCGCCCGCCGCGGCGAGGACAACAACGTCTGGGTCGACGTCGAGCCAGACGACCAGCGCCAGCCAAAGCTCACCCACCAGCAGGTAAAAGACCTCGCCGCCATCGGACGTAACGTCGAGGAGCACTATGGCAGCCCGCAGGACATCGAGTGGGCGTTTGAAGGCGGCAAGTTCTACATCGTCCAGTCGCGTCCCGTCACCGCCGGCGCGTCCACAATGGGCGAAGAAGAGGACGACCGCGAGCCCGAGGCCGCCCCCGTCATCCTTGAAGGCGCTCCGGCCAGCCCCGGCGTCGCCTTCGGCAAGGTGAAAGTCCTCCGTGGCTCCGAGGACATCAGCCTCGTCGAGGACGGCGACATCCTCGTCGCCAGCATGACCACGCCCGACTTCGTCCCCGCCATGAAGCGCGCCGCCGGCATCGTCACCGACGAGGGCGGCCGCCTCTGCCACGCCGCCATCGTCTCGCGCGAGCTGGGCGTACCCTGCGTCGTCGGCGCCGAGACGGCGACCTCGCTTCTTCAGACCGGCCGCGAAGTTACCGTCGACGGTTCCCGTGGCTGCGTCTACGAAGGCCGCGCTGATTCCCGCCTCGCCTGGGCCGAAGAGTGGAAGCGCCGCCGCGCCGAAGCCTCCAACATCAAGACCCGCACGAAGGTCTACCTCAACCTCGCCGAGCCAAGCCTCGCCGATCTCATGTCGAAGGAAAACGTCGACGGCGTCGGTCTCCTGCGCGCCGAGTTCATCATCGCCGACTACATCAAGGAGCACCCGCGCCTTTGCATCGACGAGGGTCGTCCCGAAGACTTCACGACGAAGCTCGCCGCAGGCCTCCGCAGTTTCGCGCAAGCCTTTCACCCGCGGCCGGTGGTCTATCGCACGAGCGACTTCAAGACGAACGAATACCGAAACCTCAAGGGCGGCGACAAGTACGAGTTCGAAGAAGAGAACCCGATGATCGGCTACCGCGGCGCCGCCCGTTACATCCACGACCAGGACGTCTTCCGCCTCGAAGTCGAGGCGATCAAGCGCGTCCGTGCCGAGTTCCCCAACCTCTGGGTGATGATCCCCTTCGTGCGCACGCCCGAGGAGCTGGCGACCGTGAAAGGCCTGATGGAAAGCTACGGCCTCAAGCGCTCGGACGACTTCAAGCTCTGGATGATGGCCGAGGTCCCCTCCAACGTCTTCTTGCTCGACAAGTTCATCGACGTCGGCATCGACGGCATCAGCATCGGCTCCAACGACCTCACACAGCTCACCCTCGGCGTCGACCGCGACAGCAAGAGCTTCAAAGAAGCGGCATACGACGAGCGAAACGAAGCCGTCCAAAAGGCTCTCGAGATACTTGTCACTGGCGCCCGCCGTCGCGGCATCACCGTCTCCATCTGCGGCCAGGCCCCCAGCGACTACCCCGAAATCACCCGCAAGCTTGTCGAGTGGGGCGCCACCTCCGTCTCCATCAACCGTGACGTCATCGCCAAAGTCCGCCAGATCATCGCCAAAGTCGAAGCCGAGCTAGACCAGGAACAGCCCGCCCCGGCCAAGGCCGCCACGCTAACGCCGGCTTCCTAAGACGAGGGGAGCACCCGTTCGTCTTGAGGAATCGAAGGGCAACAATATACTGAAATACTCACGGCTTAACTCCACGCGCTGCGGCGCGCCGCCTGCCCTCCTGAATAATCGCTGCTCGTTTAAGCCGCAAGGCACCCAATACTGCGTCGAAATGCTTGGTGCCGAGGATGCGGATACTGGGCTTCTTCTTAGTGAGAACAGCGAACGCCTCGATCAACAGCTCATCACCGCCTATCGAACTCGTGAGTTTGCGCAGCCAAGTGTACGCGTACAAGTCAGCCGCCTGAAGTCCAAGTTCCTCGTCTGATTCGGCGTAGGAAAGACTCTTGAGGTTGTCAACTTCGGGATAACCCACTCGCACACCGTCCTTGTATTCGTCAAATGCTGATTTTGCTCGCGCCTCAAGGTCGTTTTGGCGGTCAAGGTATACATGTGTTGGAACATTTCCGGCCGCTTTCGAGGCTCCCATAGCTTCCCTAAGGAATATGCCGAAGTTCATAAAGTACGGATGATCCGGTGAGCCGTGATGTTCGGCCACCTTGTCTTTAATCGTAAACTTTCCACGTGCCCAATTGGTCCTAGTTAGAGTTTCGGCGCCAGTTAGAGAGCGGCGATCGGCGATGGAATAGTTGAAGAAATTCTTCACGTTTACAGCAGCGCCGATCGGCAATATGTGATGCCGGTCGACAATGTCTAAGAGAGACTTCAGGAATCTTTGCGCCTTCTTCTCACTCCAGCCGTGATACGGATTCTTACTGCTTTGCCAACGCCGACGATCAAACAAATCCTTTGAGCGGAACTCTCGTTTTGCGCCATCCGGAAACTTTAGGGTCCTTAGAGCCGCCTCCCATTCCTTGCGGAAGGATTTCCATTGCTTCGGTGAGCCGATATATCCAAGCACCAAGCTAAACGAAGAACTTCGCTGGGTTCCGCTATCGTCGCCGTATACATATAGAGCCATCGGTATTAGGTGCTTCCTCTGATCGTACGGATACGGACCGCGACTGCCCCTCAGCATCGGACACTATCCGATGAATCATCCCCATCCCCGTTTTTTTGCTCGGTTAACGAGCCAAGTATATTGGTACCCTCCCGAAGGAGAGCGGAGCACCGACGCCTCGCCCATCCGCGCCGCTAGACCACGCCTGTCCACATACTGGTGACATTCGTCACCCTCATTCGCGCCCCCGCCGCGCTAGAATGACGGAGCAAAGTGCCCTTACCGCGTCGACCTGAGCTGTCCGCCGTTCGCCTGCGCCTCGAAGAGCGGGAACGCTCGTTGTCGCCCTACGCCGCCAACAGCTTCGAAAGCCGCGGCCGCGAAACCCCCGAAGAGCCGTCCCTCGTCCGCACCGAGTTCCAGCGTGACCGAGACCGCATCCTGCACTGCAAGGCCTTCCGGCGACTCAAACACAAGACGCAGGTCTTCATCGCCCCCGTCGGCGACCACTTCGTGACCCGCCTGACCCACACGCTGGAGGTCGCTCAGATCGCGCGCACCATCGCCCGCGCCCTCAACCTGAACGAAGACCTTGCCGAAGCCAGCGCCATGGCCCACGACATCGGCCACCCGCCCTTCGGCCACGCCGGCGAGCAGGCCCTCGCAGACGTCGTCCCAGAAGGCTTCCGCCACGCCGAGCACAGCCTCCGCGTAGTCGAGAAGCTCGAGCACCTGAACCTGACCTGGGAAGTCCGCGACGGCATCGTCAACTCCTCTAAGGTTCGCGAAGACATCATGGCCGAAGCCTGGGGTACCCCCTCTACTCTCGAGGGACAGATCGTCAAGCTCTCCGACGCCATCGCCTACATCAACCACGACATCGCCGACGCCATCCGCGCCGGCCTAATCACCGAAGCCGAACTCCCCGCCGAGGTCCGCGAAATCCTCGGCAACCGCCACTCTCAGCGCATCAACACGCTGGTCGAAGACATCGTCGCTTCGTCCTGGGCCGCCACCGGCGAACTCAATCAAACAACTTCCCCCACTCCAGACACAAACGCCATGACTGAGCAAAACAAAAGTCCCAAATCCAATCACAATCCGTATCTGCGGGGCTCAGCGCAATCAAAAAACAATACCCCGCGCATCACGATGAGCGAGCCCGTCCACGCCGCCGCCAACGTCCTCCGCGAGTTCATGTTCCAGCGCGTCTACCTTCTCGAAGAGCGCCAGGAAGAGGCCGAGCGCGCCAAGCACATCGTCCGCCACCTCTACGCCCACTTCGCCGAGCACCCCGACGAAATCCGCAGCGACTTCGTGATTGAAACCGACCCACCCTGGCGCCGCGCCGCGGACCACGTCGCCGGCATGACCGATCGCTACGCCCTCGACACCGCTGCCCGCCTCGCCCGCGCTACGAAATCGGGCGCTTTATGAGCATTTCCGCGCCTCTCCGCGAAACTTTCTCGTCGATTTGCTGTTCTATAATCTGGAAGGATGTGCGAGCCCCAGCACAACCGTCCTTTCCGTCTCCCGTACCGAATACGAGGTCGCTTGCTGCATGAGTGAGATTGAAGAAGTAAAGGCACGGCTGGACATCGCCGATGTCGTTGGCCAGCACGTCCAGCTACAAAAGGCCGGCCGCACCCTGAAAGGCCTCTGCCCATTCCACCCGGAGAAGACGCCGTCCTTCATCGTCTCGCCCGACCGGCAGACGTGGCACTGCTTCGGCGCCTGTGCTACCG
Organism: Dehalococcoidia bacterium; assembly: GCA_041481535.1. Lineage (GTDB taxonomy): Bacteria > Chloroflexota > Dehalococcoidia > SM23-28-2 > RBG-16-64-32 > DATKKM01. The sequence continues at coordinate 2,892 of JBGPBZ010000104.1, read as the reverse complement.
GCGGCGACGTCATCTCCTTCGTCATGAAGCACGACGGCCTCGACTTTGGCGACGCCCTCCGCCTCCTCGCCGAGCGTACAGGCGTTAAGCTCAAAGAGCGCCGCGTCTCCGAGGAGCAGGACCGCGCCCGCAAGCGCCTCCACGACGCCAACGAAGCCGCCGCCGAGTACTTCACCCGCCAGCTAACCACCGACGCTGGCAGGGCCGCCCAGTCCTACATTGAGCGTCGCGGCATCGATGAAGCGACGTCTCGCGCCTTCCGCCTCGGCTACTCGCTTGCCGGCTGGAACGACACAATCGATCACCTCCGCGGCCGTGGTTTTACCGACCATGAGATCGTCAGCGCCGGACTCGCAATCCAGGGCGAGAACGGCCTCCACGACCGCTTCCGGAACCGCCTCATGTTCCCGGTCTGGGACGCCAAAGGCCGCATGATCGGCTTCGGCGCCCGCGCGCTGGACGACTCGATGCCCAAGTACCTCAACACAGCCCAGACGGCCCTCTTCGACAAAGGCGGTACCCTCTACGCACTCAACAAGGCAGGCGATGCTATCAAGCGCGAAGGCCGCGCGGTTATCGTCGAGGGCTACATGGACGTGATCGCCGCCCACCAGTTCGGCTTCGAGAACGTCGTCGCCCAGATGGGCACCGCCCTCACCGAACGACAGGTGCGGCTCGTCCAGCGGCTGGCCCCGCAGATCGTCCTCGCTCTGGATGCGGACGCAGCCGGCACGAACGCCGCCGTCCGCGGCCACGACGTCGTCCGTCAGGCCGGCGGCGAAGAGGCCGAGGCGCCGGCGGTCAGCTGGCGCGGCCTCCTCGGGCACCAGGAGACGACGTCCGTCGACCTGCGCGTCGTCGTCCTGCCCGAAGGCAAAGACCCCGACGATTTCGTACGATCCAACCCCGACGCCTGGCGCACGCTCATCGAAGACGCGCGCCCCGTCCTCGAGTTCCGACTCGAGGTTGCCGCCGCCGCCCACGACCTCACCGACCCACGCGGCCGCTCTCAGCTTGTCCAGGAATACCTCCCGCTGCTGAGCGCCGTCGGCGATCCCGTGATCCGCGCGCACTACCTCCAGCGCCTCTCCCGTATCGCCCAGGTCAGCGAAGAAGAGCTGACCTCAATGGTCACGCGACCCAGCGGCCGGCTCGAGCCTCAGGTCCGTCGCCCGATCCAATCAGTGACGCGCGGGACAGCGAACGTCGACCAAAAGGAGGCGTTTCTGGTGGCGCTTCTGCTAAGATACCCCGGCCTGAGAGAGCAGGGGATGGGTGTCACGGCTGGTCTTCTCTGGGAGGCCGAAGCCCGTCGGGTGCTCGAACTCTGGCAGGAATCTGAATCATTGGAAGTACTCAAAACTAACGTTCCGGTAGAACTAACGGACTACTTCGAGCGTCTTATTTTATGGAAGATCCCTCAGTACTCAGAGGCCGTAGCGGCCGATGCCCTGGCGGACTGCGTCAAGCGCCTGAACCGACGCCGGTTAGAGGCGGAACAACAAGCGATGACGGCGCAGATCGCGGGCCTCCAGGAAGAACTCGGCGGCGCTACGATCACCTCTGCTTTTGCCGAGGGCTCTATCGCGGACGTATCTCCTGAACTGCAGGAGACGTTGCAACACGGGGAAGACATTGGTAATGAGTTACACAAGAGAGAAAGAAAGGACGGACGCGAAGCGGTCCAGAGTGCTGTTGATGGCTAAGCAGGCAGTTAAACAGGCAACTAAGAAGTCCCGGCCGGCGTCTAAGCCGGTGAGGGCTGCTGCGAAGTCGGCGGTCAGGACTCCCGCGAAGCCAGCACGGTCAGTACGGACGGTAAAGCGCGTTCAGCCTAAGAGTACGAAGGCGGTGAAAGTGGCGGTCAAGCCTGCTACCAAGCAGACAAAGCATTTCGAGCAAGACCAGGCGCTGTACGAGCGCCGCCAGCGCCGGACCAAGCTGGCCGATGACCTGCTGGACGACGTGGTCGAAGAAGCGGATGTGGATGCAGCGGACGACGCTGACGACGTGGACGAGCCGATCGCCATCGCGCCCGGTGGGGCTGCGATCTCGGACGATGATTCGCCGCCGCCGCGCGTAGGTGCTCGCGGCACTCTAGAAATCACTGAGTGGGGCGTGGAGCCGGACAAGGCCGAAGAAGCCGAACCGGAAGTCTCTGACGCTGAACTCGAAGAGGGCATCGACGACCCGGTCCGCATGTACCTGCGCGAGATCGGCAAGGTCAGCCTGCTCACGGCGGACGATGAGAAGCGCCTGGCCCGGGCGATGGAAGAGGGCGACTACGTGACGCGGCTCGAGGAAGCGCATCGGATCGAGACCGGACGCAACCCCCGTGCCGTCGACGTTCTCGCGCGGATGATGAAAGACCTCTGGGGCCTGCGCAAGGCGATCGAGTTCATTCAGAAGGACCAGGGTCTCCAGAAGCTGCCGGCGTGGCAGCTCTTCGCTGATCCCACTTTCCGGGGCATCGTGGACGCTGAGCTAGACCTTGAGATGGTGGAGAAGCTGAAGAAGCAACTGAAGCTCGAACAGGAAGACGCCGACCGGCTGCCGGTCCGCGTTTCCATCGCCACGCACGTGCCGAAGCCGGAATACGTGCAATGGGCGCTCGAGGTCATGGAATCGAAGAAGCGGCTCGTCGACCCGTCGGGTTACCCGAAGCTGGCCGACAAGCTAAACCGAAAAGAATCCGACGTCCGAAGCCACTTCAACGTCCTGAAGGAGGAGGGCTTCAAGGCCGAGAAGCGCCTCACCGAGGCGAACCTCCGCCTCGTCGTCAGCGTGGCGAAAAAGTACATCGAGCGCGGGATGTCGCTCCTGGACCTGATCCAGGAAGGCAACATCGGCCTTATCCGCGCGGTCGAGAAGTTCGACTACCGCAAGGGCTAC
>JBGPBZ010000103.1:0-8062 GCA_041481535.1 Dehalococcoidia bacterium | reverse complement strand
CGTTCGCATGCGCTCAGTGTCTCCGGACTGGGCGGCGGACGTCATGTCGTTGAGCGCGCCGATGGCGGTCACGAGACGCGCGTCGGTGATGGCGCCGCCGCTGAGTGGCGCGAGCGGGTTCTCGCAGTTGGCGGCCGAGCTGGATCCACCGCCTCCCCAGAGCGCCGAGCCGACAAAGATGACGCTTGCGAAGGCCGCGGCAATGGCGAGCCGTGGAGTCGAGGCGCGCAGCCAGGCGCGGAACCACGGCGCCGTGAACCGGCGCTCGCCTTCCGGGACGGGACCGAAGGCGAAGCTCATCGCGAAGATGAGGAGGAAGATAACGGCGATGACGGCCGCGACACCGGCCGGCGAGGTCCCGCCGATGTGCAGAAGCACTACGGTTCGGCCTCCGTCCAGAGGTCGTCAAGCCAGGGGCCCGGCGAGCACCAGCCCAGCATATAGGCGTTGAGGAACGGGTCGTTGGGGCCAGGCGTTGTGCCGCGCGGGTCTGCAGTGAGGGAGCGCTCATTCGTGCCGTCCGGGTTGATGGTGAAGATCGCGTATTGGTGCAGGGTGTTCCAGTTGACGGAAACGCCGGGCAGTACGACGGAACCGGTGTAGGCGATGAGAGATCCGTCCGGAGAGAAGTATGGGTTGCGCTTGTAGATGTCGCTCGACGTCGTCAGCTGCGTGACGGCGCCGGTCTCGGGGTCGATACGGTAGAGCTGCACGGCTTGTTCCGCCGCGCCCGCGGCGACGATCCACGTCCCGTCCGGCGACCAGGTGGGATCGAGCCAGATCAAGGAGCCATCACCGGGGGTGAGGCGCTTCAAGTCTGAGCCGTCGACCTTCAGCGTGTAGATGTCGGCCCCGCTGAAGTCGGTAGTCTGCAGGTAGAATGTCAGGCGATCGCCCTGGGGCGACCAGCCGATGTTGCCGATGTAATGATCGCCGTTAAGGATCGTAGTTTGCTGATGGGTGGCGATATCGTAGATGTAGAGCTTCCCGTGCTTCGTCTGGCCGTCCCACTCCACCATCGCCAGCTTGTTGCCGTCCGGCGACCAGGCGATCCACTGGACGAGCGAAGATACGGTCAGGGGTGCTGAGGGCGCGTTGTTTCCGCGGATGATGATGTCGCGAGTAGTTGAGTGCGCATCGTCAAAGATCTGTTTGAGGTAAGCGATACGGGAGCCGTCTGGAGTGCAGCGGTTCTGCACGATCACTTCTTTGGTGGCGTCGATGGGGTTGTGGTAGGTCTTGGCGGTTAAGAAGTCACGCGCGGAGAGGGTGCCGGTGTCGTCTCGATAGAGGATGTAGGCGTCTTCCGCCGCAGGCGAAGCGCTGCTGTTGGATGGCTGGGTTGAGGTAGCTGGCGTTGGCGTTTGTGTGGGCGCGTCCGCCTTGCTCGCGCAGGCCCCGGCGACGAGCACGGCCACTGATGTGGCCGTGCTCATCGCGAAGACTGCGAGCTTCAATCGCATCAGCTGCCGGATCGTCTCCCGAAGACGACGCCTGTTCCACCGCCAACGACGACGCCTGCGATGATGCCGACGATCAGACCCCAGACCGGGATGTCGCCGCCGTTATCGTCTTTGGTCGCCGGTGTCGAGGGAACGGGCGTGGCGGTTACTGCCGCAGTCGCCGAAGAGCCGCTGCTTGGCACGGGCGTTGGGGCAGCGCCGACGTAGAAGTGGTAGGCACCCTGCGCCTCCTCACCGTCGTCGGCGGATACGGTGTGCCAGAGCACGGTGTAGCGTCCGTCTGGCAGGTCAGCGTTGAGCGGGGCGGACATGTGCGTGCGGTCGTTGTCGTCAAGGACGGCTCCCGTGTCCACCTGGTCGCCTGTGTCGTCAACGACGACGAGTGTCGGCAGGCCGTTGCCGCGTGCGACCTCTTCGCCGAAGTAGACGTCGATTTGGGTCGGCGCGGTCGCCACTACTTCGCCATCGCCCGGCGTCGAGTGGTCGTAGCGGGCGTGCGCGGAGACACTCGGTGTGTGGACCGCCAGAAGCACGAGCAAGGCGACCGCAGTCGCTGCCAGCGCGGCTGCTCGAGAGGATGCCCCGAGCAACCGAGTACGTATGTTCAGCATAGTTATATTCGCTCCTTCACCTCTTGCGAGGCATGGGTCTAGTTTGCTCCCTCACGTCGCTCCGGTCATTAGTGAGTGCGGGCTGCATACAAACCCAAGGGTGGATACGGCTACCGGGCGAACGCAGACGCACGCGCGGTACCGTTCGTTTGATTTCGGATGTCCTGTCAGACGGATCGAGGTGGCTGGAGGATGGGCGTGGCGTGGCCACTGAGGGCGGCGAGCATGAACTCGGCGTCGATCTGGATTTCGTGACCGGGGAGGGCGAGACCCTCTGTGGACTCGCCGACGAAGGGCGTGCCGATCATCGATTCGCCACCGCCACAGTGGGCGGGGCCGACGTGACAGTGGTCGGCGTGCTCCTCAGTCGCAGCATCAAGAGCGCTGGGGACGACGGGCGCGGCGGCGTCGTGGTGGTCATCAGCTGTGCCGGCCATCTCCGGCCAGTGGCCCATGTACGAGATGTTGGGCAGCAACACGAATGCCAGGATCAGCCAGGAACCTACCCGAACGATGTGGTCTCGCTGCGCCGCGCTTTGCATAACCGCAATACGATTATACGGCGAGGGCTCGTTTGACGGCTGATGGCGCAGATGGGTGCTGCTACGGCAGTTCGAGGACGACGGTGCCCGCAAGGATATCGTGGAGGGAGCGCCCCTGCGAGTCGAAGAACATCGGGAGGAAGCCGATGCCGAGCGGGACGATGCTGAGCGGCAGAAGCAGCGTGCGGCGCAGCGTCTGCCAGATCGTCAGGTGGTAGCCATCGCGGTCCGTTACCATAATGCGCACGGCCATCTGGCCGATCGTCTGGCCACGCCACCACCAGCAGCAGAAGAAGTAGATCGGCACGAAGAAGAAGTACGAGAAGAGGATTGCGAGCGTCGTGTATTCCTCGCCCGTCGTGTACGTGTAGTCGTTGCCCCAGTCAGTCTGGGTGAGCAAGTAGAAACCGGCCGCCGCGGCGAATAGCAAGAAGATGGAGGCGAGGACGACCCCGTCGAGAATAGCTCCGACTATTCGCAGCCCCGCTCCAGCGTAGGGCAGGGCGAGATGTTCTTCGGGGTGAGCCTCGAGCGGCACGAGGGATCGCTCGTCGGTGGTGGTCATTGCCGTCAATTATATGTCCGCCTTATCTGGATCGCATTAGGGCCGTCTTATTCAAGAACGCGCGATTCGCCAAATGAGTAAACGATCCGGCCGCTGACCCAGGTTCGTTCTACCCGTAAATCGCCTGTGAGCGCGACCAAATCGGCGTCGAAACCGGCGGCGATGCGGCCAGCGCGATCGGCTACGCCGGCGACGCGAGCAGGCACGGCAGACGCCATCTGTAAGGCGCTCGCAAGGTCAGCGCTGCCCCAGTCGACCACGTTGCGGGCGACGGCGTCCATCGTGGCGGCGCTGCCGGCGATCGTCCCGTCGGGTAGACGGACGGAGCCGCCTTCGAGCCGCGCTTCTTCTCGGCCGATGCGGAAGGTGCCCGAATCGAGGCCGGCGGGCGTAACGGCGTCGGTGATCAGACATACGCGATCCGGGCCAAGAGCTTCGACCAGGAGGTGGACGGTGGCCGGGTGGAGGTGGACGCCGTCCGCGATTACCTCGACGGTTACGTCCCTGGAGTCGAGGGCGGCGCCGAAGGGGCCGGGTTCGCGGTGGTGGAGCGGGCGCATGGCGTTGAAGGCATGCGTCACGTGCGAGGCGCCCGACTCGAAAGCCTTCTTCGCGACGGCGTATGCGGCGTCAGAATGGCCAACGGAGACTATGACGTTGTGCTTCAACGCCTGGCGGATCACCGTTTCTGCCCCGTGGAGCTCGGGTGCGATTGTCATAACGCGAACAGGGGCGGCGGCGAGCAAGCGATCGAGCGTGCCCGTGTCGGGCTTTTGTAGCCAGCCTGCGGGCAGCGCGCCGCGGCGTTCCGGGCTGACGAACGGGCCTTCGAAGTTGACGCCGAGGATGCGGGCGCCGCTGGCGTCTCGCTTCATCGCTGCGGCCACCGCTTCCGCGCAGGCGATGCCGTCGTCGAGGTTGGCGGCGCAGATCGTGGCGAGGAATCCGGTGACTCCGCGCGATGGCACCCACGCCGCATAGCGCGAGACGTCGTCTTCTTTGCCGCTCAGCAGCGAGAAGCCGCCACCGCCGTGGACGTGCACATCGATGAAGCCGGGCGCGAGCGTGAGGCCCGAGAGGTCGACGATATCCGCGCCGGGCGGCGGGGTGATGCGTGAGCCGACCTGCGCGATCTTTCCGTTTTCGATGAGCACGCCGGCGCGCTCGATGCGGCCTTCCGGGAGCAGTACCTGTGCCCCGCGAAGTAGCGCTTGTCCAGCCATCGCCCTATCATACTCGGAGCGCAATGACTCTACCTCCAGACCTAGAGCAGATGGTCAAAGAGCAGTCGCAGGCCCGAGTCGACATGAGTATCCAGGGCTACGCGAAGTACCTGACGCCGGAGGCGATCGACTCGCTGCGGGCTTCGTTCCCGGGCATCCCGCCGCGCGTGAACGCTTACGAGATTGCTTCGACAGACGGCGGAGGGAACGAGTACGTCGTTGAGATCCGCTATTCCGCGCGCGACGACTCGTTTGTCGTGCGCAGCCGCTGGCGGAAGCAAGACTCGGGCTGGATGGTCGTCCACGCGGAGCGACTGTGGGCGGCAGGTGACAAGCGCCCGAGCTTCTTCTCCCGCCTCGCCGTGAAGCTGCTTGGGCCGATAGCGCGCCGACGTCGATAACTGGCATCAGGAACTCGGAACAGGGAACATGGGTGTATGACGTTGCCGCGGCGTATGCCCTCACCTCTCACCCTTCTCCCGTTGCGACGGGCGAGGGGCAATCTGTCGGGTTAGTTCGATGGATGCGATCGAAGTAGTCGGGCTCGCCCTGGCTGGATTTGTCGCTGGGGCGATTAACGCTGTCGCGGGCGGCGGGTCACTGGTCAGCTTTCCGGCGTTGCTGGCGGCGGGATACCCCTCGAAAGCGGCGAACGTGACGAACACGGTTGCCGTCTGGCCGGGGACGCTGGGCGGCTCCGTGGCGTACCGGTCTGAGCTCGGGCGGCAGCCGCGGCGGATCATCGCGCTGCTCATCCCGGCGATCGCGGGGGCGCTGGCGGGATCGGCGCTGCTACTCGCGACGTCCTCCGGCACGTTCGATGCGATCGTGCCGTTCCTGATCCTGACCGGCGTCGCAATCATGGTCTTCCAGGAGCCGCTGGGTGCGTTCATTTCGCGGCGGAACGTTGGTTCCACCGGCGGCGATCACGTGCCGCCTCTGCTCCACGCGCTGGTCTTCATCACAGCGGTGTACGGTGGGTACTTCGGCGCGGGGTTCGGGATCATCACGCTGGCGTTGCTGGCGATCCTGTTGCCCGACGACCTCCACCACTCGAACGCGCTGAAGGGGATCCTCGCGCTGATCGTCAACGGCGTTGCGGTTGTTTACTTCGCGGCGTTTGGGCCGGTCCAGTGGGGGCCGGCGGCGGTGATGGCCGTTGGGTCGGTAGCGGGCGGGTTCCTGGGTGTTGGGATCATGCGGAGGTTTAGCCCGGTCTGGCTGCGGAGGGCGGTGATCCTCTACGGGACGATCGCGGCGATTGTGTTGCTGGTGACGTAGAGGGAAGCTTTCAGCACTCAGCTTTCAGCACCAGCGTTAGATCAGCGACTCAGGTTAATCCCTGGTTGAAACGTCATGAGGATGGCACGCCTGTAATTGGCGTCACGGGCCGAAGTTGTCGCCGATCGCAACGCAGTTTCCAGGTGCGGGCAGCGGGGTCGCGGCGGATGAGTAAACCAGCAGCGCCAGGGCATCACGAGCGTCGACTACGCCGTCACAGTTGACGTCGCCCCAGAGGCCGAGTGAGCCACCGAGGTCATCGCCCCGGTTGTTGTCGCAGCCAGGAATCACGCCGTCCGAGAGGCCGCTAGCGTACAGCAGCAGCTCCCAGAAGTCATCGAAGTCAACGACTCCATCGCAATTGACGTCGCCCTGGGTGAGATGGCCGGCGCTCGTGGCGGTAGGAGACGGCGTGGCGCTGGGAGTAGGGGTGGGCGACGGCGTGGGAGTGGGTGAGGGTGTTGGGCTGGGAGACGGCGTTGGTGTCGGGCAGCCGCCGGGCGGGGTAACGTACGGATCGTAGTCAACGGCGCCAAGGGAGGAGTCGTCCGGGAGGTGGTAGATTTCGGCTTCGATGTCGGCGAGCGAGCAGAGTCCCCAGTCGTTGTTCTCCGCCGGCACCGGGTCCTTCAGTCCGTCCAGGCGGAGGAGGTAGTTCTGATCGTCAAGAGTGCCGCCGGAGTTGGTGAAGACGTTGGCGGCGTCGGGCCCGATTCCCATGATGATCTTTACGCTGAACCCTGTGTTCGGGTCTGAGTCGATCAGGTGAACCGGGTTGAGGACGGAATCAAACGTATTGTCCAGGACGAAGCCGGTGGTATCCGCGTTGGCGCGCTCTGCCATCTGGAGACCGGTTCCCTGCGTGTTAGTCAGATGGTTGTCGAGGACGTTCACGGAGTTGCCGTTCACGGTGAGAAGGATGCGATTCTGTCCGTCTCCCTCAATCGTATTTGAGCTGGCCCGGCCCATATCGCTGAAGATACGCACGTAACCGCCACTGACTGTGTTGCCGCCGACGTGGATGTTGTCGCCGTCAACGTCGATCTGGCGATTCCATGCTGATGTTGTTGAGATGACGTTGCCGTCGACATAGGAATTGGGGCAAAAGCAGATAATCCCGGTGATATTGTCGATCAGGTGATTGCCGGTGATGTTGGCGTTCGGCTTCGTAACGGAAAGTGAGAAGCCGGCGTTGCTAAGAGTGTTTTGCGTGAAGGTGAAGCCCGCACCCTGGACTTCCAGGCCGCGTCCGGTCTTCGCATCCATATTGAAGCCACGAAGACTTACGCCGTCTACCTGGATAGCCAGCATGGCGCTGCCAGGACCTCCTGTGTTGACCCAGTTGGCGGCTCCATCATCCTCCAGGGTAAATCCTGGACCCAGGATGGAGATGCCGGAGTCGTTCCCCGCTGAGTTCATGACAATTGGCGGCTCCGAGTAGTTTCCGTCACAAACGAAGATTGTCTGGTTCGCCGTCGCAGTGGCCAGGGCACTTGAAATGTTCATGAAGTCGGCCGCGCCCCCATTGAGGCAGTCCACCATTCCGTCGTCGACGACGTAGTCCGCGCTTACCACGGCCCGAGTCGGAGAGGGCGAGCGGGCACCGAGAATTACACTTGCGGAGACGATGATCGCAACGACAAAGAGCTGCCTCAGCATGTTCCCTCCGAGATAGGCTGCGTTGGGGCCGAAGATGCCAGCCGTAGTATGAAGCGTAGGGGTGAACCGCGCAAATCTTGGTTGAACGTGCGGAGGATTGCGCGATAATTAGGGTCGAAGGAGCCGCCATGAAGCACCGCACGATACCTGGAACCGATCTGTCCGTCTCTACCGTTGGCTTTGGCCTGTGGACGGTGACGACCAGCTGGTGGGGCGTCGATGGCGACGCTATCGGCCTCGACCTGCTGCGCAAGGCGTACGATCTCGGCATCACTTTCTTCGATACGGCGGACACTTACGGCGACGGCAAGGGCGAGACGCTGCTCGCCGAGGCGCTGGGCGACGTGCGGGACAAGATCGTGATCGGCACGAAGTTCGGGTATGACTTCTACAACAACGCCGACCGCGCGGGGCAGCGCGAGCGGCCGCAGGACTTCTCGCCGAAGTTTGTGCGGTTCGCCTGCGAGCAGAGCCTGAAGCGATTGGGCACGGATCACATCGACGTCTACCAGATCCACAACCCGCGGATGACGACGGTGCAGAACGACGAGCTCTTCGCGACGCTGGACGACCTGAAGAGTGAGGGGAAGATCCGGCACTATGCGGCGGCGCTCGGCCCGGCGAACGGTTGGGAGGCGGAGGGGCTCGCGCTCACCCGCAACCGCGACATAACGACGCTGCAGGTCATCTACAACATCTTCGAGCAGGACCCCGGCCG
>JBGPBZ010000102.1:0-8315 GCA_041481535.1 Dehalococcoidia bacterium | reverse complement strand
GCTTGATCCAGTTCGAGAGCGTCTGGTCTGAAATGCCGAGATCGGCAGCGAGCTGACGCAGCGGCTTCTCACGCAGCCGCGCCAGCTCCACCGCCCGCTGGCGAAACTCTGCTGGGTGCCCTTGGCCATCCGGGACTCCTTTCTGAGCGAGTATTTCGCTACAGTGTAGGTGTCCGGAAAAGCGGGTCAAGCTCACTTTGTGCATTTCTCTGTACCTCGCTTACAATTGTAGCGAGTATGAGTGGGTGTGTCAAGCCGATAATTCCCGCTGAAGCTCTGTCCCTACGAAAAGCGGGTGCGTTGCCTGCTTGGGCATGTACTTGGGCGCGGCGATTGGGCGCAGCGTTTTCTGGGGGCTTTGAGTGGACGGCGCAGGAGATTGGGGTTATGGGTGGCGTTTGGCTGCGTGCATGGACGTTGCGCCCCTACGCTGTGCGGGTCGCGTTGGTCCGGTCGCGCGGGGAATGGGGCTGTGGGAGAATCAGGCCGGAGGACGCCCATGACAGCAGAACGCATCGAAACGGAGACGCTGGCGGCCGCGCGGGAGCTGGCGGACATCGCGAAGGATGTATCGAAGAGCGCAGTTGAGTCGGCATCGAAGATGACCGACGGCGGGAAGAACATCGACGAGCACCAGGTACACGCGGAGCGGATCGCGCAGATGGCGACGGAGGCGCGCGCGGCGAGCGAGCTGGCCGGCTACGCGGAGGCGATGGCGTCGGCGGGGAAGCGAGATGTGCTCGCGGAGGACGAGGCGTTGGCGTTTGCGGCGGAGATTCTGCACAAGGCTCACGCTCTGATTGAGACGGACCCGGAGACGTTCGGCATAAGCGAGAGGCTGCACGAACGGCTGGCAGGGCCGCAAACACGCAAGATGATCCGGGCGGGGATGTCCGAGGCGCGCTTCCGGGAGATTGGTCGCCGCGTGATCGACGCGAGGGGAGCGTTCACGGCGGAGCTGGACGACGAGATCGCGAATATGACTCGCGAGCACGCACGCGACTTTGCTCGGGCGGAGGTGGCGCCCATCGCGCAGGAGATGCACCGGCAGGACTTGCTTGTGCCGGAGAGTTTGATCCAGAAGATGGCGGGCCTGGGGCTGTTCGGATCCTCGATCCCGGAGTCTTACGGTGGGACGCAGATGGGTTACCTGACGATGTGCGTGCTGACGGAAGAGCTGGCGACGGTGTCGCTGGTGGCGGGGTCGCTGATCACGCGGTCGGAAATTCTGACGCGCGCGCTACTCGAGGGCGGGACGGAGGAGCAGCGAGGGACGTGGCTTCCGCGCATCGCGGCGGGAGAGCTGATTGTTGGCGTGGCGGTGACGGAGCCGGATGTGGGGTCGGACGTTGCGTCGCTCACGTGCAAGGCTACGGCGGGAGAGCACGAGGGAAAGCGCGGGTACTACATCGAGGGGCCGAAGGCGTGGTCGACGTTTGCGGGACGGGCGAACATTCTCGCGCTGCTGGCGCGGACGGGCGACGCGAAGTCGGGTGCGCGGGGGCTCTCACTGTTCATCGTGCCGAAGGAGCCGTACGACGGCCACCAATTTGAACACACGCAGCCGGAGGGCGGCTCGATCACGGGGACGGCGAACCCAACGCCGGGCTATCGCGGGATGCATTCGTTCACGCTGGCGATCGACCGATACTTCGTGCCGGAGGAGAACCTGGTCGGCGGCAAGGAAGGACTTGGTCGAGGGTTCTACCTGCAGATGGGCGGCTTTGCAGCTGGGCGCTTGCAGACCGGCGGGCGCGCGACGGGCGTGTCGCAGGCGTCGGTGGAGAAGGCGTGCAACTACGCGAGCGACCGCAAGCAGTTCGGGTGCCCGCTGGCGGATTACCAGCTGACGCAGTACAAGATCGGGCGGATGGCGACGCACACCGCGGCAGGACGGCATCTGACGTACGCGGCGGCGCGCGCGATGGAGTCAGACGAGCGGGCGAGCCTCGAGGCGGCGATGTGCAAGCTGTTCGCTTCGGACGTGGCGGTGTGGGTGAGCCAGGAAGGGATGCTGATCCACGGCGGCTGGGGCTACTCCGAGGAGGACCCGATCTCGCGCTTCACGGTGGACGCGCTGGTGCTGCCGATCTTCGAAGGCGTGAAGCCGATTCTTGAGCTGAAAGTGATCGCGCGGCAGTTGCTGGCGGGGTAGCTGTTAGCAGTCAGCGGGGTGAGTTGTCGTGAAATCTACGGTTGGTTCTGAAGCAACAGTCGGGTCCCTCGGCTGCACTTCGCTTCGCTCGGGATGACAAATCGCATCGTTGTCCTTGCAATAGGGGATTTGTTGGCGTTCGTCTTGTTCGGTGGCATCGGGCTGGCGTCGCACGAGGATGCGGTGACGGCGAAGACGATTGCGCGGGCGATCCTGGTGTTTCCGGTGGCGTGGTTTGTGATCGCGCCGTGGCTGGGGGCGTTTTCGGAGAGAGCGATGGGCGGCCGCGAGCCACTTGTCCGCATCGCCGCCATCTGGCTGGTGGCGGGGGTTGCAGCTTTGTGCGCGCGGGCGCTGATCTTCGACCGTTCGCTGTTCAACGCGTTCTTTGTGATCGCGCTGGTGGGGAACGGCCTGCTGCTGATCGGCTGGCGGGCGGCGTACGGGGCGTGGTTGGCGGGACGGGCGTCGCGGGCTACTGGTTGAAGAAGAGGGACCAGCCGAGCAGCTGGCCCGCGGGCACGTCGGAAGGGGAGTTGGGGTCGTCGACAACGGTGAGCGTCCAGTCGCCGTGGTAGAGATCGCCGGCGAAGACGCCGTTGAAGTCCGTGTCGGCGAAGTACTGATTGGCATAGAAGGTGCCGATCACGTCGGCGTTGTTGCCGCAGGCGTCTTCCGTGCCCTGTTGCGGGTTTGGCGTGTCGGTCAGGTAGACGTACAGTCCATGGCCGTTCCCGCTACAGAGGCTCTGCGCGTTGCCCAGGCGATCAACGATGACCATGGTCTCGTTGTTGTGCGTGAGGGTGACGTAGAGGTCGCCGACGTACTCATGAGAGATGTTGAGGCACATGGACATGTTGTTGATGGCGTCGCTGTCCTGGTTGATCGGCGGCAAGAAACTCAGGGTGCTGGTGATGCCGTTGGTGTCGCCGTTGGGAATTTCCTGCGTCTGGCCGGCGTTGACGCACTGGTTGAGGTTCGGCGGTGGGGGAGTGGGCGATGGCGAAGGCGACGGGGAGGGACTTGGCGTTGGCGTTGGGCTCTCGTTGGGGCAAGGGCTGTCGATCATGATCAACGCGTCGCCAACGGTAGTAATCGGGTAGATGTAGTTCTGATTGTCGACGACGCCTGGCTGGGGGTCTATGCTGTAGAACGAATCGAGGTACATGCCGGCGGGTCCGGAGCCAACCGCTTTCATCGTCAGACGAAAGAGGACGCCGTCGCCTTGCTCGGGGTTGTTACTCTGGTCGTATGCCCGGACAACCGTGAGACCGGTCGCGTTGTGGCCGGTGTTTGTGTAGCTGAGGATGTTGCTTGTACCGACGGCTAGCATCTGGTGGTCGTCGATCGACATTACTCCCAGCCGGCCGGGGTAGAAGGCAAAGACGATGTCAAAGCCGCCGAGGCCACCGGCGTAGGGCTGGTACGGCGGTACGCCTTTGACTAGGACGTCGACGGTAAAGGTATCGCCGAGGTCCACTGATCGGCAGTGGTCGATGGTGCCGAGGGAGTTTGCGGAGTTTCCGGACGGGTCTGCGTCAATGCCGAGGAAGGGGAGGTCTGGGGGCGTGGCGATCTGGCCGACGATGATCTCTGAGACGTCTACGTAATCACCGTAATCGATGCAGCCGAGTCTCTGGTCAAGCGGCAGGTTCGCAGCCTTCTTGAGGACGCCGATGATGTCGAACGCATTCAGGGAACGGTTGCAGTCGAAGTCGCCCCAGAAGCCGGAGTAGCGAAGGACGTCCGGGTTCGAGTTCTGGATGGCGGTGCCGACGTGCAGATCGTTCGCACACGAGTTCCGGCTTTGCGTTATGCCCAGTAGCGACTGCTCGAGCGTGAGGACGTCCGAGGCGTCGATCGTGTTGTCGCAGTCGGGATCGCCCCACATGACGTGCGAGATGTCGCCCAGGCTGGCGGTAGCGGGAGCTGCATCGTCTCGCAGGAACATGATGCCCGCGAGGGCCAGCGCTGCGACGGCGAGCAGGCCGAGTGAGAGGCGTAGTGGAATCCGCATGGTCGAGGCGAGGATAGCTTTAGCGGACAGGCGCGTCAACGACCGCCGCGTCTTGTCCGAGAGCGGGCGAGGCGCTAAGAATAGAGGAAGGAGACTCAGATGCCAGACGAAACGAGCAAGAGCGGCGGCTTCGAGCCGATACGCATCTTGATCAATCTAGTCGCGCTCGTGATGGCGGCGGGTATCGTCGCGCTGATCGTCGCGGCGATAACGACCGGCGGCTAGCGCTTACGCCAGCCGGGCATCGGATCGTAGACGATGACCTTGCGCGGCTTGATTGTGAGAGAGACGGAGGATTCGGGGTGCTGCGTCTGGGCGTAACGCTTTCCCATCTCTTCGCCGAGATAGCGCACTGCCAGCCGCAAGCCATCTTCCTGCGAGAACGCCGGGCCGATCTCGGCGGTGCCCTGCACCATGACGGCGTAGTAGGGGAGCACGCGCTGATCGATCACGAGGCTGACGTTGGGGTTGGCTTCGATGTTCTTGTGCTTTTGCGAGCCGACGCCCGTGCTGATGCGGAAGACGCCGTGATCGTAGAGGTACCAGACGGGAGCGGCGTGCGGACGGCCGCGCGAGTCGACGGTGCTCAAGACGGCGACGTTCGCCTCGCGCAGGAATGCTTCTCGCTCGTCGTCTGTCATCCGGCGTTTTGTTCCGATCGGAATTGTTCGAGGGCTTTGCGGACGTTGTCGTGCTTGAGGGCGAGGATGGCGGCGGCGAAGAGGGCGGCGTTCTTGGCGCCGTTGATCGCCATGCAGGCGACGGGGACGCCGGGCGGCATCTGGGCGATGGAGAGCAGCGAGTCGATCCCGCTCGCTCCGTGCTGGCCGGAGGCGATCGGGACGCCGATGACGGGGAGGCGCGTGTAAGCGGCGACGACGCCGGGGAGGTGGGCGGCCATGCCAGCGGCGGCGATCACGACTTCGAAGCCCGCAGCCTCAGCGCCGGAGGCGAACTGTTGGACTTTCGCGGGGGTGCGGTGCGCGGAGATGGCGTGCACCTCGTGCTCTATGCCGAGCTGGTCGAGCATCTGGGTGCACGGTTCGAGCATTGGCAAGTCGGACTTCGATCCGGTGAGGATGGCTACGCGCGGCATACGCTGTGCATCTTAGCAGGAGGCTTACTCGGCGTAGAAGTGTGGACGAAGGTCGGTTTCTGGAACGTAGCGGCACGCTTGCCGAAAGATTGCTGAGAATCCCGCGACTTCGGAACTCGGTAGCCTGCGGAGTCTAGGCGGCACGAGGGCGCGGCTGCAACTCGATCGTGATCAATAGAGTCGGATTCTCAGCAAGTCCGAACTCACGAAGGTCTTCCCCCTCAAGGTGTAGCGCGACGGCATCTTCCAGGTTGGCGATTGTCTCGTCGAGTGTTTCGCCCTGCGTCACAACGCTGATGCCGAGGCATTCGGCGACGTAGTACTTTTCGCCGCGGCGAATGTACGCTTTAATCGTGTGCTGCAGCTCTCCGACGTCCGCCATGTGGCGATTGTACCTCAGTCCACCCGCGCGTCCTGGGCGGGGGCTGCGATGTCCCGGCGGTAGTAGGCCTTGGTGAAGTGGATGCGCTGGACGTTGGAGTAGACCTTGGCGCGGGCGTCAGCGAGAGTAGCGCCGATGGCGACGACGGTGAGGACACGGCCGCCGCTGGTGACGACGGCGCCGTCGTCGCGGAGGGCGGTGCCGGCGTGGAAGACGAGGACACCTTCATCCAGCGAATTGAGGCCGGCGATGTCATATCCGGTTGAGTAGTCGTCAGGGTAACCGCCTGAGGCGATGACGACGGCGACGGTGGCGTCGGTGGACCATTCGATCTCGGCGTCGGAGAGGCGGTTGTTGGCGACGGCCCAGAAGATTTCGAGCAGGTCAGACTTCAGGCGCGGGATCACGACCTGCGTCTCGGGATCGCCGAAGCGGCAGTTGAACTCGATGACGCGCACGCCGTCGGCGGTCACCATCAGGCCGGGGTAGAGGACGCCGCGATAGGGCGTGCCTTCCGCCATCATCGCCGCGACGGCGGCTTCGGTGATGCTCTCGTGGATGTACGGCTCCAGGGCTTCGTCGAGCCACATCGGCGGGCTGTAGGCGCCCATCCCGCCGGTGTTCGGGCCTTCGTCGCCGTTGCGCGCGCGCTTGTAGTCGCAGGAAAACGGCATCGGCCCTACCGTTTGGCCGTCGGTGAAGGCCATCGCCGACACCTCGCGGCCGGTGAGCCGCTCTTCGATAAGCACTGTCTTGCCCGACGCGCCGAGCAGCGCCTCGTCGCCCATCAGGCGGTCGACGACGTTGCCCGCTTCTTCGGTCGAATCGCAGACGAAGACGCCTTTGCCCTGGGTGAGGCCGTCGGCTTTCACGACCACGCCGCCCTCGCGCCCCTCAAGGTAGTGGCGGGCGTCGATACGGCTCGTGAAGATCTCTGCGCGGCCGGTGGGGATGTCGTAGCGCATCATCAGGTCTTTGGAGAACGCTTTCGAGTACTCGATGCGGGAAGCGGCCTGGCTCGGGCCGAACGTTGCGATGCCCTCCACGGCGAGGTGGTCTGCCAGTCCTTTCGAAAGCGGCTCTTCGGGGCCGATGACGACGAGGTCAGCGTGCAACTCCTTGGCGGCGGCGACGAGTCCGTCGATGTCATTCGCCTTGACGTTAACGTTCGTTGCGATTTGCGTGGTGCCGGCGTTTCCGGGCGCGACGAACAAGTCTGTCAGTCCGGGAGACTGGCGTAATTTCCAGGCAAGCGTGTGCTCACGCGCTCCGGAGCCAACGAGCAGGACGTTCATGGGGACAAGCCCAATATACCGCAGCAATCCTGTGCACTTATACGGGCCGGTTTATCGCCGATAAACGATCGCGTAAAGATTGTCACCTGCGAATACGACCGATGGGGGATAGGGATGCCTGGGGATCTGGGGTTGAATGAAGGTAGAGCCGCGCCCTCCCGTGCGGTCGTTGAGTTCGGCGGAAGTTGCCCCCTCCGCCGAACTTCCCTTTTGGGGGCGTCCGGGCGGATGTGGATGATGCGGGAGGGCGCGGCCGATCCAGCGCTAACCTTGCCGGACGATGGTGCGGCGCACGATGACGGTTTCGCTGTAAGCGACGATGGCGGGTTTCGCGGGCGCGGCCACGGCGCGGCTCTTCTTCGCTGAGAACGGGATGGAGGCGGCCTTCTTCGTTGCTGAGCGCAGCAGCCACTCGCCGATCACGCCGGCGGCGACGAGGGCGGCACCGCGGATGACGACGGGTGCGGCCTGCTGCCAGAGGGGTGCCGGCGGTGGGATTGGTTCACGCTTGACGGGGAGTCTGTAGTTCATAGCGTCCTCCGGTTAGGTGTCAGGTGTGAGATTCGACGAGGGGATTATAGCGCAGTGGTCAGTGGTCAGTGGTCAGTGGTCAGTGGTTTGTGGTTTGTGGCTAGGCCCGCCTCGATAGCGTGCGAGAGGTCGTAGCCGGCGATTGCGACGCCGTTTGTGTCTACGACTTGTTTGTCGGTGATGCGGATGCGGTCGTCGGCGAAGGCGCGAAGGGTTTCGATGACGAGCGGGACTTCGCGGGCGACGCCGGCCTGGCGGATCGCTTTGAAGAGCGGCAGGTCTTCGCCTTTGTCGGCGCGCGCTTCGTCCGGATTGCGGCACTCGACGTCGCGCCAGAGCGGGTCAAAGGCGGGGCCGCGAATTGGGTAGGTGCAGTAGGTGACGACGGGGCCCTGGTCGAGGTCTGGCGTCGCGAGGTGGACCATCACGCCGGCGCGGTCTGCGTTTTCGGCGATGAGTTGCCAGATCACGTCCTGCCACATGCCGACGGGGCCACCGGGCGCGGCAGGATGCAGGTTGAGGAGGTCCCAGCGTGCGGCCGCTTCCTCGCCGAAGATGAGCATGAAGCCGGCGAGAACGCCGATGTCGAACGGGTAGGGTTCGAGGGCGCGCATGACTTCGCGGTCGTACTCGCGGCGCCATTCTGGGAGCGACTCGCCCTTGCGCGCGACTTCGCCGCCGATGCGCTTGCGGAAGTCGCGCGAGCTGAGCGTGACGAGCGGGATGCCGGACGCGCGCACCTGTTCGAGGAAGGCGTCGGTGTTGGGGTCTTCGCCGGGGGCGCGGTTGCAGAAGACGACGGCGATCTCGGCGTCGAGGCGGCGGTCGGCGATCGCCTC
>JBGPBZ010000101.1:0-8361 GCA_041481535.1 Dehalococcoidia bacterium | reverse complement strand
GGCGATTCCAGCGAGGAGCAGCGTGAACTCGTCGCCGCCGACGCGCGCCACGGTGTCGCCCTCCCGCACGAGCTTGGCGATGTCGCTGGCCACGGCCTGCAGCAGCTTGTCGCCCGCGCTATGGCCCAGCGTGTCGTTCACCACCTTGAAGCTGTCGAGGTCGAGGAACATCACGGCAAGCATTTCGCCCATGCGGCGCGATTGGGCCATCGCCAGGTTCAGCCGGTCTTCGAAGAGCGCGCGGTTCGGCAAGTCGGTGAGTGCGTCGTGGTAGGCGAGGCGACGGATCGTCTCCTCCGCCTGCCTGCGCTCGGTGATGTCGCGGCCGCTCGCCTGCACTGTTCGCGGCGTGCCATCCTCGTCCAGGATGATGCGCGACGCCAATTCGAGGGGGATGCGCCGGCCGTCTTTCGCCAAGATCTCCAGCTCAAAGGCGGCGTTGTCCCCGTTGAAGACGCGCTTCAACGCCTCGGCGCCGGCCTCATGCCACTCCGGCGAGATGACCTGCGCCATGTTCAGACCGAGGAACTCGTCGCGCGCGTAGCCTGTCAGCTCGACGACGCGCTGATTGGCGGCGATGATGTGGCCGCTCTTGAGGTTGAAGGTAAACATCGCGTCGCGCGCGTTTTCGAAGAGGTCGCGGAAGCGCATCTCGCTGCCGGCCAGCGCGTCTTCCGCCTGCCTTCGTTCGGTTACATCCGTGACGTATCCCTCGATCGCGATCACTTCATCTGAGTCGTCGGAGGCGACAGCCTGACCCTGGTCCCAGACCCACTTCGTCTCGCCCTTCGGGGTCACGATGCGGAACTCCAGCGCGTACCGTCCCGGCCGGTTCATGGCCGCGTTATAGGCGGCGCTGACCATCTCCAGATCGTCCGGATGGACAATGAGGCCTACAGGCGCTGCGCCTGAGATGTACTCTTCTGCCATGTGTCCCATGATCGCTTGCACGCCATCGCTGATGTACTCCACGGCCCAATCGCCTTTGCGAACGCGATAGGCGAAGCCGGGCAGATTGCTGAGCAGGGTAGCCTTCGCGCGTTCACTTTCGCGGAGAGCGTCTTCAGCGACCTTGCGCTGAGTGACATCGGTGGCGATGCAGATGACGCCGGTGACGCGGCCGTGCTCGTCACACTCCGGCGCCAGGCGGTACTCGAAGACGCGCTTAACGCCGCCGATATCAAGCTCCGCCAGCGACGTCACCGCATCGCCTGCAAAGGCACGGCGGAAACTCTGGATGATCTCGGGGCGGTTCTGCCAGATGTCCCAGACCGGCCGTCCGATGATGTTGTCCGGATCGACGTTGAGGCCGGCGATCCCCTGTCCCTGGATAAACGTCATCGCGCCGGCCGTATCGACGGCGAAAAGGACGACCGGCGCGCCCATAACGACGCTGCGCAACCGCGACTCCTTCTGCTGCAGCTGCTCCTTCTGCCGCAAGTTCTCCAGCGAAAGCCCAAGCGCGCTGCCGATGTCCGCGAGAAGACTGAGGTCCGCCAGCTGATCACCCGGTGAGGATGCAAGATACAGCACACCGATCGACTGCTTGAGCGAGACGATCGGCACGAAGATGGCGCCGCGTCCGGGTGTATCGACCAGCACGTTTATCGGGAAGCGCTTTTCCATTGCTTCGGACATCTGCCGGGCATGCGTCTCCATGACCCAAGCGGCTTCGTCGTGCGAGAGGCCGCGGGCGGCGAGGACGCGGACGCCGTTTTCGTATCGCAGCGCGACAAACGACGACTGCGTCGAGAGCAAGCCTTCGAGGATGAAGAGCGCCTCCGTGGAAGCTTCCTTCGGGTCGCCTGTGTCGCCGACGTTCACGATCAAGAGGCCGGGATACGCGGAGCGGCGCCGCTGCCGGGCGATCTGCGCGAAGCTGAACCAGATCGAGACGCCGGCGATCACCCAGCCCACGACGGCGAGGATCGCAACCTGCAATACCGTGTAGCCGAAAAGGAAGTAGAGCGGCAAGTCCAGCGTAATAACGCCGTAGATGGCGATGGCCACTTTGCGGCGCAGCGCCAGCACGTCCCGCAGGACATCCTCGGGTCGTGGCGGGGCTGGCGCCGGGTCGGTAGTATCGTCTTCTGGCAGATGCATAGCGTCTCAGCTCGCCGGGCGCAGGGCCGGGCGATTCATATACTGGAGACGCTCTCGCAGATAGGCTTGTTACCTCGTTCAGACGCGCTCATATGGCCTTTCCGGGCACGGGAGCGGCAGTTGTACACATCCCAGCCCAAATCGGCGCTTGTTCCCCGTCCGCCCGCTCTCTTATAGTGGCTCCGATTTGAGCACCCGAACGCCCAACCTGATCCCACTCCCTGAGACGACCCTGGCGGAGTGGGTGCGCCCCCTCACCGTCGAGTTCATCGGTACGTTTGCGCTGATCTTCATGGGCGCCGGTTCGATCATCGTCACCGGCGGCCACGACATCGTGGCGATCGGTTTCGCGCACGGCCTGGCGATCGGATTGATGGTCGCGGCGGGCGGCCACATCTCCGGCGGCGCCTACAACCCGGCGGTCACACTTGGCCTGGTGATCGGCCAGAAGTTGGCTTGGCAGAAGGGACTCGCCTACGTCGTCGTTCAGCTTCTGGGAGCGATCGTCGCAGCCGCTTGCTTGCACATCCTTCTCCCCGCCGTGGCGCGCGATGCCGTCAACCTCGGCACGCCGAGTGTCGCGACCGGCGTCAAACCAGTGCAAGCGATGGGCATCGAGCTCGTGCTTACGTTCTTCCTGATGTACGTGATCTTCGGCACCGCGGTGGACAAGCGCGGTCCGGCGATGATCGCGCCGCTGGCCATCGGACTCACGATCACCATGGACATCTTCGCGATGGGCGGCGCGACCGGCGCAGCGATGAACCCGGCGCGCTTCCTCGGCCCGGCGCTCATCACCAACACCTTCGACAACGAGTGGGTGTACTGGGTCGGTCCAGGGCTCGGCGCAGCGCTCGCGGCGATCGTCTACGCGTACATCCTGATCCCACCGGCGCGGGAAGCCGCCCCCGCCCCTGCAGACTAGCTAGCGGCCACGGCCCCGGAGTGTCCGGCGGTAAACGCCGCCAACCCCAGCACAAGGCTCAGCGCGACGTAAGCCACCGCCTTCGCCGGATCGCCTTCACGCAAGAACTGCCAGTACTCGAACACGAACGTGGAGAACGTCGTCAGACCGCCGATGAAACCAACGGTAATTGCCGTGCGCATCTGCGGCGAGAAGAGGTCGCGCTCTTCGACGAGTCCGAGGATGACGCCGAGCATCAGGCTACCGGCGATGTTGACGAACAGCGTTCCCCATGGGAACGCGATGCCGAGCTGGTTGTACAACCGCACGGCGAGGAGATAGCGCGTAACCGCGCCGAGCGCCCCTCCGATCGCTACTGCCAGTGTTGTCATCTGCCTACAAAAACGCCTCTACCCGGTGTGGGTAGAGGCTATCAGCGTTCTCTCGCGGTTCTCCGTCTGTGGCGGAAAGCGAGCCTCATCGCTCGCGCTGATTGTAGCGCGCCGGCGGCGTCCTCTTCAATCGCGCTTCGATTGGCCTCTCCGGCGCACGGAAATGATCTCGCCCATAATCGCAACGGCGATCTCCTCCGGCGTCTCGGCGCCGATATCGAGGCCGATGGGCGTGTGCACAGCAGCGACGGCTTCGGGGTCGGCGCCGTCGTCCACCAGGTGCTTCAGCACAGCCGCCGCGCGCCGCTTCGAGCCGATCATGCCGACGTACGCAGCGCCCCGCCCGATCACACTGCGCAGGCTCGTCTCGTCGTGGCGGTGGCCGCGCGTCACGCAGATCACGTAAGTCGTCGCATCGATCGGATAGCCAGTCAGCACCTCGTCGAAGCGGCCGCGGATCACTTCGTCCGCCTCCGGAAAGCGCTCGGCGTTCGCCCACTCCGGCCGGTCGTCGATCACCGTCACGCGGAAGCCGCACATCTCGCCAATCACGGAGCACGCCTTGCCGACGTGCCCGCCGCCGACGATCACAAGCCGCGCCGGCCGTTCGTGCACCTCGAACATCAGCTCGTAGGCACCGGCGGCGTCACGACGTTGCACCGTTTCGCCGCTCGGCGTTACGTACAGAGTCCACACTCCAGAGCGCGGCACCGTATCGCGCGCTTCTTGCACGATCGCCGCGTCCAGCGCTGTCAGGCCCAGCGAGCCCAGAGTCGAACTGTCGTGACGAACCAGAATCTTCGCGCCAACTCCCGCGTTCTCCGGCGCCGCGATGATCGTTGCGACGAGCACGCGCGACCCGCCATCGAGCGCGCGCAGTACTTCCGCCGCGATCTCGGACGATGACACCCGCTTCATCATTCGGCGGTCAGGGAGAGAAACTCGATGCGGTTGCCGCCCGGATCGCGCGTGAGGAAACGCTGTCGGCCGGCGATCGGAATCGCTTCCTCGATCTCGCAGCCGGCGGCGACCAACCGCTCGCGCAGCGAATCAAGGTCGTCGACCAGAAGCGCGGGATGCTGGCTGCTCTTCGCTGGATCGAAGGCAGGCTTCGGGTTGGAGAAGACGTGGAACTCCTGCTCTCCGCAGCGGAACCAGACGCCACGGCGTCCCGCGTCTGACAGCGACTGTGGCCGCTCCATCCGCGCGAGTCCGACGATCTCGCCGTAGAAGCGGTGCGCTTCTGCCTCGCGCTCCAGCGGCACATTGACCTGAACGTGGTGTAGCCCGACGACTCGCATTCGTCGCCTCAGACGTTGAACAGCACGTTGATCACGTCGCCGTCCTGAATCACGTACGTCTTGCCTTCCTGCCGCAGCTGGCCCTTCTTGCGCGCCTCCGCGTGCGTGCCCAGCTCCAGCAGCGTGTCCCAGCGGATCACCTCGGCGCGGATGAAACCGCGCTCGATGTCAGTGTGAATGCGGCCGGCAGCCTGCAAAGCCGTGCCGCCCTGAGGCAAGCTCCAGGCCCGCGTGTCCTTCTCGCCCGCGGTAAAGAACGTGAGCAGGCCGAGCAACTCTCGCGCTTGCTCCAGCACGGCCTGCGTCCCGCCCTCCGGCGCACCGAGATCGCGACGGAACTCGGCCGCTTCGTCCGGCGTCAGCTCCGCGAGCTCTGCCTCGAGTTTGGCGCACATTGCCGTCGCGCGCGTGCGGTTGCCGCCGAGTTTCTCCTGATACTCCGCACCAATCCTTGCCTGCTCAGCGACGGCGTCCTCACCGATGTTCATCAGAAACAGCATCGGCTTCAGTGACAGCAGCCCGAAGTTGGCCAGCGCGCGCACGTCTGCGTCGTCTGTGATCTCGTCCCGCAGCGCTTTGTCAGCTTCGAGGACGGTCTTAACTTTCTGGAGGAGCGACCTCTCACGTTCAGCAGCCTCGCGTTCCGTGACCTTACCTGAGCGGAACGTCGATTCGATCTTGTCGAGCCGACGCTCGACGATCCCGAGGTCGAACAGCATGAGCTCGGCATCGAACTCCGAAATGTCCTTCGCGGGATCAGTCGTCCTGTCGAACATCCGCACCACGTGCAGCAGCGCGTCGGCTCGGGCGAGCGTCTCACCCGCGGGGCCGGAGGGCGCGGCGCCCTTTTGGAATAGCGCCGGCAGGTCGTGGAGGAAGACCTCGATTGGCGTCACCTTTTTCGCCTTGACGAGCACCGCCAGCTTCTCCAGCCGCTCGTCAGGTATCTTGATGACGCCGACGGCCTCGCCACGCCCATCGCCCGACGCGGTGCCGTGCCCGGCGGTAAGCGCGCGGAACGTTGTCGACTTCCCGCTCTGCAGCAGCCCAACGATCGCGATGTCCATACGGAGGTCACGATACGGAGAGAACCTGATACTGTCGAGCGTGATGGCCGCGCCAATGAAGGACATGCCCCACCCAGACGATGTCCCAACGCAGGCTGAGTTCGGTCAGCTTGTTGGGTGGGGCACGGGAGACGCCGCGGCGAGAGCTCGGGCCGCCTCGATCACAGCAGAAGAAGTACGGGCTAAGGGGATTACGAAGGCGGTCGCTGCAGCCTGGCGAGACGGGTACGCCCGGGCTTTAGCGAGCAATCCACGAAATCCGAGCGCCAGGGGAAGGCTGGAACTAATGGAGCGTATAATCGAACTATGGCGAGAGCCGCCGAAATGAAGGAGACGGAGAACGCCCAACAGCGCGTCGAAATCCGACTGACGAACTCCAGCGACCGCCCTCGCGGCGTTGTGCTGGAGCCGTGGGGCGAAATCTACGAGATGGAGCCGCACACGACATACCGAGCGTGCGGCGAAGGCCCTGTGGGCGACACCCTCGAGATCGAGATTCAGGACGGGTGGGTGAAGGTCTGGGGCTGGGGTAATTCATCGCTCGAGATCTGCAAGGCAGACGACGGGAGCCCGCTGCGGCCAATCGACGCTGACGGCAGGCCATTGGATGCCGACGTTCCGGTTCCTGAGGCGAATTCGGAGCGGCTCGAAAGAGTGCGCGAATCCGAAGCCCCATACGACACGTCCGAGCCCGCAAACTAACCGCGCCCTTGACCGTCAACCCCTGACCCTTGACCCTATCCTCTCGTGACCTCCTTCGCTGAGATCGACGCCATCTTCCATCCGCGGTCCGTTGCTGTGGTGGGCGCCTCTGCTAATCCGGACACGCCGGGGTACGACTACGTAAAGTCGATGCAGGACTTTGGGTTCAAGGGGCAGATCTACCCGGTGAACCCGAAGGGCGGCGAGATCGCGGGGCTACCGTCGTACGCCTCGCTGCGCGATCTCCCGTCGGACGTCGACTTCGTGATCTCCTGCATACCGTCGGAGCACATACTGGCGCTGGTGCAGGACGCGGGCGCGCGCAAGGCGAAGGCGATCCAGCTGTTCACCGGCCGCTTCTCGGAGACGGGTCGGCCGGAGGGCGCGGAGCTCGAACGCAAGTTGCTGGACGAAGCAAAGTCCGCGGGCGTACGGCTGAATCTCACTGCGTTGATGTCAGCGTTGTTGTCGCGATGGCATCACTGGATGCCGCGGTAGGATCGAGGCTCGGGCACACAGTCCCGGCGTAGCGCAGAACCACCCCGAAAACGCGAATCCGCTGACTCCCTATCTCAGATCGAGGACCTAACCAGCACCCCTGACGTCGTCGACTTTAGGGGTCGGCAGAAGACGGTCGCATGACCCGCACCGACTGCGGACCCTCTTGCCTCGCTTCAGGCCGAAGGCAACCCGTTCAGTCGGAGAACGACCCGGCTTCAGGAACGTGGGGTCGTGATAACTTAGTGATTGAAACGGTATGGCTCGAATCCGCGCACTTGTCTTCCAAGGTACGAACATCGAGGCTGCTGAAGTGCGCCAACGATTGGAGGCGGCGGGCGTTGAGTCTCACTTCGAGGAGACGATCGTTCCACCCCCGGCGCCGCCCAACGTCGGTGTGGCGGTGTTCGTCTGCCGAGTGTTCGTCCCGCTAGAGTTAGAAGGAAGAGCGCGCTCTCTGCTCGGCTCAAGACAGGCACGAGAGTATTTCTTCTAGGACTCCCCGAGCCTGCCCTCTACCCATTCATAGTTAGAGCACCTACCGGTGCTCACTGGCCGTCGGAGAACTCGTTCTTGATTCGGCTCATCAGACCGGGCGAAGCAAGGATGTCGTAGGCCGTGGCGGCCATCGCCTTTGCACCCAGAAGCAGACAGCGATGACCCCGCTCGCTCCCAGCCTGGACCGCCCATTCAGGACTGTGACCCGGTACGTCCCGTTCGACTAACGGAACCTTCAATGTGGCGGCGGGAAGCATCCTTGTCACGGTGCCAAAGTCTGTCGTGCCGGCACTCTCGGAAGCCAGTTCCACAGCGAACGCGCCGTTCTGTAAGGCGTTTTCGAGTAGCGTCGCATTGAGAGAAGGCACGTTGTAGCGTGCGTCCCACACGCCTAGAGACGCGATCTCGACCCCGGCGCCCACGGCGAGTGCGGCGCCTTTCGCACAATTCCGCACACGTTCGACGACGTCCTCAAGGTACTTGCCGTCAAGAGATCGGACGTAGTACCGGAGAGAGGCGTGCGCCGGCACGACATTCGGCGCCCCTCCGGCGTCCGCGACCGTACCGTGAATGCGCACATCGCTCCGAACATGTTCGCGCAGCAGCTCGATCGCGTGCATCGCAAGAACCGCGGCGTCGAGCGCGCTGATGCCCTTGTCAGGACTGATGGCCGCGTGTGCCGCCTTCCCGGTGAATCGGATATCCAAAGCTTGCATCGCCAAGGTCTCCCCGCCCACAGCGGTCCGGTCGTCCCCGTGCGTGATAAGTGCTACGTCGACGCCATCGAAGACGTGCGTCTCCAGGAGCCGCTTCTTCACTGGTGGAGGTATCTCCTCTGCCGGGGTACCGATTACACATACCCGCCCTCGCAGCTGAACAGCTGCTTCGGCGACTGC
>JBGPBZ010000100.1:0-8546 GCA_041481535.1 Dehalococcoidia bacterium | reverse complement strand
CGATCGCGAGCCGGATGTCGCGCCCAATAATCCGTCGCTCGCCGACGGCCATGTCGTAGCCCAAGCTCGTCACCAGTCCACCGACGCGACGCATCGTTTCGCCGCGAATGGCGTCGGGCGGCGGCAGGTGCGGCAGGTGCCACAACGTATCGCCCAGGTCGAAGAAGACGGCCTTGATCACAGTCACGAGGCCAAAGCTTACAGATCGGGCCCCGCTGGCGCTACGGCGCGAGCACGAGCCCGAGGTCACCGATCTCATAGCCCTGTGCGCGCAGCCCGTCGATGATGTCTTGTAGCGCCGGCCCGTCCTGCGATGCGCTTCCCACATGAAAGATGTAGATCGCCCCCGGCTCGGCGTTGTCCAGGCAGCGCTGCGTGATCGCGGGCGCCGGGATGCCCGTCCAACCCCGCGAGTCCAGCGTCCACATCACTGTGTAGGCATAGCCCCGCGCACCGACGTCGTCGAGAACCGACTGATCGTAGTCGCCGTAGGGCGGGCGGAAGTACGGGTATGTCGTCGCGCCGGTCAGGTTGCGGATGATCGCTTCGGTCTGATCGAGCTCGCTGAAGCGCTGGTCGCGCGAAAGGGGCCCGGCGCCGGTCGAGTTGCCCGTGAACGACGCGTGATCATAGGTGTGGTTGATCAGCGTGTGACCTTCGTGGATCATCCGTCGCACCAGGTCCGGATACGTCTCGGCGAACCGGCCGGTCATCCCGAACGTCGCGAAAACGCCATTCACTGCCAGCGTGTCCAGAATCTGTGCCGTGTAGCCAGCGTCCGATCCGGCATCGAAGGTAAAGGCGATAGCGTTGCGGCTGGTGTTGCCTTTCGAGATGACTTGCGACGGCCCGCCGCCCGTCGCCGGTGGCGAAGTGGGCGACGGTGTCGCCCCGGGCGTACCTGTCGCGCCAGGGATGAACAGCGTCTGGCCGACGCTGATCTGCGTCGGGTCCGAGATGTTGTTCGCCTGGACGATCGCGTCGACCGTCACCCCAAACCGCTGGGCGATTGAGTACAGAGTGTCGCCGAGCTGAACGACATACGTGACGCCAGGCTGCAGCGTCGGCTCGATGCTTGGCGTTGGCGTGGCGCCTGACGTATCGGACGGGCCTGGCGTCCCGCTGTCCGTGGGCGAAGTCGTCCCGCTTGTGGCGGTCGGTGTCGCCGATTGGGGCGTCGGAGACGAACTGTCGTCGCCTCCGCAAGCGCCGACGGCGATCGCAAGGGTCAGAAGGGCGACAAGCAGAACGTGTCTCATCTACAGAGACAACGTCGCGAATGGAGTCGAGGTTCCTACGGAGTGACTATTTCGTCGCCGACGCGGATGGTGCCTTCGCGCAGGATGTCGCAGCGCAGCCCACCGCGGTGAACCAGCGCCTTCAGTGTCCCCTTCTGGCCGACCAGCCCCTCCAGGTACTCGCACGGCTCGCACAGACGCATCCCAAGCACCCGCACCTCGCCGATGCTGAACTCTACGTCCACCAGCGAATTCAGGTCTACGCCGGTGGTGGTGATGTTGCGCCGAGTGTCTCCGGGCTTCAGCGTTATGCCCTTTTCGCGCGCGATCTCCTCGATCGCCTCGCTCGCCACGAGCGTCACGTCGCGGCCGGTGCCGGGCGTGTCGGAGTAAGTCCCCGTGTGCTCGAAGTAGCGGTCGCCCTCCAGCCCGCGCCCAGGGACTGCGCGCACCTCGCTCACGGCCACCATCGGAACCTCCAATTTGGGGGCGATGTGGATCGAAACGACTCTCCCCGCGGTTGCGCTGGCCTTATCGATGGTTTGCGCTCTTTCAGTTGTCATGCGGCTAGCTCCTTTGGATCGAATCGCTTCAAACCAATCACCTGGTCAAACGCGCGGTCTGCGGAGATTATACCCTCCAGGCTGTGCTCGAAGACGGTGGCCGCGTGAACTGCATCGCGCGCCTGCAACAGGGGCGTCTGACTAAGGATTTGTCGCGCCAGCAGGGCCGTACTTGAGAGCATCGGATAGGGATCGGGAAACTTCACGATCAGGTCGTCGAACAGGCGCAGGCCTTCCGGCATGCGATTTCGACGGCGGTAGAAATGGAGGATTTCCTGCAAGACCTCGGTGTTAATGTTTGCCTCGATCTCGCCCGTCTGTTGTTTCGCCAGCAATCTGATTGACGGCTGCTTGTACGAGTGGTCGCCACCAACGCTGTACATCAGAATGTTGGTGTCAATCAGCTTCAAATCTCTCGATCCAATCTTTACCGTAGACACGTTCGTCGTCCTCGTCGTATGCGCGGAGGATCTCTTCCTTCACCTCCTCCGGCGAACCCATCGGTCCGCCCGCCCTCTCCTCGGCCATCGCGAGGATGTCCCGCCAGGCGGCCTCACGCAGTTCCTCGGAAGGGCGGACCACGTAGTGGGCCACCGCCTCCCTGATCAGGTGCCCAACGGACTTTCCCTTTTGCCGGGCGACGGCCTCCAGCCGTTTGTACTCAGAAGGCTCGAAGAGCACCTCGACCCGTTTGTCCTTGGCCAAAAGCAATTCCTCCGTATATATCCGGAGGAATTGTATCAGATGTGTTCGCCTTCGTCCAAAAGCTGTGCCTGCGCCTGTACCTTCACGGGCAGCCCCCAGATGCTGATGAAGCCAACGGCGGCCGTGCGGTCGAACTGGTCGGCTTTGTCGTAGGTGGCAAGTGAGAAGTCGTACAGGCTGCGGGCGGACTTGCGACCGACGGCAGCGGCCGTGCCCTTGTGGAGCTTCATGCGGACAGTCCCAGACACGTAACGCTGCGTGCTCTCGATGTAGGCTTGCAGGTCCTGGTGGTGCGCCGAGAACCAGAGGCCGTTGTAGACGAGGTCTGCGTACTCCTGCGCCACGCGAGCCTTGAAACGGCGCTGCTCTTTGCCCAAAGTTAGGGATTCGATTGATTCGTGGGCGGTGAGGAGGACGGTGCCTGCAGGCGCTTCGTACACCTCGCGGGACTTGATGCCGACGAGGCGGTCTTCGATGGTGTCGATGCGGCCGACGCCGTGCTCTCCGGCCAATTCGTTCAGCGACGTTAACATTTGAATTGGACCAATTTCGGCGCCGTTTAAGGCAACCGGGACGCCCGATTCGAAACCGATTTCGATGTATGCGGGCTCATCGGGAGTCTGGGACTTCGTCCACTGCCAGACGTCCTCGGGCGGCTCGGTCCAGGGGTCTTCCAGCGGGCCGGTCTCGATGCTGCGGCCGTAGAGGTTCTCGTCGATGCTGTAGGGGCTTTTCTTGGTGACGCTGATCGGGATGTTGTGCTGCTCGGCGTAGTCGATCTCGGACTCGCGGTCCATCTCCCACTCACGGAGGGGGGCGACGATCTTGAGGTCGGGGGCGAGGGCCTGGACGGAGACGTCGATGCGGACCTGGTCGTTGCCCTTGCCGGTGCATCCGTGCGCGACGGCGGTGGCGCCTTCGGCGCGGGCGACGGCGACCATTTCGCGGGCGATGAGGGGGCGGGAGAGGGCGGTGGCGAGCGGGTACACGCCCTGATAACGCGCACCCGCCATCACCGCTGGAAACACGAAGTGTCGTACAAATTCGTCCTGGGCTTCGCGCCAGACGTAGCTCTTGGCGCCGGCGGCCATCGCACGCGACTGCAGCTCCTCGCGCGAGCGGTCCATGCCAACGTCCACTGTCAGCGCGACGACGTCGTAGCCGCGCTCTTCTTTGAGCCAGCGAATGGCGACGGACGTGTCGAGCCCGCCGGAGTACGCGAGGACGATTTTCTCAGCCATTACTTCGAACTCTCTTCCGACACTTTCGCCAGTGCGCCTTCGATGATCTCGACTGCTTTATCGATCTCCGCCTCGCTCACGGTGAACGGCGGCACCAGGCGGATGGCGTTCGGTTTGACGGCGTTGGCGAGAAGGCCGGCCTCGAGGCAGCGGTTGACCACTTGCTCTGAAGCTGGGCGGTCGAGCTCGATCGCCCAGATCAGGCCCTTGCCGCGGATCTCGGTGATCATCGGCTGGCGGTCGGCGAGGGACTGGAGGCGGCGCTCGAGGTGCGCGCCGCGCTCGGTGACCTGCGTCGGGATGTCGTTGTCGGTGATGTATTTCAGCACGGAGTAACCGACCTCGCAGGCGAGGGCGTTGCCGCCGAACGTCGTTCCGTGCTCGCCGGCGCCGAGAAGCGCGGCGCTGTCCTTCGCGAGGAAGGCGCCGATCGGGAAGCCGCTGCCCAGCGCCTTGGCGACGGCGATCGCGTCCGGCTCGATGCCGGAATGCTGGAAGGCGAAGAGCTTACCGGTGCGGCCGACGCCCGTCTGCACCTCGTCTAGCAGCAGGAGGATGCCGGCTTCGTCGCACCACTGGCGCAGGCGCGGCAGGTAGTCGTCGTCCGGGACGTTGACGCCGCCTTCGCCCTGCAGCGGCTCCACGAGCACGGCGACGGTGTTCGGGCCGGTCGTGTCTTTCACCGCCGCGACGTCGTTGAACGGCACGCGGATGAAGCCCTCCGGCAGCGGCGTGAACGGCGCGCGGTAGCGTTCGTTGGAAGACGCCGTGACGGTGGCGAGGGTGCGGCCGTGGAATGCGCCCTCCATCACGATGATCTCGTACGCGCCCTCGCGCTTTTCCTTACCCCACTTGCGCGCGAGCTTGATGAGGCCTTCGACGGCCTCCGCACCGCTGTTGCAGAAGAACGCCTTGTCCATGCCGCTCGTACGGCAGAGCAGCTCGGCGAGCTTCAGCTGGGGGATCGTGTAGTAGTAGTTCGACGTCGTCATCAGCGTCTTCGACTGACGCTCGATCGCCTCGACGACGACCGGGTGGCAGTGGCCGAGGCTGACGACGGCGATGCCGGCGACAAAGTCCAGGTAAGACTTTCCGTCGATGTCCCAGACGGTTGTGCCTTCGCCGCGTTCGAGGATCACCGGCAGCCGCTTCCCGGTCTGCAGGAAGTACGTCTTCTCGGTTTTCACCCAGTCGTGTTCGGTTGTTGCCTTTTGTTTTGGCATATTCATCATCCTAGGGTTTTGGTTTTCTGTTTGGCGATTCATCGTTCTAATGCGCGGCGTTGTCAGGGCGCAGCGAGCCGCGCCCCTACGACGGTTCCCGCCTTCGCGCCGTCCAGCAGCGCGAGAAGCGCGTGTTCTTGCCGCCCATCGACGATGACGGCGCGGACTCCGGCGTCCGCGGCCTTAAGGCAGGCGCCGACCTTGGGAATCATACCGCCTTCGATGACGCCCGACTCCATGAGCTTGCGGGCGTCGGTCCCGGCGAGCGATTCGAGAACGCGGCCGTCCGCTTTAACGCCGGGCACGTCGGTCATGAAGACGAGCCATTCCGCACCGAGGGCCGCCGCGATAGCGCCGGCGGCGGTATCTGCGTTGATGTTGAGCAGCT
This sequence comes from Dehalococcoidia bacterium, assembly GCA_041481535.1. Lineage (GTDB taxonomy): Bacteria > Chloroflexota > Dehalococcoidia > SM23-28-2 > RBG-16-64-32 > DATKKM01. The sequence goes on along the minus strand of JBGPBZ010000100.1, from coordinate 3,188 downwards.
GGCCGTTTGTCTTGTCACCCTCGTATAGCAGGCCGATCGGAGCGACGACGGGCACCGCGCCCGACTCGACGATGTTCGAGATGACCGCAGCGTCCACCTGCTCAATCTCCCCGACGAAGCCGAGCGCCGGATCAGCGATGCGACAACGCAGCATGCCACCGTCGGCGCCGGAGAGGCCGATCGCACGGCAGCCAAGCGCCTCGAGCGAGGCAACGAGCTGCTTGTTGACGAGCCCGCCGAGGACCGCCACGACCACCTCGAGCGAGGGGGCGTCAGTCACGCGCAGGCCCTTCTCGAAGCGAGTGGGTACGCCGGTCAGCTTCAACCAGTCGTTGATCAGCTTGCCGCCACCGTGGACAACGACGGGCGCAAGGCCGCGCCGCCGCATCTCCGCGATGTCCTGGAGCGTGGTGTCGTGGCTGCCCAGGGTGGAACCGCCGATCTTGATGACGGTGGTCACGGCCGCCCCTCGGCCCCCGGAGGGAAATGGGAAATAGGAAATGGGATCAACGAAGGTCCTCTACGTTGTGTACTGAGAGTTGAGTCGAACGAACTCCTCGGTCAGGTCGGAGCCCCAGGCGGTAGCGGTGGAGGAGCCGAGGCCGAGGTTGACGCGGATGCCGACTTCGCTGGGGGCTAGGCAGGCCTTTGCGGCGGCGACGTCGTAGTTCTGCGGCGCGCCATCGGAGAAGAGGAGGACTTCGCCGCCCGAGGGGATCGCGAGGTAGAGCTCGGTCTTGGCCATATCGAAGGTGGCGCCGGAGTTGCCGATGGCGGCGAGGATGCGGCCCCAGTTGGCGTCTTCGCCGTAGATGGCGGTCTTTACGCCGATCGAACTCACGATTTCGCGCGCGGCTTTGCGGGCGTCGGCGGTTGTGGGCGCGCCTTCGACCTTCGCCTCGATCAGCTTCGTGCCGCCCTCAGCGTCGGTGACCATCATGCGCGCCATGCTCGTGCAGACAAGGGTGAGCGCCTTCTGGAAGACTTCGGCCTGGGGGTGACCGTCGGTGATGGCAGGACCGCCGGCGAAACCGTTGGCCATGACGACGGCGGTATCGTTGGTGCTGGTGTCGTTGTCGATATCAACCATGTTGAACGAGGCGTCGACGGCCTGGCCAAGCGCCTTCTGGAGGAAGGCCTGCTCGACCGGGGCGTCGGTGGTCATGAAACAGAGCATCGTCGCCATGTTGGGGTGGATCATGCCGACGCCCTTGCAGGCAGCGCCGATCGTCCACCCGGCCGCGCTGACAGCGATGTGCTTCTTCACGGTGTCGGTGGTCATGATCGAGATCGCGAAGTCGGTGCCGCCGTCCGGCGAGAGCGCGATCTTCTCGATGCCGGGGGCGATGCGGTCCATCGGGAGCTGCGTGCCGATCACCCCGGTGGAGGCAACAACGACATCGTGCGGGTCGATGCCGAGCTTCTTGCCGGCGATTTGCGCCATCTGGACGGCGTTCGCGAGGCCCTGGTCGCCGGTCGCGCAGTTGGCGCAGCCGGCGTTGGCGACGATCGCCTGAGCCTTGCCGTTGGCGAGGTGCTTCATCGTGATCAGAAGCGGCGCGGCCTTGAGCTTGTTGCTGGTGTATGTCGCGGCGACGGTGCACGGCACCTCGGAGGCGAGGAGACCAACGTCGAGCTTGGTCCAGTCGCGGCGCACTCCAGCGTGGACGGCGCCGGCCGTGAAGCCTTTCGGCGTGGTCACCGTGCCGTCCGTGAGTACTTCGATGGTTGGCTCTGTCATTACTTCGTCCTTGATCATCGTCCCATTCCCTTTCTGTTATGGATAGACGGCGGGGGTGTCGAGAGCCATGGTCTCGGGGAACCCCTGCATCAGGTTCATGTTCTGGATCGCCTGGCCGGCCGCGCCCTTCACCAGGTTGTCGAGCACGGAGACAACAACGAGGCGATCGGTGCGGACGTCCAGGGTTGGGTAGACGAGGCACATGTTGTTGCCCCGCGTGTGCTTGGTGGCCGGCGGCGCGTCGACGACGCGGACGAACGACTCGTTCTTGTAGAAGTCGCGGTAGATGTCGCGGAGGGCGGCCTTGCCGGCGTCACCCGAGGGCAGGTCGCCCGGCCAGACGGGCGCGTAGCAGGTCGAGAGGATGCCGCGCGTCATCGGTATCAGGTGCGGCGTGAAGGTGACCTTCGGAGTTGAGGGACGCGGCGCCTCCACCTTGGGCCACATCAACGCGAGCTCTTGCACGATTTCCGGCAGGTGGCGGTGGCCGTTCAGCCCGTAGGCTGAGACGCTTTCGCCCGCTTCGCCGAGATGGAGGTTCAGTGCGAGACCGCGGCCAGCGCCGGAGACGCCCGACTTCGAGTCGATAATGATCTCGGGCGCGATGATGCCGGCTTTGACGGCGGGTGCGAGGCCGAGCAGTGCGCTTTCGGGATAGCAGCCGGGATTGGCGACGAGCTTCGTCTTCTTGATGGCGTCGCGGTAGAGCTCCGGGAGGCCATAGACGGCTCGCGAAAGGAGATCCACCGCCGGATGCGGGACGCCGTACCACTCGCTGTACTCCGCGGCGTCGCGGAGACGGAAGTCGGCGCTGATATCGACGATAGGGACGCCGGCGCGGACGAGGGGTGCGCAGGCCTCGGCGCTGGCGGCAGCCGGTAACGCGGAGAACGCGAAATCGACGCTACCGCTGAGCTCGGGCTCGATCGTCAGGTCGTAGGAGGCAAGGTGCGGGAAGACGTCGGCGAGCTTCTTGCCGGCTTCGCTGCGACCGGTGACGGAGGTGATCGTGGCCTCCGGGTGGTTGTAGAGAAGGCGCGCGAGCTCAGCGCCGGCGTACCCGGTGACGTTTATGATCCCGACTTTGATGGCCATTTCGTTGCTCCTACGTTTTCAGCATCCGGACGTTGGCCGAGGCTGGAAAGCCTCGGCTACGTTAGATGGTCGTACAAATCAAATCGCCCCACCACTTGTTAGCGGTGGGGCGAACAGTTCTCGTTCTGGTTGTGCGCTTATCGGAATGCGCGCGCAGCCGCCCCACAGATGGGTCGCGGTCGTCGCGCGCGGGTCACCTCGGCGTACGTCACAATGCGGATAGGTTACGGGCCGGGGGCGAAGGTGTCAAGCGGATGTGCTGGGTCAAGACATATCGGACACCGCCTCCTTTCTCGATAGCCATTTTTCGTAGAACTGATTGGGAGTGAGATAGCCAAGCGCCTGGTGGAGG
>JBGPBZ010000099.1:0-8568 GCA_041481535.1 Dehalococcoidia bacterium | reverse complement strand
TGCAGTCTTAACTCACTTGAACCGAAACTGGCAGGGTAGGCCTCTCGCCCAATTTACACACCACTCGTGACGCTACCCGCGATCGGCGTGCGGTGGTAGCAACGATGGATACGCTTGCCGGTGGGCAAGTGTGACGTAACGGCAGATGACTCAGATGAGCGCAGATGGGACAGTAGAGACGAGTCGTGTGGATAGTTCGCGGTTGGCGATGGATCAAGTGGAATCGGCCGCAGATTCGCTCCGGTTGGGCGGACTGGGAGCGATGTTCCTGGGAGGCGGGTGCCGCTTTGCGTGTAGCCGGGGCGCATAAACGACCCATTTTCGGCGATTTGACTGCGATCCGGGTTCAGCGAAAAGAGGCGCTATTCGGAGCAAATAGAACCCTTGCCGGAAGGGGCTGCGCGTGAATGCTCTGCGCGATGCCACCCCAGCCAAACCTGGGCACAGAGTCAACGAGGAACGCGGAGGCAGGAGGCGGCGCTGAGTTCGTTTGGTAAATTCGTGTTTTGGAATTACGTGATAATTCTAGAATGGAGGTGCGCCATATAAAGTCTCCACCTGCAATGTTCGCGGCCTTCGGAATGGCGCTATCTACGCCGAGGCCAGCACTGTAGTGCAGGCGAAGCAGCGCCTGGCCTCGATCGGGACCTCTGTGAGGCACTCCGGGCATTTCTTTGTCGTCGGGTCGGCCGGCGGCTCCTTCCGCGAACGGCGCAGCAGCTCGTTGATCGGCGTCACCACGAAGAGGAAGACGACGAGGGCGATCATCAGGAAGGAGATCAGCGCGTTCAGGAAGTCGCCGTAAAGGAACACGCTGTCGTTTATCGTGAAGTGGAGCGACGAGAAGTCCTGTCTGCCACCGATCGCTGCGATCAACGGCGTGATCATGTCCTCCACGAACGCGGTCACGAGCGTCGTAAAGGCGACGCCGATGATGATGGCGACCGCCAGATCGATCACGTTCCCCCGCAGGATGAATGCCTTGAACTCCTGTACCAGCTTCATGTCCGCTCTCCTTTCGTCCGGCTTTAGGACGCCCGTTCGGTCCCCGCACCGGCCGTTGATACAGATTTGCGACAACCGGCAGGCTATCACGGAATCCTCTGGCGTCTCAGTATCGTACTCCTGACAATGACCGCTGATTAAGCCCCCATGAAAGGAAGATGCTCATGCTGATTAAGATGCTCGCCCTCTCCCTCCTGGCGCCGCTCGTGCTCCTCGCTGCGTGCGGAGGCGATGACAACGCCACCTCCACGCCCAAACCGGCCGCGACGACGGCTGCCGCCGGTGCCAGTACGACCGCTCCGGGCGCCACGGCCGCAGCCGAAAAGGACATCACGATCACCGCCGCGGACTTCAGCTTGAGCCCAGCGAATATCACCGCTGCTCCGGGCCAGAAGATCAAGGTCACGTTTTCGAACAACGGGCATGCGGAGCACAGCTTCACGGTTGGCTCTACCGATGTTACCGAGGCCGAGGGCGGTGCGAATGGTACCGGTGAGTACACCGTGAAGGCCGGCGACACCGAGTTCCACTGCAAATACCACCCGACGACGATGAAGGGCACGATCACGGTCAGCGGCGCCAGCAGCGAGAATATCGCCCCAGCCAAGACGGCAACTTCAGGCGGCGTGGGTGCAATCGGCTACTAGCGCTTCCCCCTTATGCACGTCCGCCGGGGCGCGTGACATCTGCCGAGCGATCGATGTCTCCGTTCCGGCGGGCTCTGCCCTTACCTCGGCGCGCGGAAGACCAGCAGATCCATTCTGTCGATAATCGGCGTCGGTTCCGTTTCTGCCGCCGCTGCGGCTTCGATCGCGCGCTGGCCGGCCGCGAACTCCTCGTCCGTGATCAGCTGAAGTGTGCTGTCCGCGCGCAACGCCGTGCGAGCCGCCGCCTCTCGCAGGCTGCCGACGCTCTCGTTCTCCACGGACTCCTGCGCCACGCATTCTAGCCCGCCCGCCTCGAAGTCGGCGACGATCTGCGGCGCCTTCACGAACTTCTGGGCGACCTTGAGCGCGGCCGGGAAGTACTTGAACAGACTGATCTTCGAGCGCCCGGACGTGTAGGCACCCGTGACGAGCACGATCCCGCCGGGCCGCATCACTCGTCGGAGCTCTCGCGCCGCTGCCGCGCGGTCAGGCACGTGATGCACCATGAACGCTAGCCACGCCGCATCGCACGAACCGTCGGTCAGCGGAATCGCCGTCGCCGTGCCGCCGATGTAATCGACCGACGGATGCGCGTTCTCGGCCAGCGCAGCCGCACGCATCCCGGTCGACGGTTCGACTCCGACGACGCGGCAGCTCAGCCACTCTGCCAGCAGCGGAGAGAAACGTCCCGTCCCGCTGCCCAGATCCAGCACACGGGTTCGACGAAGCGCCTGGAGTTGTTGTTGGACCGCGTCGCGCCAGGATGCCTCGGATCGCTCCGTGAGCGCGCGCCCGCGCGAGTAGTTCGGCGCCTGCCGCTCGTAGTCGACGCTGCCCGGGCGGAAGTTCGTCACGGCTACATTGTAAGCAGCCGGTTCGTTGGTCAGACACAGCCGCGCGGCACGTCGGCCTGGAGCGCGAGTATCGCCACCACGTCGCCAGGGCCGATCACGCCGTCGCAGTCAGCATCGCCAAACGCAACGGGCTCGCCAGCGCCGATCGTCTGGCACGACTCCGGGTGAAGGTCCGCCAGATGCTGCAGCAAGACCAGCGCGTCGTCTTCCCGCACGCCACCGTCGCAGTTAACGTCGGCCCAAATGCGTTCGGTGACATGGCTCAGAGCCAGGGGGCCCGTCGTCTTCGCTGTAGTGTTCAGGCCGTCGCTGGCCAGGATCCGGATCAACACCTCATCGCCAGCCAGGACGCTTGTGTCGAGCGATAGCTCTGATTCGGTCATGTCCACGCCCAGCGGCAGCCAGGTGGCGCCGTTGTCCGGGCTGTACATCACGGCGAACTTCAGCGGGGCGTTGTCACCGTCGTCGCTTGACCAGGTGATCGTCTCCTCGCCGCTCAGCTCGCTCGGCTCGGCGATTTCGAGCGTGGGCGCCGAGGCGCTGGCCTCGAGCGCGGCAAGTTCATCCGTCCCATGCATCAGCGCCACGCGCGTCGTCCCGGCCGGGAGCGGTATCCGCAGCGTGAACGACTCCTGGGCGATCGGCTCGTGGCTGCGGTGGTCTTCGAATTCCAGCGTGAAGCAGTAGTCCTGCTCCGCGCCCCCGCTGAAGTGGAAGCAGTAGTTGCCCTGCGGGACCGTCGGATCGGCGGGCGCGGTTGACGTGATGGTATACGCGGAGTCGATCGTCGCGGCGCTGCCGTCCGCCTGAGCGCTGCCCTTCAGCACCAGGTATTTTGCTGCAGCACCAACCGCTGGAACAGCGTGCCCGCTCTGAGGTGTGAAGCTTCCCTCAAGCAGCTGCTTGTATGTGAATGGCGAGATCCAGACGTTCGTTCCGGGCGGCGTGCAGTATGTCATCAGGTCTTTCTTTGTCGCCGGGACCACCTGCTGCGCCGAAACGTCGAATCCTGTCTCCTGGATTGTCGAGTCGGCGTGTGGCCAGCCTGTGTTCGCGTCCTTTGCGCCACACCCATCCGGGAGGTTAGTGTGCCTCAGCCCCAGATTGTGACCGATCTCGTGAGCCAGCGTGTGTTCGCTGTCGAGCATATCGCCCAAGCTGGTGTCCGTCTCGAAAGAGACGCGGCCGGTGCTCCCCAGCCAGAGGGGGTCCGAACGGCCGGCCAGCCCCGGCGCGCCGCCGGAAGGTAGCCACCCGGCCAGCTGGTCGAAGGTGAAGTTGCCCTGGGACATCAACTCATAGCGCAGCCTCAGGTCGGCGGTGAGCACGGTGGCGTCCGCCACCGGACCGTCCAGGTTCATTGCCGGGATGGCTAGCTTCTCGTAAACCAGCTCGTCGTCCGCCGCGGGGAAGAGCTTCCTCATCAGATCCGGCGCGCTAGTATCGACAAAGCTGCTGGGGCAGGTTGGTGGCACGCCGAACGTCAGCGTTACACAGATTGGCAGGTATTTGACAGTGAATCGGGGTGTGTCCACGCTCGTGATGGTGAACGTTTGATCCACGACCACGCCGCTGTCAGCGTTGTCGGTGACCACCAAGTGGGTGGTCCAGTTCCCGGGGGGCGGCGTGAAATAGTAGTCCAACGAGGGGCAGCCCGGCCCGCCCTCGCGTCTTTCCTGCACGGTGCAGCCGGGATCCACGGTAACGTCGTCCGAACCGCTGACCTCGCCCGAGACCTCCACGTGGTAACTCTTTGTTTCCTGAACCTCGCCCATGTATACCCGCATCACGGCGGCTTTGCCGGCTACGATCGGCACCGGCGGCGCGCCGTCGTCGTCCAGGTCCGTCTTGAGCTCGGCTAGGGTCTGGAGTTGCTGGATCGCTTGCGTGAACTCCACCTGCACGCCCGGGATCGGCTGCCACGTCGGCTCAACCTCGAAGTTATTCATGTTCTCGATGCCCGGAGTCAGCTTGAAACGGCCCGTTCCGTCCGCATTCATGATCGATATGCCGTCCGGCATGTATATCGGCGGCCCGCCGGCTGCGAGGTCCTCCATTCGAGCAAACACGATCATCTCCCCATCCGGCGACCATCTCGGTTCGCTTCCCTCACCCAGGTCCTTCGGATTCGCACTTCCGAGGGCGTCAATGAGAAAGATGTGTTGCATCGTCGCGGATCCTGGTACGCCTCCGGTGCCAAGGATGAACCTGCCATCGGGAGACCAGTCAGGCCAGCCGCCCGTCGTGCCTGAAATCTTTCTCTTCTGGCCGGATCCATCCGTCTTAAACGCGAAGAGTGCGAAAATTGGGTCCGGGAAGAATTCCTCCGCCGCTATGGCCGCGATCTCTGTTCCGTCCGGTGACCAGGCAATGCCGGTGGTCTCAACAGGCGAGGCGACCGTGTGTTTGTCTGAACCGTCTGGCTTACTTACGACGATTGAGGAACTGTCGACGTAAGCGATCCGGGCGCCGTCGGGCGCCCAGCGCGGGTACGTGTATCCATCGTCATTGACCCCGGCCAGGTGTATCTCATCGGTCCCGTCCGCGTTTGCGCTTTGAATGCCCACGCCGCGCCTGACGAAGGCGATCCGCTTTCCGTCCGGTGACCAGTCAGGGTAATGATCGGTGTTGGGATCCGTCGGGTGCGTGATCTGCACTGGTTCGTCGACGACAGTCGTCCCCCGAACCCAGAGGCCCGGGTTGTCGAGGCCCACATAGCCTGCGTACGCAATCTTCCCGTTAGCGCCCCCGTACGCCGCGTGCGTCGTCGCGGGACGCTCGCCGGTTGCAAGCAGACCCGCCGTCGCCGCGCAAACGGCGATCAAGAGCAAGCAGGCGCGATGCATGTAAGACCTCCGCGAGTGCATCCTGGATAGGGACATTCAACCCCCCACGCAGGCACGTCACAATCCGCGCGTAGGGTACAATCGGTATCCAACGATGCCCCGGAAATCACTATTGCTGGAGATGGTCCCCCCGTGGTCCGCCGCGCTGCGTCAACATCGCGAGCGCGTCGGCCTTTCGCGCGCCTCGCTCGCTGCGCGCGCCGGTGTCTCCCAGCCCGCCGTGAAAGCGTTCGAGTGGGGCCAGCGGCGTCCAAAGGAAGCGACGCTGAACGCCCTGATCGACGCCCTCGGCCTCACCCGCGAAGAAGCCAATCCCATCCGTCGCGGCGTCGGTCACCCGGACGACTGGTACGCGATTCTACACGAACGTTTTCGCCCGCAACTCATCGACCTGCAGGCCGAAGTCGATCGCTGTCCGTGGCCAGCCTTCGTGGCGAACCAGGCGATCGACGTGCCGTTCTCCAACGCGGCCATGGCGCGCATCCTGCGAGCGGACCCCGATCAAGACCTCCTCGCCCACGGCGAACGCAACCTGCTTTCCCAGGTCACTAACCGTCGCTTCGTCGAGCTTTTCGCGAACTTCGACGAAGTGGTCACGTTCATGGTCGGCACGGTGAAGGGCGATCCCCGCTGGCAGGAATCGCTCAACCACCCGTCACCGTGGCTGAAAGGGCGCGTCGAAATGTTCATGGCCGGCGACCCGCAGTACGTGGCCCGCGTCCTCAAGCTCTGGACGGAAGCACCGCCGATCCCACACCGCGCCCGTCACACCTATCCCGTCCGCATTCACCACCCCGGCGGCGACATCATGCGCTTTCGTGCCAGCGCGTCCATCGCCGACCTCTGGGACGAGCTCACCTGGCACGAATGGGTCCCCGAGGACGCGGAGACCTGGCGTCTCCTCGAATCCCTGCCCTAGCTCGACTAGATCATTACTTCGAGCGCCAGCGGGTGCCCTCGACGCTGTCTTCCAGCGTGATGCCCAGCTCCAGGAGCCGGTCGCGCACGTTATCCGCGAGCTGGAACTGCTTCGCCGCGCGCAGGTCGTTGCGCAGCTGCACCAGTAGGTCGATGAAAGGCTCCGCGCCGCCCGTCGTCTCACGCTCTTTCAGCGTCAGGCCCAGCACGCCGGCGAGCATCCGCAGCATCGCCTGACCTTCGCGCACGGAGCGGCCTTCGTCGCGGGCGCGATTGATCTCGCGCGAGAGGTCGAACAGCGAGGCGAGGGCGGCCGCCGTGTTGAGGTCGTCGTTCATGGCCTCGACAAAGCGCTGGCGGAACTCCTCGGGCTTGATGTCGGAGGGCGGACCGTCCGGGTCGGGAAGCGTGGCCGCCGTGCGCAGCCGTTCCGAGGCGCGCTTGCCGGACTCCAGGCTCTCTTCGCTGTAGGAGAGCGGCGCGCGGTAGTGCGCGGTCAGCACGAAGATGCGCAGGCCGTACGCTCCGAAGCGGTCGAGCGCGTCGCGGATCGTGATGATGTTGCCCAGCGACTTGCTCATCTTCTCTTCGCCCAGCGTGAGCCAGCCGTTGTGTATCCAGTGCTTCACGAACGGTTTGACGCCTGTATAGCCCTCGCTCTGCGCGATCTCGTTCTCGTGGTGCGGGAAGATGAGGTCCTGCCCGCCGCCGTGGATATCGAGCTGCGACCCGAGGTAGCGGTACGACATCGCCGAGCACTCGATGTGCCAGCCGGGACGTCCGGGCCCCCACGGGCTCCCCCACGAAGGCTCGCCCGGCTTCGCGCCCTTCCAGAGCGCGAAGTCCGCAGCGTCGTGCTTCACTTCGCCGGCTTCCACGCGGGCGTAATCGCGGCTGATCGTATCGACGTCGCGGCCTGAGAGCTTGCCGTAGTCGGCGTCGCGGCGGACGTTGAAGTAGACGTCGCCGTTCTCGGTCGGATACGCCTGCCCGTTCTCGATCAGCTTCTGCACCATTTCGATGATCTGCGGTATCTCTTGCGTCGCGCGGGGGTAGACGTGAGCGGGCGTGATGTTCAGGGCCGCCATCTCGTCTTCGTACTCGGCGATGAACTCTTGCGCGACCTCGTCGTAGGACTTCCCCTGCGCGTTCGCCTTGTTGATGATGCGGTCGTCGATGTCCGTGTAGTTCTGTACGTGCTTCACGGGATAGCCGCGGTACTCCAGGTAACGGCGCAGCACGTCGAAGATGATGTAGGACATCGCGTGGCCGACGTGCGAGTGGTCGTACGGCGTGATGCCGCAGACGTACATCTTTAGTTCGTCCGTCGGCGCGATCTCCTCGACGCGCCTTGACATCGTGTTATACAGCCGAAGCGTCATCTGCCTTCGCTTTCGCTGAAGTGAGCCGTTTCGGCTCGCCGCCCTCGATCTGAACGATGCGCGCTTCGAGTTCGGCGATCCGCGTCTCGAGCCGCTGGATGATATCCCACTCCGGGTCGGGCAGGCGCAGCACCGTGTCGTCCCCCGGATCCGCGAAAGCGACGATGTGTCCCGGCACGCCGACGACCGTCGCGTTTGGTGGGACGTTGGTGACGACGACGGATCCTGCGCCGATCTTCGAGTTCTCGCCGATGGTCACATCGCCGATCACCTTCGCCCCCGCGCCGACGACAACGCCGTCTTTCAGCGTGGGGTGTCGTTTCGTGCGACGTGTGCTTGTCCCGCCGAGGGTCACGCCCTGGAAGAGGTGCACGTTGTCGCCGATGATCGCCGTCTCTCCGATGACGACGCCCATCCCGTGGTCGATGAAAAAGCTCTCGCCGATGTGCGCGCCCGGATGTATCTCGATGCCCGTAAAGAACCGCGAGAAGTGCGAGAGGAGCCGCGCCGGCACCTCCATCCCGTTGTGGTGCAGCGCGTGCGCCACACGGTGCACCTGCAGCGCGTGAAAGCCAGGGTATGTAAGCACGACCTCCAGGTCGTTGATCGCCGCCGGGTCGCGGTCGCGGGCAGCCTTAATATCGCGTCTGATTCTGTCTAAGAGGCCCATGCCCCGTCACTCCCTTCGAAATGAGTGGTGATGCGTGTTGCGAGGAGGCCCCGGCCGTCCGCGCTCAGGCGGCGGCGAGGGCCAGGCTACAGGCGCAGGTGCCTGCCAGCCGGCCGCAATAAGGGAGTGACATTCCCGACATAGTGCTCAACATTATAGCGCAGCCCAACCTTCGTAGCTGCAGTGTCTTTAGACCTGCCCGAAATCCTATCTGCGTTCAATCTGCGGCCAGTTTCAAGCTGCTTC
>JBGPBZ010000098.1:0-8734 GCA_041481535.1 Dehalococcoidia bacterium | reverse complement strand
CTTCTACGGCTACGGCTCGCGCACAGCAACTGACACCTGGCCCGACCGTTATCAGCCGGAATACCAGGAGAAGATGACCGAGCTCCAGCGCCGACTGCGCGAGGGCACGATCACAATCCCCAGCACGGAGCGCAAGTGGCTGATCACGGTGCGGGAGCTGGCGGAGACGCTGCTGCTGGCGGCGCTGATTTTTCTGGCGGTGAGGGCTTCGTTCCAGAACTTCCGGGTCGAGGGCGCGAGCATGAACCCGAGCCTGGAGAACGGCGAGTACCTGATCGTCAACAAGCTGAGCTACGCGGAGATCGACCTGAGCATGTTCAACTTCTTGCCGTTCTTCGATGCAGGAGACGACCCCGTGCATCACTTATGGGGCGGCCCGTCGCGTGGCGACGTCATCGTCTTCAGCGCGCCCACCAGCCCGAGCCGAGACTTCATCAAGCGAGTCATCGGCGAGCCCGGCGATCACATACATATCGACGAGCAGAACAGCGTTGTCGAGGTGAACGGTAAGGCGCTCACGGAGCCGTACATCGCCGGCTCCACGCGCTGCGGCACGACGTGCGAGATACATGTCCCGGAGTCGGGAACGCAGGCGGCGCATGATACGTGCGGTTCCGACAACTGCTACTTCGTGATGGGCGACAACCGCCAGAACAGCAGCGACTCGCGGCAGGGGTGGATGGTGCCGGAAGAGAACATCGTTGGCAAGACGATGGTCACGTACTGGGAAGCTGGCGGCCCGAACATTGGCCTGGCACCCAACCACGACGTGAGCTTCGCCGAAGACGGCTCCGGCGCCGGCCAGTGACCGGAGGCCGCCAATCTGACGCGGAGCGGCTCCTGCGAGAGGCCGGCGCCATGCTGGAGGGGCACTTCCAGCTCTCTTCAGGGAAGCACTCGGGCCTCTACGTCGAGAAGTTTCGGTTGCTGGAGCGGCCACCGCAGACCGACGCTCTCTGCCGCATGATCGCCGGCTGGGCGAAGGTGTTGCGCCCACAGCTGATCTCGGGGCCGACGACCGGCGGTCTTCTCGTCAGCTATGAGGTCGCGAGACATCTTGGTCTGCGCAGCATCTTCGCGGAGAAGGACGAGGGCGGAGGGCGTTCGTTCCAGCGCGGGTTCACGATCGCGCCGGGCGAGCGCGTGCTCGTAGTGGACGATGTGCTTACCACCGGCGGCAGCATACGCGACGTTCTCGATGCAGTGCGCAGACTGGGCGGCGAAGTCGTTGGCGTGGCGACAATCATCGATCGCAGCGGCGGGAAGGTGGACTTCGGTGTGCCGTACTACGCGTGCCTCTCGCTGGACCTGCCCGCCTACGCGCCGGATGCCTGTCCGCTGTGCGACCAGGGCGTCGAGCTGACGATTACTTAGCCGGCTGCGGCGGCTCGGCGACGGCGGGAGCAACGAAGTCGATGGTCTTGTGGGTGGAGTCGCAGAAGGGCTTGCGGCTGGAGTGGCCGCAGCGGCAGAGGGTGAACCACTCGCCTTCGGGGATTTCGTAGGGGTTGCCTTCGGCGTCGACCAGTTTGGCGGGGCCGTAGACGCGGAAGGGGCCGTTGTGGCGGACGAGGATGACGACTTCGTCGGGGTCGCGCTCAGGGTGTTGTGTCACGGGACAATCATAGCAGCGTGCGTCCTTCGACTGTCCGCTGCGGCGGACGCTCAGGATGAGCGGGCGCATCGGCTCATGTCAACGTGCGGCGCAGGAACGCCTGCACGATGTCGATCAACCGGTCGTCGGAGCCGGCCCAGAAGTGGTCGACGCCCGGGACGATCTCGACCGTCACGTCCTCGCCGATCTGGTCTCGGTATTCGAGGAGGAGCTGGCCGTCGCAGTACTGATCGCGGTCGCCGACGACGAAGAGCGTCGGCGCGAGCATGTGGATCTCGACTTTGGGGCCACGTTGCGTTGGGTTCGCGACTGAGATGACGGCGGCGAGGTCATCGCGGTCGCTGGCGGCGCGCAACATCACCATCGCGCCGAAGGAGTAGCCCGCAAGCGCGACTCGATCAGCCTTTACCTCGGGTTGAGAGCGGAGGGCGCCGAGCGCGGCCAGGACGTCCTCCATCTCACCGGCGCCGTTGTCATAAGCGCCTTCGCTGGCGCCGACACCGCGGAAGTTGAAGCGCAGCGCGGCTGCGCCAACGCCGGTCACGGCGCGGACAAGCGCGCCGACGACGTTGTTGTACATGTTGCCGCCGTATTGCGGGTGCGGGTGGCAGATGACGACGCCCGGAAACGGCGGCTCGCCCTCGGGCGGGTGGAGTAGCGCCTCGAGGGTTGGGCCGTCGCTCTCGATGCGGAGGGAGCGGCCGGGGATCACGCCCACGGTTCGATTTCGGGGTTGCGATGCATGTCGACGATCTGCTGGAAGCGCAGGCCGGTCACCGCGCCAGCATCGTCGATGATCAGCGCCATGTAGTTTGTCGCGCCGCCCTCGACCTCGATCGCGAAGAAGTCGGGCTCGCCGGCGCGGACAGGGACGAGGCGAGCCCCGTTTTTCCAGGCACCGCGGCGGGAGTGGAGCATTAACTCGCCGTCCTGGTTTGAGATCTGGACGCGGCCGCAGTTGTACTGTGGGCGGAAGTTTGTGAGCGGGCCGGGAGTCGGGAGCTCGTAGACGCCGGGCGCTGCCGCGAGGATGCGCGGATCGACTGGCTGTGTGATTGCGGGCACATCGTCCTGGCCGAGGAAGGCGCCGAGCATGAACGGGACGAACGTGCGGTCGAACGAGTCGGAGTACATGTTCACGTGGAGGATGACGGCGGCGTTCAACTCCGGGTAGACGGCGAGGTAGCTGTTCCAGCCGCCGAAGACGGATCCGCCGTGACCGAAAAGTCGCGAGTTGCCCTCGCCGCGGACGGAGAAGCCGAGCCCCCAGCCCGGCAGGCGCTTGTCGGGGCGCCACTGGTCGCTCGTCATCGCCGCGAAGGTCTCCGGGCGTACGATACCGCTCGAGCCGCGAAGCAGGGCGGAGGCGTAGCGCCCCATGTCGACGATCGTGGACTGCACGGCGCCGGCGCCGCCGTTCCCCCAAACTCGCACGAATTCGCCCGGGAGGTTGTGGCCGTCGACGGGGTCATCGGACTCAAGGCGTACGCCGAGCATGTCGAGCAGGGCACGGTCTTGCGGCGTCGGCGCCTGTGAGTAGCCGTGGGCGAGGTCAGGGTGCGGTTCGTCATCAAGGTTGCTGGCGGTCATGCCGAGCGGGGAGAAGACGCGGCGTTCCATCACATCGGCGAGTGGCGCCTTTTCGATGCGGGAGACGATTTCGCCGAGTAGCGCGAAGCCATGGTTGGCGTAGGCGTACTTCGTTCCGGGCGGCGCTTCGATGGTGATGCCCCCGGTGTACAGGCCGGCAAGCGGGGTGTTGCGGTCAGTCTCCGCGAAGAGGAAGTCGAACGGCTTCTTGAGGTCTTCCGGGTTTGGCGCCTCGCCGATGCCGCCGGTGTGCGTGAGCAGGTGCCAGACGGTGAGGTCTTCGCCGTAGCCGTGCAGCTCGATCTCGGGGAGCAGCAGCGCGACCTTGCTGTCGAGCGCGAGCCGCTCCTCATCGACGAGCGCCATCGCGCAGAGGCTGACCATCGTCTTGGTGATCGAGCCGATCCGGTGGCGCGCGCCCGGCGTGTACGGCTTGCGCGCGACGATGTCCGCGAAGCCGAAACTCTCCGTGTGCGCGAGCTCGCCGTCCAGCACAACGCCAACGCCGAGCCCTGGCATGTGGTGCTGATCGAAAAGCTCTTGCGCCGTGTCCCGGAGGCGCGACAGGTCTGGCTTGAAGTTTGACACGGCCCGGATTGTAGCATCAAAGGACGGCGTGGCGTGACGCGAGTAGGGGCGTAGCGTCCATTTTCGCAGCGCATCATTTCTGATAATGACGCCTGTTGCTCTATTTCGGACGCAGCCACGGATCGGTGGACGCTGCGCCCCTACGGGGGTTTATGCAGCGTTACACTTCTCACATGTCATCGCGCATCATCCTTTCGCATTACCAGGCGGTGCCGCTGCTGCGCGCGTGGAAGGCAGGGGAGACCCAGGTGCGCACCTCGGTGGACCTGAACCTGACGATGACACTGGGGGAGCTGACGGGCGACGGGCTGGCGCTGCCGGACGGGCGCGTCGTGCCGTGGGCGGCGATCGAAGAGGCGGCGTCGAATGAGACGGGCTGCTTCCTGGTGGAGGGCGACGCGTTCGAGAAGATCCAGACGTTTTCGGAGGATACAGGGCGCGCGATAACGCTGTACCCCACGCCAGGCGCACCGACGATCCTCATCTCGGGAACGCCGATGCACCGCATCAAGGGCGGCAATCCATACCAGGACACGCTCACCAAGATCCGCGCGATCACGCCGCTTTCGGGCCGCGTGCTTGATACCGCGACGGGGTTGGGGTATACCGCGTGCCAGGCGTCACGGCTCGCGCGGCGCGTTATCACGATCGAGCTGGACCCGGCGGTGGTGGAGATCGCGCGGCTCAACCCGTGGTCGAAGGAGCTGTTCGAGTCGCCGAAGATCGAACGGCTCATCGGTGATGCGTACGATGTGGTGAACGGCTTCCGCAACGAGTGCTTCGACGCGATCATCCACGACCCGCCGATGTTCTCGCTCGCGGGTGACCTCTACTCCGGCGAGTTTTACGCGCGATTGCACCGCGTTCTCTCGCGCGGCGGCAAGCTCTTCCACTACGTCGGCGACCCGGCGAGCAAGAGTAGCGGGTCGGTTACCCGCAGCGTCGTCAAGCGCCTGAAGGAAGCCGGCTTCCGAAACGTCACGCCCCGTCCGGAGGCGTTCGGCGTGGCGGCGGTGCGGTAGAGTGGCCAACGTGACGCTGAAGAGCAAGCAGAACTACAACGGTCAGAAGTTCTCGCGGCTGGAGATGGCCGGGGCGAAGATTGCATCTAGCGATTTCGAGGGGTGCGTCTTCGAGAATTGCGCGTTCAACGAGGCGGCTCTCACGCACTGCCGTTTCACGAAGTGCCGCTTCGTTGGCTGCGATCTGAGCCTTTTCAAGCCGCAGAACTGCCGTTTCGTGGATGTGGAGTTCGTCGAATCGAAGCTCGTCGGCGTCGACTGGACGGAGGTGGGTGAGACGAAGACGGACCGGATGCTGTTCTCGGCGAGCTTCGATCGATGCGTGCTGGATTACGGCGTGTTGAAGGGTCTGCCGGCGAAGAAGCTCTTCAAGTGCAGCGCGCGGGAAGTCGATTTTACGGAGGCGGATTTGCAGGAGGCGGATTGCCGCGAGACGGACTTTGCGGGGGCGACGTTCATGAGGAGCGATCTGCGCGGCGCGAACTTTGTTGGCGCCCGGAATTACGCGATCGATGTGACGCAGAACAAGGTGCGCAAGGCGCGGTTCTCGTGGCCGGACGCGATGGCGCTGACGGCGGCGTTTGGGGTGGTGATTGAGGAGTAACGGCTAGTTGCCGGGGAGTTGCGAAGTGAACACCCCACCCCACCCCAAGAAAAAGGAAGCCGGGGACACCCCGGAACCCCCGGTACCCTCAGGAGGCGGACAGGTGGGCCTGCGGCCCCTACACTTGCGCTCGCGCTAGCGCTGGACGATCCCGCGAATCGCCCAGGCGCCGGCGACTAGATCGATGGAGCCGCTTGGTTGAATGGGGAGCGTGGTTTGCAGACGATCGCGCAACGCGGCGCGCCTTTCGGGCGAGAGGGAGGCGACGTAGCCGCCTGCAGGGCCCTGTCCAGCAAGGAACGGCAACCAGTAGTCGTTGAAGTTGCGGAACGGCGTCGGAACCTGGATGACGCATGTTTCCACGTCGCGGAGCCCGGCGGACGTGAACAAATCTGAGAGTGAGTCCGGGTTGCAGATCGGGAACCGTCGTTTGCCCTCGTCCAGCTCGGTCGCAGCGGGATCGAGCGCGGTCGCTGCGTCCCAAAAGGTGCGCATGAGCTCCATCTTCTCGGCGTAGTCCCAGACGTAGACGGCGACGGTGCCGCCGGGGCGCACTACGCGCGTCATCTCGCGCACGGCGTCGAGCGGTTGGGGGACGAAGTTCAGGACGAGACCGGAGACGGCGGCGTCGTAGCTCGACGAGGGCTCGGGGATGGACTGAGCGCTGCCGACGGCGAATTCGAAGCGCGAGTCGGGAATGTTCTTGCGCGCGACGGAAAGGAAACCGGACGACGGATCGATGCCTTTGACGGCGATGGGATGTGCGATCGAGAGGATGGTGTCGGAGAGAGCGCCGGTGCCGCAGCCGACGACGAGCCAGCGTTGGTTTGAGGGAAGGTTAAGCCAGCGGATGAATTCGCGGGCGACTGGGCGACTCCAGCGGCCAACGTAGGATTCGTAGGCATCGCCGTCGGCCCAGTTGTCGCGCGGGATGTCCGGGCCCACGGTTACTGGTTCGGGAGCATGGTCTTCTGCCATAGAGCGATTTTACCTGTGCGCCTCCCGCTTTAGGTGTCGTGCGAGCCAACCATGGCGAGGTTCGTGAGATGATAAGTCCCAGACGACAACGACGAGTAGCGGCGACCTATAGCTTCTTGTCAAGGAGGATGACTTCGGTTTCGTACAGGAATCGCCGGCCGTGCTTGTCGAGCCTCTCCCATGACGCGTGCTCGGTGCCGCAGGTTTTGTAACCGAGACGCTCGTACAGGGCCTGGGCCCGGGGGTTATTGTGTTCGACTCCTACCATGGCACGCTTGAAGCCGCGAGCCCGGATGCGGTCTTCCATCGCTTGGATGAGGAGGGTGCCGATGCCTAGGCTTTGCAGCTCGGTCCTGGTGGCAAGCTGCCACATTGTGGGGGCTTCGGCGTGCTGCTTGTAATCAATGCCACCCTTGGCCACTATCTGCCCGTCCGGGGCTCGAACGGCGAGGTAGTCGACTTCCCCCGAAGCTACGCGCTGGAGGGCTTTGGTCACCGATTCGAGATGCGTCGCGCTTCCGGACCAGGCAATGAGGGGAAGGTCAGACGGCGTAAGGTCACTTACAGTTAGGCTGTCTAGGCCCTTAGCGGTGCCCACGCTTAGTTGCCGGGGAGTTGCGTTTCGCCCATCAGGTACTTGTCGATACCGCGGGCGGCGGAACGGCCTTCGGCGATGGCCCAGACGATGAGCGACTGGCCGCGCGTCATGTCGCCGGCGGTGAAGACGCCGGGAACGCTGGTCATCTTGTCTTTGTCCGCCCTTACGTTGCCGCGCTCGTTGATCTCAACGCCGAGCTGGTCGAGCATGTAGCGCTCGGGGCCGGTGAAGCCCATCGCGAGTAGGAGCAGGTCCACGTCTTCCTCGAACTCGCTGCCGGGCACGTCCTTCATCACCATGCGCCCGTCCTCGCGGACGAACTCGACGTGGTTTCCGTGCAGCTTCTTGAGGACGCCGTTTTCGCCGGAGAGGTGCTTCGTCTGGATGCTGTACTCGCGCTCGCCGCCTTCTTCGTGAGCGGAGGAGACGCGGTAGATGTTGGGATACATTGGCCAGGGAGCGTCGGAGCCGCGGTGCTCGGGCGGGCGGGCGAGGATCTCCATCTGGATCACGGACTTCGCGCCCTGCCGGTGGACGGTGCCGAGACAGTCCGCGCCGGTGTCGCCGCCGCCGAGGATGATCACGCGCTTGCCCTTCGCCGAGATGAACTGTGCGTCGGGGATCTCGTCGCCGGCGCCGCGGTGGTTCTGCAGAGGGAGGAACTCCATCGCGAAGTAAGTGCCCGTCAGCTCACGGCCGGGTACTTGCAGGTCGCGGGGCTGCGTCGCGCCGCCTGTCAGGCAGATCGCGTCGTACTCTTTCAGTAAATCGCCGGCGTCGACGTCTTTGCCGACGTTAATGCTCGCCTTGAAGACGACGCCCTCTACGGCCATCTGCTCGAGGCGGCGGTCGATGATGTGCTTCTCCATCTTGAAGTCGGGGATGCCGTACCGCAGCAGGCCGCCGATGCGATCGTCGCGCTCGTACAACGTCACCCCGTGTCCGGCGCGCGCGAGCTGCTGCGCGGCGGCGAGACCAGCCGGCCCCGAGCCAACGACGGCGACGCGCTTGCCGGTGATCCGGTCGGGCGGCTCCGGCTTGATCCAGCCTTCCTTGAACGCGTGCTCGATGATTGTGAGTTCGACTTGTTTGATCGTCACCGGATCGCTGTTGATGCCGAGGACGCAGGCGGCTTCGCAGGGGGCGGGACAGAGGCGGCCGGTGAACTCCGGGAAGTTGTTCGTTGCGTGCAATCGGTCGATCGCCTCTCGCCACTGGTCTTTGTACACGAGGTCGTTCCAGTCCGGGATGATGTTGCCGAGCGGGCAGCCCTGGTGACAGAACGGGATGCCGCAGTCCATGCAGCGCGCGGCCTGGTCCTTCAGCGACTGCGTCGGGAAGTCCTGGTAGACCTCCAGCCAGTCGCGGAGGCGGGTCTTGATGGCGCGGCGCTTCGGCGTCTCGCGCTTGAACTCCATGAAGCCGGTGGGTTTACCCACGCACGCGCCTTGTCCCGGCGGTCTTCGTCTTCGCGCCGTTCGCCTTCTTGCCGTTCGTCTTTTTGCCGTTCGTCCTGGCGGGCGCGGCCTCAAGTTCGCGGCTCGCGGCCAGTTGTTCCAGCATCACGCGCTTGAAGTCGCGCGGCATTACCTTCACGAACTTCGCGGCGACCGCGGGCCACTGCTTGAGGAGGCCTTCCGCGACGGTGCTGCCCGTGAACTCTCTGTGCCGTTCGAGCAGCCCGCGCACGAGGTCGATGTCCTCGGCGTCGTCCAGCTTCTCAAGGTCGACCATCTCCT
>JBGPBZ010000097.1:0-8817 GCA_041481535.1 Dehalococcoidia bacterium | reverse complement strand
GGAGACCTTTGGCGCGACGAACGAACGCTCGTGGTGGATGCGCTTCCACACGCAGACCGCGGGCGTCTCGCTGACGGCGCAGCAGCCGGAGGTGAACATCATCCGCACGACGATCCAGGCGCTGGCCGCGGTGCTGGGCGGGACGCAGTCGCTGCACACGAACTCCATGGACGAGGCGCTGGCGCTGCCGAGCGAGAAGGCGGCGCGGCTGGCGCTGCGGACGCAGCAGGTGATCGCGCACGAATCGGGCGCGGCGAACACGGCGGACCCGCTGGGGGGATCGTGGTTCGTGGAGAAGCTGACGGATGAGACGGAGGAAGCGGCGCGAACCTACTTCCGCAAGATCGAAGACCTGGGCGGGGTGCTGCCGGCGATTGAGTCGGGGTTCTTCCAGCGGGAGATCGCGGACGCATCGTTCCGTTACCAGCGGGAGATCGACACGCACGAGCGGACGATTGTCGGCGTGAACGATTACGTGATGGACGAGCCGATCGAGATCCCGATCCTGGACATGGACCCGCAGGGCTACGACCGCCAGATCGAGCGGCTGAACGAGGTGCGGCGATCACGCGATGACCGCGAGACGGCGCGAACGCTGAAGGCGCTGGAAGGCGCGCTGCGGACGGACGAGAACGTGATGCCGTACCTCCTGGATGCGGTGAACGCGTACGCTACACTGCAGGAGTGCTGCGACGTGATGCGCGACGTGCTCGGCGTGTATTCGGAGGCCGCAATCGTTTGAGGTGAGGGGTGAGGCCGGTCGATTGGAGGTCGATCGAGAGTTGGTTCGGCGCGACAGATCGCTCGGCGGCGGTGGTTTTGGCGAAACCCCAAAAATAGCGGGCGCGACCCCTTCCACTGACCCTCACGTTTACGTTATAGTGACGTAGTGCGCCCCAGCCAACGTCCCTCCCTGGGCTAGGCGCTCGACAAAATCCGGATCGTCCCCACCCGGACATAGTGCCTAGAGGAGGTCGCCATTGGCAGAGCAGAAGCGAGCAGAACTGGTTGCCGCCCAGTCAGATGTGAGCTCAGACGACGGTTGTGCGCACCACTGGATGATCGACACCCCGAACGGGGAGAGCAGTGAGGGACATTGTAAGCGCTGCGGCAAGTCGCGGCCCTTCCTGAACTACAGCCAGCGCAAGGTCATGACCCGGAGCGTGAAGCCGGCGCCCCCGGGCACCCCGGCCAAGATGTCCGTCTAACCGGAAGAAGATACGTAGTCCGCAGCGGGCGAGGCACATGCCTCGCCCGTTTTCATTTGGGTCAGCTCGCGAATACGGGGTAGCCCTGGATGACCGCCGCCGGAGGAGGACACCCGCTCTCCTGCGGCGGCTCGCCGGAAGCGGCAGCGGCCAGCAGCTTAACAGCGTCGATGAGGGTGGGGTCGCCGCCGGAGCAGTCGAAGTCACCCCAGTTGGCGTCCACGTTAAACGGGCTGAGGTGAAGGATCTGCCTCAGGTTGAAGCAGTTGGTTGGAACAGGAGTGCCGGCGTTGTCGGCGATGATGCGCAGCGCATCGGCCGCGTCCAGTGAGCGCGAGCAGTTCGTATCGCCCCAGAGCACGTCACCCGCGGTCAGCGGCTGCCACGAGAATCCGGGCGTCCAGGTGGCCGTCTCGGCGACGTCCAGGTTATTGATCTTGAAGTGGACGGTGGCACCCGGCGTCCCGCAGCCTGCCCGCTGCTCGTTCGAAAGCACGATCATCGGGCCGTAGCCATTACCGATTAGCCAGCCATAGGGCGTGTCATCACCGCACATCTCGTCGCCGATGTAGGCCTGGATCGTGGCGGTAGCGCAGGGAGAGAAGCAGTTGTAACAGGGCTTGCCGTTGCACGTGGTGTATCCGCTGTAGGCAGCGAAGTCCGGGCCAGTCCAAAGGGCGAGCGAGGTGAAGCCGCCGTCGGTCCAGGTCGCGGTTTGCCTTGTCTTGCGGCCGTTGATGTAAAAGTCGATTGTCGCGCCTTCAGTGCCGCAGCCGGGCGTCTTTTCGATGGGGGCGACAAGGATGGTGTACAGGCTCTGCTCAATGCCGTCCGAAATCGGGTAGTCCGTCTCAGTCTCGCCGCAGACGACGCCGCCAATCTTGGCGACGACAGGGAGGCCGAGCTTGCTCTGGCTGCAATTAGAGTCAACGCAGGCGTGGCCAGAGAAGCGGGCGGATCGCGGGCCGGTGCTGAGCTGTTGGCCGATGAAGCCGGGGCGGAACTCGAGCTGCTCGTGAGCGGGCGCGCCGTCGATCGTGACGGTGACGGTATCGCCGTCCTGCGCGCAGCCGGGCTTGAGATCGGCGCCGGCGATGATGAAGTTGCGGTAGTAGGAACGCGCGTCCGTGCCCATCGACTGAAGCTCGCCGCACTTCTGGGCGCCTGCGAATGCTTTGAGCAGCGGCCCGTTGCACGGCGCAGTGCAGGGGAACTGGAAGCCCTCATCACCGAAAGAGAGGTACCCGTTCAAGACCTCCGAGTCACCGACGGAGACTGAGACGACGTAGTCGACGCCGGGGTACCACTGGACCTCGGCGGAGACGTTCTCCGCGCGGGAGCCCGCTTTGAAGTGCAGCGGCTGGAAGATGACGCCGCATCCCGGCACGTCGTTTGCGGACGGGATGTCCATCTCGAAGCCGGCGACGGTGAGGAAGTCGCCTTCGTCGGTGAACGCGTGGCTGGTCGTGGTAGCGTTCGCGCACGGCGAGTCGTTATCCCCAATCGTCACGGTCACTTCGAGGCCGTAGGCTTCTTCGCCGCATGATAAGTCGACGCAAAGAGTGCCCTGGATGTGCATCGTCTCACCGGCCGCCAGCGATGAGCGTCCCGAAGCGGAGCCGAGCAGAACGACCAGGACGGCCAGCCCGATGGCGAAAAGGACCCTGCGCATATCTTTCCTCCCTGACCCCTCAGCAAGCGACTCCATTTTACGCCGGGTGGAGGACCAATTTGACCACCCACCTCAGCCGTTCGTATGATGCCGCCGATGGCTACGAATATGCTTGCAAAGGCGGCCGAACGGGCGAAAAGCGAAGGCCGCACCGTGCTGACCGAGATCGAGTCTAAGCAGGTACTGGCGGCGGCGGGGATTCCGGTGGCGGAGGCGCACCTGGCGACGGACGCGGAGGAGGCAGCGAAGGCGGCGAAGAAGGTTGGCTTCCCGGTGGTGATCAAGATCGTGTCGCCGGATATTACGCACAAGTCGGACGTTGGCGGCGTGCGCGTTGGGCTCGAATCGAAGAAAGAAGTGAAGCAGGCGTTCGAGGAGATGATGGCGGCGGTCGGGGCGAAGCAGCCGGACGCTCGTATCGAGGGCGTGGCGGTGCAGGCGATGGCGCCGGCGGGCGTCGAGGTGATCGTCGGGGTGAGCAAGGACCCGCAGTTCGGGCACGTGATCATGTTCGGCCTCGGCGGCGTTCTGGTGGAGGTGCTGAAGGACGTGGCGTTCCGGATCGTGCCGCTGGAGACTCGCGACGCGCGGCAGATCGTGCGCGAGATCAAGGGCTACCCGGTGCTGGAAGGCGTGCGCGGGCAGCCGCCGGCGGATGTGGCGGCTCTGGAGTCGCTGATCCTGAAGCTTTCGGAGTTTGTCGAGGCGAACCCGCAGGTGGAGGAGCTGGATCTCAACCCGGTGTTTGTCTACAGCGATGGGGTGATTGCGGTGGATGCGCGGATAGTGATTGCGGGTTGATTTCCGATGTCGACAGATGACAGGGCTTGCCGACTCTCGGTCCGCAACAAAGGAAAGAACTACTGCCTCAACATTCTCGATGACTATCTGGAGTTTCAAACCGGAAAATTCCCGTGGGGAACGGACGTCACGAGGATTCGGTACCAGGACATTCGAGAGATCGTTGCACACAAAGGACTCAATCCTCTATCGAGCGGTACTCTGACTGTGCTGGGTGGAGGGGGAGCAACAATTCACGTTACAAGCGTTCGTCCTTCGCACCTCGATATGGCGGTCGAATTGATCGAAGAGCTTCGGAGTAAGCATCGAAATGTGCCCACGGATGCCGGCGCGAGCATTCCTCAACAGATCAAGCAATTGGCTGACCTAAAGGATGCTGGTCTGTTGTCGGAAGTCGAGTTTCAGTCTAAGAAGACTGAGTTGCTCGGGCGGATGTGAAGAAATGCCCTACTCCGGAAATCTCACTGCGCGGCTTGATCGGGCGCTGAACCCGAAGGTTGTGGCGGTGGTGGGGGATAAGAAGGCGATGGGGTACATGTGGCTTCACGCGATGAAGCCGTTCAGCGGCAAGTTGTACTCGGTGCAGATTGACCCGAACGAGATTCCTGGGATTGAGGAGCTGGGCGTCACGAACTTGAAGAGCCTGGCGGAGATACCGGAGGAGATCGATTACGTGCTGTGCGCGGTGCCGCGGCCGGTGGCCTGGCGGATCGTTACGGACTGCGTGGCGAAGAAGGTGGGCGGCGTCGCGCTGTTCACGTCCGGCTTCGCGGAGACGGAGACGGAGGACGGGATCGAAGCGCAGGCGAAGGTGACGGAGATCGCGCGCGAGGGTGACCTGCTGCTGATCGGCCCGAACTGCATGGGCATCTACAACCGGCGGCTCGGAGTGCGGCACAGCACCGACCAGCCGGCGGGCGACGCCGGAAACGTCGCCTTCATCGGCCAGAGCGGGACGCACACGATCAACTTCTCGCTGGTCGGCTCCGTGCACGGGATCAAATGCTCGAAGACAGTGAGCTTCGGGAACGCGGTGCTGCTGGACGCGCCTGACTACCTCGACTACTTCGCGCAGGACCCGGAGTCGGAAGTGATCGCGATGTACATCGAAGGCGTGAAGGACGGGCCGCGGCTGCTGGCCTCGCTGAAGGCAGCGGCGAAGCGGAAGCCGGTGGTTGTGTGGAAAGGTGGGACAACAGCGGCGGGCGGACGCGCGGTGTACTCGCACACGGCCTCGCTGGCGACGGCGCCGGCGATCTGGGACGCAGCTATGCGACAGGCGGGCGTGATCCAGACGGACAATCTGGACGAAACCATCGATGCGGTGAAGGCGCTGGTGCACTGCAAGCCGGCGACAGGACGGCGGATGGGGCTGATCGCGATGACGGGCGGGCAGTCGGTGGTGATCACGGACGCGTTCGAGCGCGAGGGGCTGGACGTGCCGCTGCTGACGTCGGCCTCGTACGAGAAGCTGGCGTCGTTCTTCAACATCATCGGCGGCTCGTACCGGAACCCGCTCGACGCGGGCGGCACGATCGGGATGGGGTTTGTGCCGGGGAACTTGCAGCGGCTGTTCGACATCCTGGAAGAGGACGAGAACGTAGACGCGGTGGCGCTGGAGACCAGCGGCACGTTCATGGCGCGGCGGATGCGACAAGCTCCGGCGATCATGGATGCGCTGATCGAGACGCTGGCCGGGCAGAAAGAGAAGTCCGCGAAGCCGTTCCTCGTAATCGCGCATCCGTCCCACGTGGAGGATGTGATGAGCGAGCTACGGGGGAAACTGCTGGAGCGCGGCGTGGCGGCGTTCACGAGCTTCGGGGCAGCAGCACGGGCGACGGCGAAGGCGATTTCGTATTGGCGTTTCCGCGACGGGCTGGACTAGCGCTCCGGGAAACCGCGTGTCCGTCCCGATCACGATTTTCACCGCCCGTAAGATCATCACGATGAGCCCGAGCCTGCCGGAGGCGACTGCGGTCGCCGTCCGTGACGGGCGCATTCTTGGCGTCGGCACGGTCGACGAACTCAAAGGCTGGGGCGAGCACCGGCTGGACGAAACGTTCCGGGACAAGGTGCTACTGCCCGGGTTCGTGGAGGCGCACTGCCATGCCATGGAGGGGGCGATGTGGTCGTTCCCTTACGTGGGGTATTTCGACCGGACGGCGCCAGACGGCAAGCGCTGGGCGGGCTGCAGGAGCGTGGAGGCGGTGATCGACCGCCTTCGCGAGGCCGCCGGTGCGATCGATGACCCGAAAGGTACGTTGTTCGCGTGGGGGCTCGACCCGATCTACTTCCCGGGGGAGCGGATGACGGCGACGCAGCTGGATCGAGTGTCGGCAACGCGGCCAATCTTTGTGTTCCACGCCAACGCTCACCTGGCGACGGTAAACAGCGCCCTGATGCGATCCGAGGGAATCACGGCGGACATTGACGCGCTGGGCGTCGTGAAGGGGGCGGACGGAGAGCCAATCGGCGAGCTGCAGGAGCTGCAAGCGATGATCAGGGCCCGGACGGCGCTCGGGATGCTGATGCGGGCCTCCGATTCGGCGGCCGGAATCCGGAACATGGGGCGCGCCTGCGTGAACGCGGGCGTGACGACGTTCACTGACCTCGGCGCGATGCTGTTCCGCTCCGATGTCGTGGCCCGCTGGCAGGAGGTGGCGAACGAGGACAGCTTCCCGGCGCGGGCTTCCGTGGCCTATGGTCCGCTGCTGGGCGGACCGCAGGACCCGTCTGAAGTCGCCGCGCTCGTAAGGGAGCTTGCCCCACAGAGCACCAACAAGCTGCGATTCGGGCAGGTGAAGCTTGTGCTGGACGGCTCGATCCAGGGGTTCACGGCTTGCGTCGGCTGGCCGGGGTACTTCAGTGGAACGGACCAGAGCCAGTGGCTAATCGACCCGGAACAACTCGACCAGATCGTCGAGACGTACCACGCGGCGGGCCTGACAGTACACGCGCACTGCAACGGCGACCTGGCGAGTGAGGCGTTCGTCGCAGCGGTTGAGCACGCTCTGAGGGTGCACCCGCGGTGGGACCATCGTCACACGGTCCAGCACAGCCAGATGACAACGGCGGCGCAGTATCGCCGGATGGCAACTGCCGGGATGTGCGCGAACATCTTCAGCAACCACATCTACTACTGGGGCGACCAGCACTACGACATCACCCTCGGCCCGGAGAGGGCAGCACGCCTGGACGGCTGCGCCACGGCCGCCCGCGAGGGAGTCCATTTCGCGCTGCATTCCGACGCTTCGGTGACCCCCCTGGGCGGGCTGCACCTGGTGTGGTGCGCTGCCAACCGTTTGACCGCCTCGGGCCGAGTGCTCGGCGAGAACGAGCGCATCTCCGTCTACGACGCCCTGCGCGCCGTCACGATCGACGCAGCGTACACCCTCCGCATGGATCATGCGGCCGGCACGATTGAGTCGGGCAAGTGGGCTGACTTCGCGGTGCTCGAAGCGGATCCGCTCCATGTGGACCCGCTCGAGATCAGAGACATACCCGTCTGGGGCACGATCCTCGCCGGGGAGCCTCACGCCGCGACTTCTCGCAGTTAAGCTGGGATCCCGGCTGCGCTAGAATGCGCGGCGTGAGGGACGGCCCTCACTTCCAACCCCTCTCCCAGGCGCGGGAGAGGGACAATCGATTTGATGGGAAGGCAACGTTTGGTGATTGGCAGATCGCAGTCCGAGGCTGAAGAGCCTTAAGCCATGCCGTTCGTCGCGCTGTGATAACGTAGGCTTCCGCCAAAGGAGCAGTACCATGCCACGAATTCGCCCCGTTGATCCTGAAGACGCCACGCCGGAGCAGCGCGCCGCGCATGAAGACGGTGTCCGCAAGTATGGGCGGATGACGAACATGAAGAGCACGCTGCTGCATTCGATGCCGGCGTTTCATGCACTGATGGCGTGGTACACGCTGCGGGATGTTGTACAGCCGTGGCTCGGTGAGCGGGCGGTGATCCTGTTCTCCCACGCGATATCGAGTGAGACGGACTGCCTGATCTGCTCGACGTTCTTCCGACGCATCTTGATCGACTGGGGCGAAAACCCGGACGAACTGCGGCTCGACTCGCGTGATCAGCTGGTTGTGGACTTCGGGCGGGCGCTTTCGACACCGTTCGCGCGGGTGCCGAAAGAGCTGTACGCGCGGCTGGCGGCGGAGTTCAGCGACGAGCAGATCGTGGCGCTGACGGCGTTCGGGGCGATGATGGTGGCGACGAACGTGTTCAACAACGCGCTGGAGGTTCCGCTAGACGAGTACCTGGAGACGTACCAAGCGACAAACCAACTGACAAACCAACAAACCAGGCAGCCCCAGGTTTGAGATGAACGAGGACAAGGAGTTCGAGGGGAAGGTTGCGTTTATTACGGGCGCGGCGCACGGCCAGGGGCGCGCCGTTGCGCTGAACCTGGCGTCGCACGGGGCGCGCATCGCGGCGTTTGATGTCGCGAAGAAGTTGGAGTATCCAGGATATGCGCTGGGATCGAGCGATGATCTGCGGTCGCTGGAGGATGCGGTGAGGGCGGCGGGCTCACAGGCGCTGACGTTTACGGGGGACGTGCGTGACGATGCGGCGATAACGTCCGCGGTGGAGAAGACGGTGGCGGAGTTCGGGCGCATCGATGTGCTGTTCAACAACGCGGGGATCGCGGCGTACGGACTCGCGCACGAGCTCTCGGAGGACGAGTGGGACGCGATGCTGGACATCAACCTGAAGGGTGCGTGGCTGGTCGCGCGGCGGGTGATCCCGGTGATGATCGCGCAGAAGTCCGGCGTGATCATCAACAACTCGTCGGTGGGCGGGCTGCGGGGAATGGGGAGGATGAGCCACTACGCTGCGTCGAAGTGGGGGCTGACCGGTCTGACGCGAAGCTGGGCGATTGAGCTTGCGCCGTACAACGTGCGCGTTGTGTCGCTGCACCCGACGGGCGTGAACACACCGATGAACGACGGGCTTGCCGAACTCGAAAACTCGACACCGCTGGAGATTGCGGAGCGATCGGCGAGCAACCTGCTGCCGGTGCCGTGGATCGAGCCGGAGGACGTGGCAGAGGCGGTGCGGTACCTGGCGTCGGACCGGGCGCGGTACGTTACGGGCTCGCCGTTCATCATCGACGCCGGTTTGTTGACGAG
>JBGPBZ010000096.1:0-8865 GCA_041481535.1 Dehalococcoidia bacterium | reverse complement strand
GGGCCTGGGTTGGGCGAGCGCGGCTTCGTCGCTTCTAGCGACTTCATTGATGCTTTCGTCGAGGGGCGCGATGTGCTGGCCGGCAGGATCGACCGAATAATCGGCGCTCACCAGCGAATGGAGATTGGCGTCGATTGATTCGGTCGAAGAGCCGATCAGGGCGTAGGTGGATCCAACAGCGGCTGCGAGTATCGCGGATAGAATTAAACCGACGATGACGGTGCCGTGCCGGATGGTCGATAGCACAGCCGTTAGACCAACGTCTTAGTCGGTGTCTCGCGCCGGAACCCACGGAGCTCCGGTTCAATCAACCGCCTGCGCTCCCAATCGCCAAGAACTTCTCTCATCGCTCGCACGACATCAGGGTCGAGGAACTTCCGGGAATCGTCCCAGAGTATCTTCATCGCTTCTTCGGGGGTCATCGCGAGACGGTAAGGACGGTCCGTAGTCATAGCGTCATACATGTCCGCCACGGCGGCGATGCGGGGCATGATCGAGATCTCGTCTTCACGCAGGCCCTGCGGGTAGCCACTGCCATCGAGGCGCTCGTGGTGACTGTTAACGAATTCGATGACTGGCCCGGGCAGCTCGACGGGTTCGAGGATCTTCAGGCCGATGCGCGGGTGATCGTTGATCAGTGCCCGCTCCTCTGCGGTCAGCGCGCCCGGTTTACCCAGGACGGCGTCCCGGATGCCGATCTTGCCGATGTCGTGCAAGTAGCCCCCGGTCTCGAGGTGGCCGATCAGGGCGTTCGGAAGCTCCATCTGCCGCCCGATGCTGACGGCCAGCTGACCAACGCGGACCGAGTGGCCAAGTGTGTAAGGATCGCGCGCGTCGATGGCGGACGTCAGAGCCTTGATCGTCGCCAGGTGTTGTCGCTGCAGACGCGAAGTCATCTGATCGAACGATTCGGCGAGCTGCCCTATCTCATCGCCAGTCCGGATACCGCTACGGGCGTTCAGATCGCCTGAGGTGACGCGTGCCGCAGTGCGAACGAGGCGAAGGATCGGCCTGGTGAGGAGGCTGGCCAGGAAGAAACCGATCGCCAGCACAGCTACGATGCCGATCCCGAAGAGAGCAGCCACCTGCGTGCGAGTTGTGCTACCGGCGCTAAAGATAAAGTCGGTGGGCAGAGCCACGGAATAAATGCCGACGGTCTTCCCACGCAATTGCAGGGTCGAGTAGAGGAAGTCGTACTTCCTGCCCCAGACCAACTTGCTTTCTCGCACGGTTGCGCCGGAGACAATCGAACTGAGCGTCGAAGAGTCGTCGATAGCGAGATCGGCATCTCCATTGGAGCCTTGATCCAGAGCAGCGACGAACGTCGAGGAAAGGGGCGCCCCGTTAAAGTCATAGAACGTGACGTCAGCGAGAGCCTGACTCTGCGCGCCGGTGAGGAACGTACTGATGGTCGTGCCCACGAGGGCGACGCCAACGATCTGCCCATTTTGCTCGATAGGCCCTGCCGTGTAGAGAACGAAGCCGGAGTCCGTCTCGATGATCTGAGCCTGCTTGTCGCCCTCGCTATCGACAACTCCGACGATGACGGACTGGACCAGAGGCCAGCCGGATTCCTGCCCGCTGGCGCTTGCGTCTTTGTACGTGAGGCTGGCTCGATCAGTCAGCGCAATCGATACGAGCGGCTTACCTGTTGCGTCCAGTACGGCCAATCGTTCGATCCCGCTGTTCGTCGCTATCGGCTGCACCAGCCGCTTCAGCGACGCGATGTCGCCCGCCGCGATACCGTCGGAGACTCCCTGCGTGAACGTGACTGCGCGAACCGCCTCAAGTTGGGTGCGCTCCGTACGCACGACGGAGTCGGACGTAACGCGCCCAGCCTCGGCTAGCTGATTCTCGAACCGCTCGTGCAGGGATCCGGTGACGACGTTCGTGGCCAGGTAGCTGCCAACGGCTGCAAGGATAAGCGTCAAGAAAACGTAGGGAAGGATGATCTTCCAGCTAATGTGCCGCGCAGGCCAGGTAACTGCCCGGAAAAGCCGGCCAGGCGGATGTGCTGTTAGTGATGACATCACGGATATATGACGCGAACGTGCACCGCCCCGTTTCAACCGAGTCTTTACGGTCCCCTGAGTTCAGTTTTGGTAAAGCCAGGGCAAGAGAATCTAGCCCCGTTGTGTGCTGTCTCCAAGCTGGGCGCGAAGAAGCCAGGCGTTTTCTCACTGGCCCTTAACCAATCAAAGGCTGAGTCCGGATATGCTTACTTGGCGCTGAGGCGATTACGCTTGTTGGCAGACGTGCGTACGCGTGGCTACCCCCTCGCCCCGCCTCGGCGCTTTTGTCTTAATCCAAACTGTGGCTCCAGAGGGTGTCACTATGGCGGGTTGGTGATGCAGGAAATGGCGCCCGGACTCCTCGCCGACGGTCGCGTTCTCGTTAAGATCAACAAAGCCACCCACTCTGCTAGATCCCACGTCGTCCTCAGGATCCAGCCTCGCTTTGGCGCATTCAGCGATGCGATTTGATTCAAAGCGCCTCACCGAACAATGGACAGTTCTGTTCCAGAATTTTACTTCGGGTAGTGTTAAATCAGTACGTTCGCGGCGAAAATTCATTACAGAATGACTGTACGTGGCAGACCGCGTCACCCGGACGTCCTCACCCCGCGCGAATGGATCGTCTTTCATCTGCTTCGGGAGGGACGGACAAACGAGCAGATCGCAGAGCGGCTCGGGATTACCCTGGACGGGGCCAAGTATCACGTCTCGTCCATCCTCTCGAAGCTCGGCGTCTCGTCTCGCTTAGAAGCATCCCGCTGGCGGCCGATGCGGCAGGGCCACCGCGGCTGGTTGCTCCTCCTCGCCTTCGGCAAGATCACCGCGACCGCTGTCGCCGCCGCAGCGATCCTGGGCGTCGGCATCCTCGGTTACGGCGTCCTGATCAGCAAGAGTGGAGACGAAGCTCTGGACCAGACGACGGCTTCGGCCGAAGAACCGAGCGACGCGCTCCACGAAGCGGCGGGCGTACCACAAGAGGGCGCAGTCGGCGCGCCGGAGCATCCTTCAGCGACGCCGACGGAGACACCTCGACCGCCCTCCGGTCCGGTCGCGAGCGGGCAGGCGGCGGGAGTTATCGTGATCCCGGTGCCCACCGATGCTCTGGGACGTGAGTTACTCGATGAGGGCGGAACGTTCCTTACTCCCGCCGCATCGAGTGCTCCCACGCCAACACCCACACCGGAACCACCGAACGAGGGATGCGATCACTGCGAGGCGAAGCCCACGCCGACGCCAACGCCGCAGGCGCCGCCGCAGTGCCAGAACTGCAACGTAACTCCCACACCCTCAGGGGACGCACCCGACTCGCCGGAGGGAACCAACAATCCAACGCCTACCGCGCCGCTTATTCACACGCTCTCACCAACACCGGTGGAGACGGAAATATCCACACCCGCTCCGACGCCGACGGAAACGCCGACTCCGACGCTAACCAAACCGGGCGAGCACGAGACCGAAGTCCCGCACGAAAGCGAGACGCCAGAGCTCACGGAGACCCCACAGCCAACGGAGACCCCGGACCACTGAGAACCTGCCCATGAGTGATACAACCGCCATCCGCCCGCCCTAAACAAAATCCCCATACCCACCGGCACCAGGCATAGCCCTACTTTTAAGGAGGTCCCATGACCACCAGTACTGCCCCCTTGCCTGCGCGCGCCCTGCCCACGCCGTCTCTGCTGGGACAACGGCAGTTCCGCGCGATGAACACGCAGGTCGATCTGTTCGCCAGTGACCTCGAAGATACGCGTCTCTTTGTCAACGCCGAAGATGTCTTCTACTCTATGGAGGCTCGACTCAGCCGCTTCCTGCCCGACAGCGAGTTGTCCCAGCTTAACGAGCGCGCAGGCCGGGAGACGCCTGTCTCGGAAGTACTCTTCGACATCCTGCACCAGGCGCAACAGTTCCAGCGGATAACCGGCGGCGCGTTCGAACCGGCGATGCTCACGGAGCTGGAGGCAGCGGGCTACGACCGATCGTTTGAGCAAGTCGAATCTTCGTCGGAGGAACCGGCCGGGCGCGTTGCGTCAGAGCGCTTCTCCATATCACAAGTCCTTCTCGACGCCGAAGAGCGCTCCGTACACACCCCGCCCGGGCTTCGCATCGACCTGGGCGGCATCGGCAAGGGCTACACGGTGGATGCGGCGGTGCAGGTCCTGCAGCCGACCGGAGACTTCGTAGTTAACGCCGGCGGCGACCTCTTTGCCGCGGGCTCCGGGCCGGACGGCGATGGTTGGCTCGTGAACCTCACCGATCCCGCCGGCGCAACGGGCGGCATCTCGCTCATCCGACTGCACGACGAGGCGCTCGCCACATCGACGACGGCGGTACGTCGCTGGCACCGAGGCGAGAGGCTGCTTCACCACCTGATCGACCCGAGAACAAGACGACCAGCCGAGTCCGGTGTGCTTTCGGCTTCCGTCGTCGCCGAAACGGCCACGAAGGCGGATGTGTTCGCCAAGGTGGCGCTCCTCCTCGGCCCCGACGAGGGCGCGCACTTCCTCCGAGAACACGACGCATTCGGACTGTTTGTGATGGAGGATGGACGCTTGCTGACCACGGCCGGCTGGGCCGGGACACAAGCGAACTAGGCCGCCGGGAAGGAAGGAGTTAGCCCTATGGGAAAGAGATTGTCCATCGCAATGGCCCTCGCATCCGCGACTATCCTCGCATTCGCCCTCGTGGTCGATACTTCGTCTCCCAACGCGAGTGGCGGCGCGGCCGAGCAGCCAGAGCTCGTCGCGGGGCAACCCGCGGATGCCGTTGACCCGGCTTCGGACGCGGCCTCGGAGGAAGTCCTCGATCCGGCGGCCGCGCCTGCCGATCCGCAGGTTGTCACGGAATACTACTGGGTCGCCGCATCGCCGGGCGTTCAGCGCCAATCCTCGGCGGGGCCGGGTGCCACGACACCTCCGCGCAGCGGGGAACCCACAACACGCCCGGTCGTGACGCCCAGGCCACACTCAAGCGTGCCGACGCCGACGCCGCCGGCGAGAACGATCGCGCCAACTGCGAGAGGCTCGCTTCCGACGCCCGTTCGCACGCCGCCGCCGGTAGCTCCGACGCCGCGCCCGCCTGTGGCGCTCCCAACCGGCCGGCCGCCAACGCCTTCTCCGAAGCGGACATCGCCCCCAACGCCGGCGGCCACGGCTCCGCCCCGGCCAACAGCGATACCGATAGCGCCACCACCGGGCGCGACGGCGCCGCCTCGTACAGCCGTACCGACAGCGCCACCACCGCCCCCGACGCCAGCGCCGACCGTTCGGCCGACGCCGGTGCCAACGCCCGTTCCGACACCGTCACCAACGCCGATCAACTCGGGCGGTTCGCAGGTCGTCCCGTGATCGGATCAGAAACGCGTTTACTCAGAGCCCGGAAGGAGTCTTTGCCATGACAAGAAGGTCAGCGCTCTCACTAGCCCTCGCACTGACAAGCCTCGTGACGTTCGCCCTCGTCTCCATCAGCGTCCGTGCCGGTTTCTTCGGACTCGGCGGAGACGGAGGCGGCGCCCAGGCGTACAGCGCTCAGGCGGCGCAGATCGAGAACGAGGGGTCGCCGTCCAATGAGTCCGGACAGGACATTTCGAACGACAGCCCCGAGCCGCGCGTCACAACCGAGTACGTCTACTACAATGACGGCACGTACGGACCGGCGCCAGAAGCTAGCCTGGACACCCCGGGCGACGAGACCGGTTCGCCGTCCGACGCCGATTCGCATTCCAGCGTCCCCGGTGGCGGCAGGCCAGACTCGGCGCCCTCAGCCAACAGGTCTGACCGACAACTGCCAGGGCTACAAGAGCCGTCCACGCCGAGACCAACACTCAAGCCAACTGCCTCGCCGCATCCGGAAGAGCATGCGCCTCAACTCTTGCCAACGCCGACACCTACGCCGAACGTGCCGCCCCAGGAGTTGACGGAAGGGCCGCCTGCAAACAGCCCTGCCCCAACCAAGACGGCGGAACCGAGCGAGACTGACGAACCACGCGCAACCGAACAGCCACCGGAGACCGAAGACCCGCATGAACCGCACGAGACAGAAGGGCCGCACGAGACGGAAGAGCCGCACGAAACGCAGGAACCACACGAAACGCCGGAGCCGCGCGAAACGCAGGAGCCGAACGACGACTAGGGGTGGAAGGAGTGACTGATGAAGTACTTCGGATCAAAGCTACTGATCATCCTCTGCACCGTTCTGGCGACGATCGGAGTCTGGGCGGCGCTCGCCTGGCCGACCTGGCACGCCGCTCCCCCTGACGCAGCCGCGAGCGCTGTCGTCGAGCCGGTCGCCACGATTTCGCCGCCTCGTACGCCGGAACCAGTGCCGGCGACACCGCAGCCTACCGCGCCGCCGCCGGAGCCGCCCGTGATTGTGCGCCGCATCGTCTACGTCCCAAGTTCCGAGGACTCAGCGTCTGAGGGCGCCGCGCCTGTCGACGCAGCTCCAGCACCGGGAGATGCCGAACCGCCGGCGGACTACGTGCCGGGCCTGCCGGACGCAGCACCTATCGCGGCGGCCCCATCGCAGCCGGACTCGGCTCCGGCCCCGCAACCGGTTGCGACACAGAAGCCGCCTGCGCCCGTGAAGACGCCCGCGCCAACACCGGCGCCGACGCCAATCGAATCCGGAGGTTCGTAGATGGCCGCGAAGCCGCACCCGACGGACTCTAATCGGTACGTCGTCCTTGCCTCGCTGCTGGTGACGGCCGGCGCTCTCGGTCTGGCCGCCTGGATGCTCGTGCCGGCGGTATCGCTACCTGACGTCTCGGCGCATATGTACTGGTACCTGGGGCGCTCCGCCGGATTGATCGCCTACTGGCTGCTGTTTCTCTCCGTCGTCCTCGGCATCGCCGTAAGCTCGCGCGTGTTCGACGGACTCTTCGCGCGCGGCTGGGTCTACGACATCCACAAGTTCCTGTCGATATTCGTGCTGCTCGCGATGGTGTTCCACGTCCTGATACTACTGCCAGATCCGTGGGCAAAGTTCACACTCGTCGAGATGCTCGTCCCGTTCGAGTCGCACTACCGGCCGACTCCCGTCGCGCTGGGCACGGTCACGCTTTACGGCTCGATCGCCGTAACCGCGAGCTTCTACTTGAAGCGCTTCATCGGACAGAAGGGGTGGCGCTGGTTGCACTACACCACGTTTGGTCTATTCGTCATGGCCCTCATCCACGGCCTGCTTTCCGGCACCGACTCTGAGAGACCCGCTGTGCAGATCTCTTACCTCGTCTCGGGCGTGCTCGTTCTGTTCTTCGTGTTCTTCCGAATACTTGTCACAAGGGCCGCCGGTGGCAAGCCACGGCCCGCGAAGACTCAGCCGCTCCCGCAGATCACAAAAGCCGAGACAAAACCGCTGGGGGAGTTTGAAGGGGCAGACGTGACGGCTTTCCAGCTTGGCGCAACCGCGTCTCCGACGGCCTTGTCCTCGTCTGAATAGCTTATGAATACGTCGTGTGCCATCGAAGCGTTCCAATGCGGGAGAGGGCAGCTCGGGTCCGTTCGACTCGGCGTATGGATGCGTCTCCTGCTTGAGCGCTAGGATTATAGGTAAGTATCCCTTGACAGCACGTACAGATAGTGCTACCTTATTAGTGAAGGAGCACGAATCATGCCAGCTAAACAGCCCAAGTTCACCATCGCCCAATTCAACAAGACGTTCCCCGACGACGATACTTGCTTGGAAGCGATTAAGTGCCTGATCTACCCTGACGGCATAATCTGCCGTCTGTGCAAGGTTGAG
This sequence comes from Dehalococcoidia bacterium, assembly GCA_041481535.1. GTDB lineage: Bacteria > Chloroflexota > Dehalococcoidia > SM23-28-2 > RBG-16-64-32 > DATKKM01. The sequence goes on along the minus strand of JBGPBZ010000096.1, from coordinate 1,111 downwards.
CGCCCGCACCACAAACTGACCAACCGCAAGGCGTACTCCTGCGACTACTGCGGGACTCACGTTTACCCGCTCGCTGGCACCATCTACGCCAAGACAACCACGCCTCTCAAGTATTGGTTCTACGCGATGCACCTTATGGCCTCGACGCGCTGCGGCATCTCTGCGAAGCAACTTGAGCGGGAGCTTGGCGTGACCTACAAGACGGCGTGGCGCATGTTCAACCAACTTCGCAAACTCATGGGTGAAGAAGTAGGGATGTTGCGGGGCGAGGTCGAGGTGGACGAGGCTTACGTCGGCGGCAAGGAACGCAACAAGCACCGCAGCAAGCGCATATCTGGGGTGATTGGCCGTGGTGTCGGCAAGACGCCCGTTGTTGGCATCGTCCAGCGTGGTGGCAAAGTTGCGGCGCTTGTCACTCCGAACGTCGCGCGCCGCACTGTCATGCCGATCATTCAAGCAAAGGTTCTGCCCGCGACGATGATCTACACCGACGACTACAAGGTCTACAACCCACTGGCGCAGCGAGGATTCGGACATCAGCGCATCAACCACTCCGAGAAGGTGTATGTTGTCGGACGCATCCACACCAACACCATCGAGGGGTTTTGGAGCTTGCTGAAGAACGGCATTCGCGGGGTGTACCACTCGGTATCGAGCAAGCACCTTCAGGACTATGTCAACGAGTACGCGTTTCGCTACAACCACCGGCGCGACAACCAGCCGATGTACGCGCTGATCGAGGGTCAAGCTCGCCGCATGCGTTACGGTAACTACGGGCGCTACGCGCCGCTCGGATAATCGAACATCTGCGCTAATTCTATCCTGGTTTTCTGGTATAATCGCGTTAATTGAATAGAAACGAGCCTTCCATTTTGGAAGGCTCGCAGCGGTCCTTGCAGACCAGAACTCACCTGTCAGTATACGATAGCCTTGGCCATATGCAAAGACCGCCGTGACACGGCGGTCTTTCTGTTTGCCAGCGGGGTTGCCGCCGATGGAGCCAGAGCAACCCGAATTTACGTCGGGCGGTTCCACGGCGTCAAGCCGTTGTGCTGGGTCAAGACATATCGGACACCGCCTCCTTTCTCGATAGCCATTTTTCGTAGAACTG
>JBGPBZ010000095.1:0-8940 GCA_041481535.1 Dehalococcoidia bacterium | reverse complement strand
CATCGGCGTTGGTGATCGACATTTCGACGGGGGTGGTGGCGCGGGCCGTGGTAGCTTCCGCCAGCGTCAGCAGCGCCGAAGTCCCGAGGGCCTTCAGGTCGGCCGAAGCCAGGTAGCGGTCCACGTCCTCGTGGTCTCCGATGGTGACCGTGTAGCTGGCCGTATCGAAGGCGACGATCCGCTCGAACGATCCGCCAACAACGCGGGCGCCAAGCGGCAGCCAACCGATGATGAAAATGTTGGCAGCGGTGATGCTCGCAGCTCCGAAGTCTTGCGTGGTGCCGTCCTTGGCGACCATCGTGTCATCGAAGTTGAATGCGAACACCTGCGCCAACACGTTTTGGGCAGTGCGATTGGTTCTGAGCAGGCTCATGATTGATGTCCTTTTCGGTTAGTACGCGGTGTAGCAGGTGATGACGCCGAAATCCTGCACGGTGTTGGCCGCGTAGATCGAGTTGAACACCGGCTTCTTGAAGCCCGCGATCTTGCCGACGGAGATACCTTGCTGGTTCTCGTAGTCGAAGCCCTTCTCGACCCATTCCGGCACGCCGATATCCGCCATGCCGAGCGCTTGCGCGCCACAGAACAGCAGGTACTGGCCGTTGACGGTGCCGCCCGAGCCGAACTTGCCGGACGTGAGGTCCGAAGTGTTCGGTACGTGGCGGAACTCATGCAGATACAGACCGTCCATCTTGACGGTCTCGCCGGTGAACAGCTGGTTGTCTTCACCGCGGGTCTGCGCGTAACGCAAGTTCGCGATGTAGTCGGCGTCCTTCTTCAGCGCGGCCATGCCGAGCGGCGTCAGGAACACGTGGTAGGACTCTCCGCCGCCTTCCATCCGCACGCCGCGGATGTACTGCGTCTTGGCGTAAGCCTTGAGGGAGACCAACATCTTGTACGACGGCAGGTCAGTTGCGACGACGTCCGAAGTTGCGGCCGACGTTACAAGCGCACCGGCGGTGGCGTCCCAACGAACACGCCGCAGCGTGGTCGGGGTCGTAACATCCGCACCGTACTCGAGGTTGATAAGGTCGGAACCGACACGCGTCGAGCCGTTCGGCTTGTACGCGTACGAAATTCCGGCCAGCGTCAGGAACGCGAGCTGGTCGAGACGATCACTCATCCAGTACGCCAGTGTGTCGCGCGCATCTTCACGGAAGTTCACAACCGACTTTTGGTCAGCCATGCGGCCTTCGTGGCGGGTCGCGTTACGCAGCTGGTCGATACGAATGACTTGATCGTACGACTTGAGACCTTCCTCGTTGCCTTCCAACGTGCGGTCGCCCGCTACGCCGTCGCCTTCGAGGTCAGCCAACAGGGTGATAACTGCCCGGGCGCCTTTTTCGGAAGCCTTGAGCTCGGTGATGTGTTGAATCATCGAGTTCGGGCCCTTGCCCAGGAACTTGTTGATGAACGACATGTTGCGTGCTTGACGCCACATGTCCATTGCCCACACCGTCTTCTGTTCCGACGTGAGCAGTGAAAAATTGGTCATTGACATGATCCGCCTCTCTACAAAATTGAAGAGTGTGACTCGTAAGACATGCCTTCAACGCCGGCTGTCAGAGAGGCGGATGCGCACAGTGACCCGGTGCGGTGGGGCCCAACTATCGCGGGGCTGACGAGGTGGTACAAGTGCATGATACTCTAAGATTAGACTCTAGGCAAGGTCTCCGCGCAAGCGCTTCAGCGTGGATTCTGACTTGGCCAGGGATTCGAAGGTCTTGTAGTCCGAAATCTGCTCGATCGAGATCTTGGTCATCCCGGCCTTGTCGGAGTCTTCCCCGACCTTGGCGGTCGACGGCGGCTGAGCCGCGGCGGCCTTCAGGGCGGCGTCCACGCCGGATTCCTTGCGCTCGTCGGCCTTGGTCTTGGCCGGCGTCGCGGGGGCGGCGGGGTCGGCGGCGGCCGGCGCGGGGTCCAAGCCGAACTTGGCTACCGCCAGCTCGACGGCCTCACGCAGCGCCTCGGCGGGCGACGAGCCAGTCATCTCGAAGCGCCCCTGCAGGCTGGCCACGAAGTCGACGTACTCCTGCTTGTAGACTTCAGTGTTGGCGTCGTCGAACACCGGGTAGGCGTCCTTGTACAGTCCGACAAGCTCGGTCAGGACGTCGACGTTGGCCGACTCTTCCTGGTGCTCGCCGCTGATCCGGGTGGCCTCGATATTACCTATCTGCCTGTTTATCCTATTGATTTCCTTCATCGCGGCGTTGGCGTCGTCCAGCTGACCGTCGGCCACGAACTTGCTGTAGGCGGCGGACTTGGCATCCAGTTCGGCCTCGAGCGCCGCGGTATCCGGCGCCTTGCCGTCCACGACACCGATGCGGTCGCGCAGGGCCTTGTTCTCTGCCTCCAAGAGGGCGACCTTCGCCTTGGCCTTGTTGTTGACCTCGTCGAAGCGGGCCTTGGGGATGAACTTGCCCTTCTCGTCCCGGAGCGGCTCCTCGACCTTGGCCGGTTCCTTGGCCGGTTCCTTGGCCTCCTCTTTGGCGGCCTCTTTTACGGGCTCTACGCCCTTGGCGGGCTCGGTGACTACGTCGCCCTTGTCCGCCGGTTTCTCCGCCTCCTTGGCCGGTTCCTTGGCCGGTTCCTTGACCGGCTCCTTGACCTCTTCCGCGGGTGCCTTACCAATGGCCTTGAGCTCGTCGGCGCTCAGTTCTACGACTTGTTCCACCCCGCTGGACTTGAACTCGCTGCCGCGATCCGCTTTCGGATCGAAGTCAGGCATGCCTGCGATGGGTGCTTGGGTTTCGTTGCTCATTATTTCTTACCTTTCGTGGCTGGTTTGGGCTGCGGTTTGGCCTTGGCGACCTTGATCGCCTGGGCGGTGGATGCTTCGGACTGCTTGGCGGCGTGCTTCGCCGCCAGTTCTGCCTGCTCGGTGGTCTGGTCGTGCTCGGTGGCGGACTCTTCCTGCGCCTGCGCGTGCTCCGTCCCGGCCTTCTCCAGGTCGTGGTGGTGCTCGACCGCGGCCATGCCTACCTCGTGCGCGTGCTTGTCGGCCTGCATACCCGCCTCGTGCGCGTGATCCGCCTGCTGCGCCTGCGCGTCCGCGTGGTTCTGCATCACCTGCGCCATGAGGTCGGTACCACTCTCGCCCGGTTGAGCGGGCGCGGCAGTGACCATCTCCGCGACCTTCGCCTGGGCGCCGGCGCTCTTGAGGAGCGCGTCGGCGGTGGTCTTCTTCGCCTCGGCTTCGGTCTTGTCGACCTCGGCCGTCGCGCCACGCTGCTGCAGCGCTTTCGCTGCCTGCGCTTCTGGCCCTGCGGCCGTCTCGGTCATGCGCTTGACGATCTCGCGCTTCTCGCGCAGCAGGGAGTGGCTGATTACGACGTCGTCGGGGATAGCGATCCCGGCCTCGCGCATCGCCATACACTGCTCGAACTCGCTTTCCTCGATCGTGTCCTGCGCCGGCGTCGACGTTATGAACACTTCGTACGTACCGATCGTCAGGTCGTTCATGATCTGACCTGTAGCGGCATCGAACTGGTTCAGCTTGAGGAACTCGTTCTCGTCCGGGCTCTGTGTGGCCTGTGCGACTGGGTTGCCGTACACGATCCGGTAGATGCGCGGCTCGGTGTAGTACGCCTGGTATAGGTCGACCGTGTTGCGGGCGAGCAGCGCGCGGGTGTAGTTCAGGTTCTCCATGACCTTCATCTGGTTCACGGCGCCGCGCTCGCGCTTCGCCTTGATCGCTTTCGCCGCCACATCCTCGCGGTCCTGACCGAGGGCGTTCTTGTCGACGTTGGAGATCGTCTGGATGTGCCCTTCTGCCTTGTAACTGATCCGCTCGAGCCCTGTGGGGATCTGGTTCGGCAGGATCTTCTCCATGTCCTTCGGGTCGTCGAGCTCAAACACGACGCCGGTCTGCGCGCCGCGCGTCTCGAGCTCTTCGGGTGTCATGTTCTTCAGCGAACCGGTCTTCACCTTCCAGCCGCTGTTGGCCGTGGTGTTGACGATGTGCAGCTCCTGCGAGCTGACCTTGTTCAGGAGCTCCTGCGGATCGAGCAGATTCTCAACGAGGCCCATCGTGCGGCCGCGGCGGAAGTACGGGAAGAACGGCACGATCGTGAAGTGCTTGAACGGTGACCACTCGTCGTGCAGCACGCACTGGCCGGCGGTAACTGTCCAGCGGATGCGCTCCTCGACGTTCTCCGTTACGCCCAGGTTGTACTGCTTTACCACCATGCTGATCTTGTCGCGGTCCCAACCTTCGGGGATGCCGCGCTTGTCGCCAGTCTGCTGGTCTACGAAATACTTGCACTTCGTCAGTTTCTTGTACTGGCGCTCGATCGTGCGCACGTTGCGTATGATGGCGCGCGCTACCGGGTTGTACGTGTAGTAGTGCCCTACCCCGCCGAAGCGCTCGAAGCTGCGCTGGATACTGTCGATGTCGGCGATGTACGGGTTGGTGTTGTTCATCGCCAGGTACTCGGCGTCGGCCTCGTTGTAGAGGGTGGCTATGTCGTTCGGCGCGAGCCACTTCGTGAAGAACACTTCCTTCCAGGTGTCGGGGTCGTACTCCTCCGCGTCCGGGTCGATGAGCACGTTGCGCGGGTTAGGCACCGTGAGGACCGCCTCGCCCTGCATGTTCTTCTTGAAGTCCAGGCGAAGGTCGAAGTAGCCGCGCGACGTGATGGCACCGTCGGCGAACACACCGGACTCTTTCCACAGCAGCTGGTTAGCGCCCGACGTCTGCTTATAGAGCACGGCGAGTTCGTTACTCAGGTCCTCGCCGCTGGTGTGGAGCGCCTTGAACGTCGTCTCCGCGCGCGTCTGGATCTGGTCGCCCTCGACGTTACTGATCGTCGAGAGGATCTTGTTGATCGTCAGTGCGGGGCGCCGTTGGTTGTCGAGCTGCTGCTTGACGACCGGGTCCCACTGGTGACCCAGGTAGAAGTCATCGCACTTGTTCGCCTTCGCGATGTAGTCGAGGTGCCCATTATCACGGACATAAACGTATCTGAGCCACTGGAGCTCGGCCAGGCTGTTGTTAATAGGCATCTCTGTCTCCGGTACGCTTCACAGGGAAGTCGACAAACGCGGACTCCCCGAACATTTCAATCCCCAACAAGTCGTCGCCGAACCAAATCGCTTCGATCAGGCGCCCTTCAAATTCGTGCACGACGAGATCAATGGCGCGCGCGAGACACTCCGGTGTCACGGTCTGCGCGTTACCAAGTTCAATCTCGAAGGCCATCACTCATCCACCCGGTGCGCGGCGCGCACGGTTACCAGCGCGCCTGAGTTAGTCTTTAGCGAGAACTCCTCGAACTCGCGGCGGCCGACCGCGAGTGCCGCGGCTTCCGGCGACGAGAACGCCGGCACGCGCAGGCCGGTGATGTACCGGCGCAGGGCGAGCTCGATGTACGGCGCGAGGACGTCCTCGTCGTTGAGTGGCTCGACCTCGATGCTGATGATCAGGGTGCGTTTCATTAGGCGGCCATGTGTGTTACAGCGCGGCCGCCCGCCGCCAGGGTGCGCAACCGGTCGCGCCAGGATGACTTGCGCGCCTGCGAGGGCACGCGCGGGGCCGACTTCTGCGAGGCGACGATGGCCGCCCAGGAGAATGCGTCGACCATGTCGTCTTTGGTGCCGCCCGCCAGGAACCGCAGGAACTCGCGCTGCAGGGCCTCAAACCACGGGGCGTTGAGAGGGAAGCGCATGCGCCCCTGCTGCATCATGATTTGCAGCGGCTGCGCGCGCACGCCTTTGTCCTGACCGAGCGTCTTCATGATCAGCAGCGACGGCTTGAGCTCGCGCTTCTTGCATTCTTTCTTGAACGACGCGCTCATCGTCTTCCAGATCGCGCCGTCTTCGACAATCAGGTAGTCCGGGTACCACTTCTCGTAGCTGTCACACATCTTCGTGACTATGTCGTCGCCGTTCGACCACTTCCCGCGCACACAGTCGAGTGCTTCGAACTCGTCGTTGTGGTCCTGCTCGATCGTCGCGCCGACTGTCCAGTCGCCGCGTGTCTTCTCAGTGATCGCGAAATCCCACGCGGTGTAGCGGATGCCACGCGCGCGAATCATGTTGCCGGGCAGTGAGATCACCGGGAGGAACATGTCGCGGGTGAAGAATAGGCCCTCTTCGGGCGTGGGGTTCTGCTGGTACAGCGCGGACCAGTGGCGGCGCGTGAGCGTCTTCTCGATCCGCTGCAGCATCGGGAGGGTGTATCTGTCGGCGTGGAGCGCCTCACCCTTGCTCCGTACCAAGTGCGCAGTACTAGGTACTTCGCACTCAGACGCTCGGTAGATGTTGTAGTCGGCGTCGAGGTATTCGTTCTCCTCGGCGACCGCAGGGAACTTTATGATCTCGAACTGGTCGAAGTCCGGATCCTCGTCCATCGCCAGCTGAATGCGGCCGGCGCCGTCGTCCTCGTTCCACCACGTCTGGATCCACAGCACGCCGCCGCCCGGCGAGAGGCGGGTGTAGGCCGTCGAGCCGTACCAATCCCACAAGTCGTCGCGGATCGTCGGGCTGTCGGCTTCCTTCGCGTCCTTGATCGGATCATCGACGATAAGGATCGACGCACCCTTCCCCGTGATGCCGCCGCCCACGCCCGCGGCGATGTAGCCGCCGCCCGCCGTGGTCAGCCACGCCTCGTTGGCCTGGCTCTCGGGGTGCAACTTCGTGGTCGGGAAGATCTTTTCGTAATCCGGATCGCGTACCAGCTCGCGCACCTTGCGCGAGAAGCTGATCGGCAGGCTCACGTTGTAGCTGGCCGCGATGATTTCGTTGTGCGGGTGCTTGCCCAGGTCCCACGCGGGGAACATCTCACTGGCCAGCAGGCTCTTACCGTGCCGCGGCGGCACGAGTAGGAGCAGGCGTGGGGACCTCTGCGCCTGAACGTCCTCGCTGAACTTCTCTAGCTTGTGCGCGATGACGCGGTGGACCCATCCGTCAAGGTAGCGGGGGCGAAACCGCTTCGTGAAGTGCAGCAAACGACGCCGAGACAGCACGCGGTCAGCCTGGGCGGCCCGAGCGCGCGCTGCTTGGATAGAAATCAGGTTATTTGCCGTCTGCATCCTCGACGCTCTCGGAGGGGGCGGGTAAGGCCCTCGGTTCGTCCTCCGATGTGGCGTCGTCCTCGTCGACGAGCCTCGTGGACTCCCCTTCGATGATCAACTTCGCCAGCTCTTCGTCGGACATGTCTTCGATCTGCGACAACTTCACTGCTCCGCTGACCGTGATGTTCAGTTGCTTCTGTTCTGGCGCGTAGTAGCCGCAGATGCGCGCGATTTCTCGCCAACCGCCCACCATCGCCTGCGCGTCGGACTGCAACCGCGCGATGTCAATGGCGTCCTTCAAGCCGTCGATGACCTTCTGTCGGGTCATGTCAGCGGATTTCTCGAACTTCGCCTGCTCCTTCGTGATCAGCTCGATCACGAGCGGGTTCTTCAACTGGCGGCAGGCCTCCGCTTCCGGAAATGCATACCCAGCGGCTCGCGCCGCGTGGGTCTGGATCATTCCGATCGCTATGTTTCGGGCGAATTGCTTCGCCTGTTCCGTCAACGACTTTGCCACTACGCGGCCTTGTACGGGCCGGTGTACGAATTGATCGCGGTGGTCGGATCACGCTGAAGGGCTACGAGGCCGCTAAGAAACGTCTCAGGAACCCAATCCGGCCGGCTACCCTGGTTCTTCGTCCAGTTGATCATGCGGTTGAGCTCGAGCTGTGGTCCGAGTCCGAGCGGGTTTCTCACCGTCGCGATGCCGCCGCCGCCCGACCCTATGAAGAACATGTCGGATACGGTAAGGCCGGCGGTCGTAACGTTCACGTCGCCGGGCTGCAGCGTCGCGGCGATCGTTGCGTTGCGCGAGTCCGCATCACGCAGCGACTGTTCGTACGCCGCTTGCGCCGCGGTCAGGTACGCCGCGTGGTTGTAGTACGCGTCGACGACCACCGGGTAGTCCTTCACCGGGTCGCCAGTCGCGGGTCCGCACACCGCCGGTACGCTCTGCGAGAGGATGAGGCCACCGAGATTCGCCAGACTGTCGGCGCCGCACTGCTTGTACACACGTTCGGCGTATCCGATCAGCGCCTCGCCCAGATCGGGGCGCGGCAGGGACAGGACGTGGCCCGTCAGGGGGAGCGTTACGGTGCCGGGGGCACCCGAGGGTACGATCTTCTCGACGTACGCGATTACCGGGCCCTGCACCTGCGCCGGTGCGAGCGGGATGGACTGTCCGCCGGCGGTCGTGATGGTGGGCGGGGCAGCCATGTCGGAGAGCGCGAATGGGAACGGGGTGGTGTGGCCGTCCTTCGTCCACTGCGCCTTCACGACGGCGTACGCGGTGGCGACCGGTGCGCCGTGCGCGACCATGTCGTTCGCCCAATCCAGCGCCGGGTTACCGGCGGGAGGCGGGGGCGGCAGGACCTTCGTCTGCGCGGGCTCGGGGGCCGGCGCCTGCAGCGCGGTAACTGTGTCATTGTGCTGTACGACCAGTACTGGACCGACGGGCGTAGGGACTACGACGCTGGCCTGGCCGGGCGCGGGCGCCGTAACGATCGCGACGGGCTTGGTACGCTTGAACAGATTCGAGAAGAAATCGGAAAAGCGGGACATAAAGTCTCCTAAAACAACGGTTTACGAGCAGTTTTTCGAGCTCTTGAGGCGGTCTATAATCTTCAACTGCATCGCGTTGGCCTCTTCGAGCTCGTGGATGTAGGCCCGGAAGGACTCATGCTCCGTAGAGAGCGCGTCGAACTCCTCTCGGGTCGTCGTGACGGACTCCTGCGGATCCGCCGGAGAAATTCTCTCCGGCGGGGCAGACGGGACGCTTTCGGTGCTGGTCGGAACGGAGGCGCACCCCATGAATACGAAGAGGAGCGAACCAAAACCCGGCGACCTGATCATGTTAGAGCCGTTCAAGGGGTTGTCTAGTGTGCTGATACTACAGGAGTTGACAGCACAAGTCTAATGTTAGTTCCAT
>JBGPBZ010000094.1:0-8989 GCA_041481535.1 Dehalococcoidia bacterium | reverse complement strand
CCAGGGCTTCTGCATCTGGAGTTCGTATATGATCCCGAACTTCAACCCGCGGTCCTTTCCCGGTTACCAACATACTGACTGGTCAGTCCTATATACGACCGGGCCCTGTCGGCTGTCAAGCAACCGCTAAGATAATAACAATTGTCTATATGAAACGCAAACCATATAGAACAAACGGTGTAGCTCGATCGGCATTCTCTGAGATGCCGATCGTGTGAACTTTGTGCCTAGTCAATCACCTGCTGGCTGACCGAATACTCGCAGTACTCGGTCAGGAGCTCAACGGCGTCGTTGTAGGCCTGTTGGAGTCGTTCGGACGTGTAACTGGCTCCGGTACGGCCGAGCGCGCCAACCAGGAACTGGGTCATGAGGAGTCCGCAATCCTTTTTGTGGATGAGGCTCGCGCTTGAGTTCTCTTCGAGGATTCTCAAAATAATGTCCGTGAAGGCCGGCTGGTCCCCTGGCGTTGGCTCGGGCTGACGGAGCGCAACCGGTGATACTTCGTCGTGGAAGAACACCTCCTCGTTGATGCGGCGGCCGGCCGCCGTGTTGCCGAAACCCTGGAACGGGCCGGACTCGAACGATTTCGTCGCGTTTGCCGAGTTCTGAGGGTCAGTCGCGGCCCGCAGGTCGTTCGCATAAGAATCCGCCGCGGGAATCGGCGATATGGACGCCTCCAGTTGCGGGTCCGTGCGCGTATACACGTATATCGTCCCGGCGTATCCGCCGAGGTCGTACTCACACTCAGAGTTGCCCGACCTATCGGAAAGCACAGGAGTCACCCTCACGCCCGTGATCTGCAGGCCATCCTCCACCTGGTGCGCGCTTACCAGACAAGGATCGATCGCCCCGGCCGGTATGCCGATCGCCGGGCCCGAACACGTCGCGCCCGTCATCTTGCCCGCCAACGCGGGGGCGGCCTTGCCGGCGGCCGCAGCAGCAGCCGCAAGCGCCGCCGTCGGGTCCACACCGCCCGCCTTCGGATCGAAGCCCGGCGCGATGTTGGACGTCACCCTCAACACCTGCGCGCCCTTCTGCACCAGCGCCAGCCCATCCGTGAACGCCGACTGATCGCCCGCGTTCAGTGGTCCGGGTGTCGAGCCGAAATTCGCCTCATTCGAGTACTCCTGCTTCGCGTTATCCGTGGAGTCCGCCGTGCGAAGAGTCGTCGTGATCAATACCCCAGCCGCGGTTAACGCACGCGCCTGTCCGATCTCGCAGCCGTAACGGTCTGGCACAACGCCGTCGTCTTCCACCGCCGTCACCGGCTCGCCTAGCGCCGCCGTGTATCCAGCCGCGTCCAGCAGGTGGTACGCGCTCAGCTCCGGTCCAGCAGTCGCCAGCTCGGTTCCCGGCGTCACCGTCGACGCTGCTCCAGTCCCGGTCACTGCACCTGTGCCCGTCGCCGCGCCGGTCGACGATGTGTTGGGTGTGGAATCGCTGGAGCTACAGGCGATTACTACCAGCAGGCAGGCGACCCACGCCCAAAACGATGACTCCCAGCCGAGGGAATCGGTAACTCACGAAAGTCTCCTACTGCCCGAACGGGTTGTTGGTCTGCGGTGCCATCCCGCCCGCCACCCCACCCTCCACCCGCAAAGCCCCCCCCGGCAACAAAGACGCGCGGTCGCTCGCCAGCCACGCCACTGCCTCAGCGACTTCCTCCGGCTTGCCCACGCGGTTCATCGGGTGCGCTCGGCCCATCCGCGCCCACAGCTCTTCTTCGGACGCGCCGCTCGCCTTCGCCATCTCGATCATCGGATCGAGGATCGGCGTGCGGATCACCCCCGGGCAGACGCAGTTGATGCGGATGCCCATCGCCGCCCACTCCGCCGCGGTCGCCTTCGTGAACATCACGACGCCGCCCTTCGACGCGCAGTACGCCGACAGCATCGGCGTGCCGATCAGTCCAGCGTCCGACGCCGTGTTGACGATCGAACCGCCGCCCGTCTTCAGCATCGCGAGAATCGCGTGTTTAGTGCCGAGGAACACGCCGCGCAGGTTGATATCGATCACGCGGTCCCACTCCTCGATCGACACTTGCGTGACCGGGTTGCCGACGCCGATGCCGGCATTGTTGTACAGCACATCGAGCCGTCCCCAGCGCGTCACCGTCGCCGCGATCATTTCCTTGATGTCGTCTTCCTGGATGACGTCCGTCTTGATCGATGCCGCCTCGCCGCCCGTGTCTGCGATCGTGCGTGCGGTCGCCTCCGCGCCCTCCGCGTTGATGTCGGCGCACATCACCTTCGCGCCCTCGCGCCCGAACGTCAGCGCCGTCGCCTTGCCGATGCCGGACGCCGCGCCCGTAATGATCGCGACTTTGTCTTTGAGTAGCATGCGTCTCTCCTTCTATCGGCCAAGGGGGCGGCCGCAACTGTGAACTATAGGAAGCCCGGCGGCGCCGTCAACCCCAGCAGCGCTCGTCCTGCCGCTTCGTAGCTCACCGTGGTCACCATGATGTGCTGGGTGATCGCGTGAATGTCCCGGAAGCGGCGCTGCAGCGGGCTCGTCGCGTACAGCGAGGTCGCGCCGGCAAGCGTGTACGCGGCGTCGACGGCAGCCACAGCCCCGTCCACTGCGGCCGTCGAGGCGAGCCGCATCAGTGTTCGCTGCTCCTCGGACGGACGCTCTCCGCGTTCCCGCGCCTGCCACAGCTCCTCGACCATCTCGAAGAGGAAGGCGCGGCCGGAGTGCAGCCGCCCCTCAGCGCGGGCGTAGTCAACCTGCGTCGTCGCCATCTCGGCGAGCGCACGCTGGCGCCCGGTCGGCGTCTTCACCGTCGCCAGCGCCCGCAGATCTTCGAGCGCACCGCGGGCCGTGCCGAGCGCGACGGCGGCTACGACGGCCGAGAGCAGGCCGCGCAGAGGGAAACGGTAGAGCGCCCCTTCCTGGTGCGGCTGCTGTTCCGGTAGGAACGAGAAGCCGTGCCCTTCGGGAACGAAGACGTCGTGCAGAACGACGTCGTGACTGCCGGTCGCGCGCAGGCCGGAGACGTCCCACGTGTCCAGCACTTCCACGTCCCCCATCGGGACGAGCGCGTGGTAGACGGATGGCGGCGTACCGTCGCCTTCAATCATGCAGGAGAGGCCGATCAGAGAACTGTGCTGGCAGCCACTTGCGAACGGCCAGCGACCGGTTAGAACCAGCCCGCCCTCGACACGTCTGCCCGTTCCGCGGGGCGCGACGACACCCGCCGCTATCCTCCCCGGAGTAAACAGCTCGCGGGCAATCGCCGGATCGATGAAGGCGGACGCCAGCCCGCTCGTCGAGCCGATCATTGCCAGCCAGGCGGCGGACGCATCGGCCCGCGCCAGCTCCTCCAGCATGGCGAGAAGCTCCGCCGGAGTAGTCTCGAGGCCGCCCAGTGCCGTCGGGACGAGCGCGCGATAGATCCCCGCCTCGCGCATCGCATCGATAACCGGCTGGGCGTAGCGCGATTCGCGTTCAGCGGCGTCAGCGTGCTCGAGGATCAGCGGACGCAGCGAGCGCGCCACCTCTACGAGCGGGGCCGCCGTACCGGCGTCCGCCATTGGTCTAGGCCGCGGCCGGCACGCGCGAGAGGAACTCGGTTATAGCCTTCGCTGCCTGTTGCGGCTGCTCCCAGAAGAACATGTGCGCTGCGCCGTGCACCCACTGTTGCTCCGCGCCTGACACTTGTTTCGCGATGATGTTCGCGTTCTCCGGCGGTACGAGCATGTCGACATCGCCGTGGATCACCAGCGTTGGCGCCTTGATCTGCGGCAGGCGGTCGAACGTGTCGTGCTGCATGATCGCGCCCATCTGCATGCCGATCGTCTCCATCGGCGTCGGGTGCTCCAGGCTCTCGTTGATCATCGCCTCCAGGAAGTTGACACCGCTCTGGATGTAGGTAGCGCTGCACAATGCCGGCCACGCCTTGCGAAACATCTCTGCCGGCGTCATCCCCGGCGTCGGCGCCATCAACGTCATCGTCTCCGGCGTTGCCGTTACACCGTGCGCCGGACCCACCGTGGTGCATCCCAGCGCCAGGCCGTTCACTCGCCGCGGGTAGTTGATCGCCAGCTCCTGCGCGATCATCCCGCCCATCGATATTCCCAGCACGTGCGGCCGCTCGATCTTCAGCGCATCGAGCAGGTTGACCGCATCGTCCGCCATCATGCGGATCGTGAACGGCGCGGTCGGCCTGTCGCTCGTCCCTGTGCCGCGGTTGGAGAAGCGGATCGTCGTGAAGTGCTTGTTCAGCTCATCGACGAACGGCTGGCCCCAGCTAGTCGCGCTCCCGGAGAAGCCCATGATCATCAGCAGCGGCGGCCCGCTCCCCTCCACGTAGTACTCGAGGTTGATGTCGCCGGCTTTGATGCTTGGCATGGGTAGCTCCTTCGTTCGCGAGGGTTGTCGCCGCAAGCTTAGCAAACCTGACGTGCGCGTCAAGGTCGCCCTGCATGGATACTTCCCCTTGCTATCTTGCGATCACTTGGATACTATTGGAGACTAAAGTATCCAAGATGACGGAGACACCAAGTTAGGTTTCTTTACTAAATGGCGTTAGCGAGTAATCTAAAGACCAGTCCTTGTGGAAAGCTGGTTGGCGTCGAGAACGGCAATTTAGCATTCGTACCGAATCCTCCTCCAAGGGTAATGCCGTTGGACCCTCCGCTGATATATAAGCTAGACGTAGCATCACGCATGGTAGCGAATCTGGCCGGCGTCGGCGAAACGCTCCCGAACCCACACCTCTTGGTAATGCCCTTCCTCCGGCGAGAGGCTGTCCTATCCTCGAGGATAGAGGGAACACAAGCTTCGATTTCAGACATCTTAGCGTTCGAGGCCTCTGGTGCTACTCGCGCCGACAAACGGGAAGACACGCGCGAAGTTATCAACTACGTGGCTGCTCTTCAGCATGGTCTCGCTCGCCTCCCTAGTCTTCGGATTAGTGTTCGACTTACCAATGAGATTCACGCCAGATTGATGTATGGCGTGCGGGGTGAGGATCGCCGGCCAGGCGAATTGAGAGAGCGACAAGTTTGGATCGGGTCCGAGGGTACAGGGATCGGCGAGGCGCGGTATGTTCCTCCACCCGCTCCCCTCATCCGTGACTTGATGACGGACTGGGAGCGATTCACAAATGAGAGCCTCGAGATGCCGCCTTTGATTCGGGCTGCTCTAATGCACTACCAATTCGAAGCGATTCATCCTTACCTGGATGGCAACGGCCGGATTGGCCGTCTTCTCATCGTCCTCCTACTCTGTGCCGAAAAGGTGCTGACGACGCCTCTCCTCTATCTGAGCGCTTACTTCGAGCGCCATCGCGCCGAATACTATGACCACCTCTTTAACGTGAGCGCCACGGGCGATTGGTCGCCCTGGCTGGACTTCTTTCTTCGCGGCGTCGCCGACCAAGCCGCGGACGCCATTGGCCGTTCACGCCTGCTTCGCGATATGCAATCTGACTATCGGAACCGACTTCAAACCGATGGAGCCTCGGCCAACACGCTGAGGCTCCTGGATGAGTTATTCATGAACCCGTACACCACCGTAACTAAAGCGGCAACAGACCTGGGCGTGACCAGGGTTGGCGCTCGGGCGATCCTCGATCGACTAATACAAGCCGGGTTGGTCGAAATGCTGCCGGGTAGATGGCGGCGCGTATACGTCGCCAGAGGAATCTTGGAAACCATCGAGGCGCCTGATGCTCGACGCTGAGAAAGCGCTCCTCGCCGCTACGCCAGACTGATCTATGACCACCGAAGAGCTGATCATCGCCGTCGTGCGTGTGCTCGGCTCGCTCCCTGTCCTCATCTGGCCCTTTCCCGGCGCCATCCTCGCCATGCTGGACGACCAGAGTGACCTCTTCCTCATGAACCTGATCCACGCCGGCGGCGTCCGCAACTATCAGGAGTTCGACAAGCTGCTGGACCAGGTCTACATGCTTACGTTCCTCATCGTCGCGCTCCGCTGGCGAGGCGTCCCGCGGGCCATCGCCGTCGTCCTCTACGTCTATCGCGTCATCGGCGTCATCACCTTCGAACTCACGGCCGAGCGTGACATCCTCATCGTCTTCCCCAACCTCTTCGAGTTCTGGTTCGTCTTCGTCGCCGGCATCAAGTTCTTCCGCCTCGAAGCGCCGCCCGCCGGCCAACCGGAGCCGCCGAGGCGCTTCGCCGGCCTCATCCCCTACCGCTACACCACCGCCCAGCTCGCCTCCGTCATCCCCGTCCTCCTCGCCGTCAAGCTGTTCCAGGAGTACGCGCTCCACGTCGGCCGCTGGCTGGACGGCTTCACCGCCGTCGAAGCCGTGGAGGCGATCTGGCGCTTCCTCACTCCGCCGTATTGACGGCAAGCCGAAGGCTGGCCACAGATCACACACATCAGCCCACAGCTGCCATCTCCTGAACCTGCCGTCTCGGCCAGATCGCATCCGTGTTCAATAATCTGCGTCCAATCCTTGGCTGCCTCCGGCATGCTGCGTCAATCTGCGGCCAATTTCCCCGTCCCTCGCCTCGCCGCTACGATAGCCTCGTGACCGACATCGCCCGCACCCCCTTCCAGCGCCCGTTCGACGCCACGATCGCGCCGCCCGGCTCCAAGAGCCTCACCAACCGCGCGCTCGTCATCGCCGCGCTCGCCGCCGGCGAGTCGACGCTCTCCAACGTCCTCATCGCCGACGACACCGAGGTGATGATCGAAGGCCTGAAGGCGCTCGGATACAAGCTCCACGTTGACCGCAAGAAGATGCGCGTCCGCGTCGTCGGCAAGTCCGGCGCCGTCCCCGCGACGAAGGCAGACATCGACTGCGGGAACAGCGGCACCACCATCCGCTTCCTCGCCGCGCTCTGCTCGCTTGGCGACGGCATGTTCCGTCTGACCGGCAGCGCCCGCATGCGCGAGCGTCCCATCGGCGAGCTCGCCGAGCTGCTGGAGGCGCTCGGCGGCAAGCTGATCTACGACGGCGCGAAGGGCTACCCGCCCGTCGCCGTCAAAGGGGACGGCCTCGCCGGCGGCCGCGCCACGTTCCCCGCCGCGCACTCATCGCAGTACCTCTCCGCCGTCCTCATGGCCGCACCCTACGCCGCCACCGACGTCATCATCGACCTCGAGCCCGGCCAGACAAGCTGGCCGTACGTCGAGATGACAGCGCGCCTGATGCTGAACTTCGGCGTCCAGGCCGTCGTCTCGCGCGATCCCGCGGACGGTCGCCCGAAAGAGGTGCGCGTCTTCCACGGCGTCTATGCCCCGCGTGACTACGCCGTCGAGCCGGACGCGAGCAGCGCCACGTACTTCATGGCCGCCGCCGCGGTCCGCTCCGGCGCACGCGTTACCATCCCCGGCCTCGGCCGCACCAGCCTGCAGGGCGACGTTGGCTTCGGCGAAGTGCTCCAGAAGATGGGCGCTACCGTCACGCTGGACGACGACTCAGTAACCGTCGAGGGCGCCGAAAAGCTGCACGGCATCGACGTCGACATGTCCGGCATGCCCGACGCCGCGATGACGCTCGCCGCGATCGCCGTCTTCGCTCACGGCCGCACCACCATCCGCGGCCTGCACACCTTCCGCGTCAAAGAGACCGACCGCCTCGCCGCCATCGAGACCGAGCTTCGCAAGCTCGGCGCCGCCGTTGAAATCGAAGACGACACCCTCCACATCGACCCACCGCACGCTGTCCGTCCCGCTGAAATCGACACCTACGACGACCACCGCATGGCCATGGCATTCGCCGTCGTCGGCACCCGCGCCGAGGGCATCACCATTCGCGGCGCCGAATGCGTCTCGAAGACGTACCCCGCCTTCTTCGAAGACCTCGAAACCCTGCGCGTCGGCTAGCCGGCAGGCGTATCATGCAGCCAACCGATTGAGAGGGGGTTATCCATGTCTGAGTACGCTGATCGCGGTGGTTACATTGATCGAGTCGCAGCCTTTTTCGGACTTGGTGGGCTGGACTTTAAGACCACGCGGACGGATCGGAGACGGTTGTTCTTCGCGTCTGGGTTGCCGCTACTGGTCCTGATCGGTGACGCAATCCTATTCTACCTTCAGGCCTTCCATGACACGCCTATCCCCGGAGCTTCCAGTTCCACAATATTGGGATCCGGGTTCCCCGGGACAGATTCCTGGGAAAGGATTTACCTGTTTATAGACGGCGTTCAGACGCCGCTGCTGCTGGTGGCCGTAGCTCTCCTATTTATCTTTGGGATCTCGTCGGTATCTCGTTCACAGGCGTCATGGGCTTTTGCCATCGCGGTTGTCTTCATATGCCTGACGTTGGTCTTTGCGCTTCTGAATGCCCTGCCGCTCGCGCTTTCCGATCGTAACGTCCTACATGACAGGTACGTCCGGGTATGGCAGACGACCTCATTCGATCTGGGCTTCCTCGCCATCGGCTATGCGTTCCTCGCCTACCGCGGCCTCAGTCGCACGCGGCTCGCTAGCCCGCGCCGAGTGCGCATCCCGCCATCTCAGCGTGAGTTGTAAGCGGCCTAGTTGTGCCGCGTGCCGGCCAGCTCGCGCTCCCGCGTCTCTTCGGGCGTAGGAACTCGCATCGATTCGTCGTACAAATGCTGCTGCCAGTCCGAGCCGCGCTTCAACTGCTGGCCCAGCATCCAGATAACGTTGCGATAGAGCCCGGCCACCGCGCCGAGGTCTCGCAAGATCGAGGGCGAAGATTGCTGCTGTTTCATGGGCGCCGCCTCCAGTCCACCGAGAGAGCGTACGCCGCACCCCAAACCATCCTACGCCGTGTCACAAGCGAGTCAAGATATCCACAAGCGTGGGCTCAACGTTAAATCTTCCTCATACCGAAGCACCGAAAAAACGCCCGGTGTATGGGCTCAGGTAGGAACGTCTACGTGGCCGGCTTGATGTTCTGGTTCAGGCGGAACAGGTTCTCCGGGTCGTACTTCGCCTTTAGCTTCGCCAGGCGGTCGTACTTCTCGGCGCCGTAGGCCTCGCGGATACGCTCCTCGCCTTCGTCCATCAGGAAGTTCACGTATACGCTCGAGTGGTATGGCTT
>JBGPBZ010000093.1:0-9029 GCA_041481535.1 Dehalococcoidia bacterium | reverse complement strand
GCGGATCATGTTTCTCGCGCTCTCCTTCTTCACACTCGGAATGCTCTTTGCCGTGCACGGCCTCGCCACCCCCGGCGTAGTCTTCGGCAACGAGCAGTACGCTATCCTCGGCCGCTCGCCCTGGATGAGCACTCTCGGCGCGGGATTCTTCGCCGCGCTTAGCGTGACCTCGATTCCCCTGCTCCAAAACGGTTCGCGCCTGCGTATCCCGCAAGTACTCTTCGTGAGCGCCGTCACGCTCGTCACCTTCTACTTCGGGATGAGCATGCTGAGCCCCAACTGGCTCACTGGCTTCCCCACTGAAGCCGAATGGTTCCAGCATACGCTCACCACAATCACCGTCGCCTTGCTCGTCTTCGCCGCCTGGCGTTATTACCAGTCCTACCAGTTCGCGCGCCTGCCTGGGCAGCTTGCCGTCGCCGTCGGCCTCGGCTTTCTCGCCGAAGCGCAGCTCTCGCTCGACTTCGGGACCTTCCCGCAGTACTCGTGGTGGGAATACCACGGCCTCTTCCTCGCCGCCTTCACGACCGTCCTTCTTGGCTGGGGTTGGGAAGTGATGCGCGCCAAGGATGGCAGCGCCATCGCCGAGGGCATCTCGATGCGCGATGCCCTCAGCCAGATGAACCGCGGCCGCCCGACAAACCTTGTCGCGCTCGCCGACCAGATCGAGAACCACGACCTCGAGACCTTCCGCCACGTCGACCGCGTCGCCGCTTTCTCCTACGCTATCGGCCGCGAGCTCGGCTTAAGCGCATCCCACCTGCGCGAGCTGGTCCTCGCCGCGCAGATGCACGACGTCGGCAAGATCGGCCTCCCTCCGTACATCCTCACGAAGTCGGAGCGCCTAACGACCGACGAATGGGACCAGATCAAGCAACACCCTCGAAAGGGCGAAGAGATCCTCAACCGCGTCAAGGTCCTCTCCGGCCTCGCGTTCATCATCCGCGGCCACCACGAACGCTACGAAGGCACCGGCTACCCCGACGGCCTGCGCGGCGAAGGGATCCCGATCGAGTCGCGCATCATCGCCGTCGCCGACACGTTCGACGCTCTCACCTCTCACCGGCCCTACCGCCCCGCGATGACACTCGGCCAGGCCCGCACAGAACTCGAGCGAGTCGCCGGCACCCAGCTCGATCCCGGTCTGGTCACCGTAATCGTCAAGCTCATCGACAACGGCGCCCTCGCCGCCCACGGCGGCCACCCCGAAACCAAAGACCACGACCACACCCTCCGCACGGCTTAAGCCGTCATCCTGAGCGCCCTCGACGCCTGGCTCGCAGCGCACCTCATCTTCGCGAAGGGACCTGTCGCTCCTCGACCCTCCCCGCAGAACCTCACCCGCGACCAGCCGCGACCACTCCATTGCGCTGGCTCAACCTCCGGGCAAGCTGCCACCGCCGGCCAATCACGATAGGCGGAACGTCCCGGCTGCTATCATGACCCCGCCATGTCATCGCAACCCACCGAAAAGCTCGCAGCCCTCCAAAGCATCATCCGCGACATGCGCTCCGTCATCGTCGCCTTCTCGGGCGGCGTCGACTCCACCTTCGTTGCCGCTGTCGCCCACGACGTCCTCGGTGACCGCGCCCTCGCCATGACCGGCGTCTCCCCCTCCGTCCCCGCCACCGAAGTCGACGAAGCCAAATCGCTCGCCCAACAAATTGGCATCGCGCACGAGCTAATCGACACCCGCGAAATGGACGACGCGAACTACACCCAGAACGACCCAAACCGCTGCTTCTACTGCAAAGATGAACTGTACTCGCGCCTCACAATCATCGCCCGCGAACGCGGCATCGACGCCGTCATCGACGGCTGCAACCTCGACGACACGGGCGATTACCGGCCCGGCCGCCGCGCCGCCTCCGAGCACGGCGTCCGCAGCCCCCTCGTCGAAGCCGGCCTCACCAAGCTCGACATCCGCACCCTCTCTCGCGAACGCGGCCTGCCGACGTGGGACAAGCCCGCCATGGCCTGCCTCTCCTCCCGCATCCCGTACGGCACCCCCGTCACGCTGGAGAACCTGAGCCGCGTCGGCCAGGCGGAACAATACCTGCGGGCGCTCGGCCTGCGCCAGGTCCGCGTACGCCATCACGTGCTCCCCTCCGGCGACCCCCTCGCCCGCATCGAAACCGACGAGCCCGGCCTCGACGCCCTCCTACCTCGCCGCACCGAAGCCAGCGAGCATCTCAAATCGCTGGGCTACCTCTACGTCACCATCGACCTCGGCGGCTACCGTTCCGGCTCCCTCAACGAAGCGCTCCACCACAAGACGTCATGAACGCGCAGCCCGTCTCCAAGCACATCGACATCAGAGCCGCCTTCCGTGACGCTTTCCGTTGGTTCGGCCAGCGTCCCATCCCCCTGCTGGTGATCGCAGCGCCCAACCTCCTCCTAAGCGTCGCGTCCTTGATCGTGGCTCGCAGCGATCTCGTTGGAATCGGCTTTCTGCTGAGCATCACGAGTTTTTTCGTAACGGTGATCGTGGGCGCTGCGCTTATTTACGCTTCGTATCTGATCTCCACCGGACGGTCGTTCGGCGTCAATGAAATGTTCCAGCGAGCCACCGACCGCCTGGGACCGCTCATCGCTTACTCGTTTCGGTACTTCGGTGCAGTATTTCTCATCGCGATCACTATCGTCGGCATACCCTGGGCGATCCGGGTCTTCGTTCGCTGGTGGTTTGGAACACAGGCCATAGTTCTGAACGACGAATCCCCAAAGGAAGCGATTTCGCACAGTTGCCGGCTAGTCTCCGGCGTTGGTTGGCAGATCTTCTGGACGTTTGTTCTTCTGTCCATCCTGTTTCTGCCGTTCATTGCCCTTAGTCTCGTCACGCGGGGCGCGATAGCTCTGAGCGTCGCGTCCACCCTCTTTGGCTGGCTTTCCCTGCCGATCTTGAGCGCATTTTGGACAGCTCTCTATCTGCAATTGGATGCACAGGAGAGCACCCTAACCACTCCTGAGACAGCGCCTTAGCTCGCCGCCTGTACCTTTATTTGATATGACACACCGCTTCCGATACCTCTTCACCATCGCAGCCTGCCTCATCGCCGCCGCGCTCCTCGGTGCCTGCGGCGGCGACGACTCGGAGACCCTCGAAGAGTCGAGCACTATCACGCAATCGCCAGGCGCTACAGACGCACTTAAGTCGAAGGGAACGGCCGTCGTTGTAGCCGACCTATCATCCGGAGCACCGCAGCAAGAAACCATCGAACAACTCGAGCAGGTCGTGCAAGCCCGCCTCGGCGCTGGCGACGTGTACTCCGAGATCAGCCAGACGAGCGACGCCGAGATCACAATTCACTACGATGGCCACCGGTCCGAAGACTTCATCCGACAGCTGCTGACCGCCACCAACCTCAACTTCCGCGAGCCTGTGCTTCAGTCGGGCGCATATCCCACTCCCGATTCGAGACCATCGCCGTCGATCACAGCCGCCCCAAGACCCCCGAGCGACGCGGGAGATGTGCGTTGTAGAACAGACAACGGCAGCGAGTTCTCCGTTCCAATCACCAATCTCAGCGACTCTCAAGATGCGACCGGCCGACCCATCAAAGGCTGCACGTCCTCCAACGGCGAGCTAGGCGAAGTCGAGTGGCAGCCGGCGACAGCGTCATACCAGGGCCAAACGGTCACGCTCGACCAATCGATGATCGCCACCGCATCGGGCGAAGACTCGTTGTCGTCCTCAACCGGCCACGTCCTTGTCCTCCAGTTCACCACGATCGGGCAATCGCTCTTCGCGGACATCACCAACCGTCTGGCAGGCGGATACCCAATCGGCATGTTCCTCGGTGACCAGATCCTGAGCGCCCCCTCCGTCCAGCAAGGTATAACCAGCGGTTCCACCCAAATCGAAAACCTCAACATCGAGCAGATTGAGACACTCCTCGCCATCATCAAAGGCGGCGCACTACCTGTTCCCGTCACGGTTACGAGCCTCACCCTCGATTGACCGGCCCCCGCCTGTTAGCCTATTTCCTATGACGAACCGCTGCCGATGCCTCCTCGCTGTCGCTGCCTGCTTGCTCGCCGTGGCGCTACTCGGCGCTTGCGGCGGCGACGACTCGCCGTCTCCGACACCCTCGTCCGTCAAAGGCCGAGCCATCCTCCAGATCGCCGGGGCGTCGCCCGTGGCCAGCGACATCTCCACCGCCGTGCAGACCGTCCTCAAGAACCGCCTCGATTCGGCAGGCGTGCAGTCGACCATCGCTGCCGCCGGTGCGGCACAGCTCCGCATCGACTTCGACGGCCCGCACTCGGTCAACTTCATCACGGACCTCGTCGTCACACCAGGCATCAGGTTTAAGAAGCCGATTCTGGACGGCACCGCCATCAAGTGCAAAGACACAAGCGGCGGCGAGTTCTCGATAGAACCGGAGCTCCTGCAGCTCTCCGGAAACTTGCCGCTCTGCGTGAGCGCCGACAACCGTCGCGGCGAGGTCGAGTGGCAGCCGGCCGTCGCTCAGGTCGCCGGCGCGGAGAAGGAGCTGACCGGCGCCATGCTGATCCAAACGCAGGTGGCCCTGCCAACCAACGAAAACGGCGAACCGATGCTCAACGCCGACTTCAACGACGAGGGCAAGGTTGTCCTGCAGGCCGTCACCAAAGACCTGGTCGGCTACCCGCTTGGCGTCTTCCTCGGCGACTCTCTCCTCCTGGCGGGCAAGATCCAGCGCGAGATCCAGAACGGGCGCATAACCCTCGCCGGCGCCAGCCTCGACGTGATGGAGGAGCTGCGCGCCGTGATCAGAGGCGGAGAACTTCCCGCAGACGTCACCCTTGTCAGCATCGAGCAGCAATAGGAGCGCTACCATGAAATGTCCCCGCGACGGCACCGATATGCCAACGGAAAAACTGCACGACATCGAAGTCGAGCTGTGCCCGCAATGCCACGGCCGCTGGCTCGACCTTGACGAGCTCGACAAGCTCGAGTCCAGCGTTCCCTCCACTGAAGAGGAGCGCCGCGCCACCGTGATGTTCGGCGAGAGGCCCAGCGACCTAAAGTGCCCCGTCTGCGGCAAACCGATGACCGCGTTCGACTACCGCGCGCACGCCGTCGTAGTGGACGCCTGCACTGAACACGGCTGGTGGCTCGACTCCGGCGAGGAAGGCCGCGTCCGGGACATCATCGCCGAGCGTGTACGCGACCTCGGCCGCAAGTACAGCGCAGAGTCCGGCTGGCACCGCTTCCTCGGCGGCCTCCACAAACCGAAGCGCTAGGCTGCCGTCTCCGGCGCAGCCTTCGCGGACGAGCGCATCTCCGCCACAGCCGCCGCCGCGCCTCGCGACATCGAGCCCGCGTCGTCGCACATCTGCACAAACCGGAACCCCTGCCCGATCCGCTTCTTCGCTACTTCCGGTGTTCCCGAGTGCACTCCAGCGATCACGTTGTGCCGCCGGCAGCACTCCACGACCCGCTCAATCGCCGAGACGAACTCCGGCGCCGTCTGGTCGGACGCCGGCAGTAGCCCAAGCGACACACTCAGGTCGCTCGGCCCCACGTAGATCGCATCGAGGCCCGGCGTGCTGATGATGTCCTCCGCGCGCTCAATCGCCTCCCGCGTTTCGATCATGCAGATGCAGAGCACCGTCTCGTTTGCGTTCGCCGCATAGTCTCGCCCGGCGTAGAGAACGGCGCGCCCCGGCCCATAACTCCGATACCCTTGCGGTGCGTACCGGCACGCCCCGACAGCCGCTTCCGCCTCCGCCCGGCTGTTCACCATCGGCACGATCACGCCGTAAGCACCCGCGTCCAGCGACTTCATGATGATCCCCGGCTCGTTCCACGGCACACGCACGATCGGCACTGTCTCGGTTGTCGAGATCGCCTGCAGCATCGTCACGCCTACCTGGTAGTCGATCATCCCGTGCTGCATGTCGACGCACAGCCAGTCCACGCCCGAGTGCGCCAGGTACTCCGCCGAAACGCTCGACGGTATCGTCAGCCACCCACCAAGGGCCGATCGGCCCTCCTCCCACAGTCGCTTTAGCCGGTTCTCTCGCATGAACTACTCCCGCAGAATGACGATTAGGCGCATTATATAGGACACTTCACGAAGCCCCCGCGAGAGGAAGAGCCATGTACCTGGAACTGAACAAGAACCTCACTGAGCACGAACAGGCGATCAAGACGGAGATCCACCGTTTCGCGGCCGACGTCCTGCGGCCGGCCTCCCTGGAACTCGACCAGCTTCAGGACCCGGCTGACGTCATCGGCGAAGGCTCCCGCCTCTGGGACGTCTTCCGCCAGGCGTATCAGCTCGGCTACCACACAGCGCAGATGCCGGAGCGTCTCGGCGGCGCCGGGCTCTCGCCGCTGGCCCGCCACATCTATAACGAAGAGATGGGCTGGGGCGCCTCCGACTTCGCCGTCGGCATCGGCGTCACGTCGTTCCCGTTCGGCTTCGCGGCGATCGCCAACAACGAGCGCATCATGGAGGAAGTCGTGATGCCGTTCGTCAACGATCGTGACGCACGTTTCATCGGCTGCTGGGCGATCACCGAGCCGCAACACGGCTCCGACATGCTCATCCACGGCACGCCCACCTTCAAAGAGCCGGCCGCCGCCGGCAGCGTCCGCGCTGTCCTCGATGGCGACGAGTGGGTGATCAACGGACAAAAGTCGGCCTGGGTCTCCAACGGCACGATCGCCACGCACGCGCTCTGCTTCCTCGGGATCGAGCCGGAGAAGGGTCAGGAGGGCAACGGCGTCGCGCTAATCCCCCTGAACTCGCCCGGCGTCAGCAAAGGCAAGCCGCTGAACAAGCTCGGCCAGCGAGCGCTCAACCAGGGCGAGATGTTCTTTGACAACGTCCGCATCCCGCGCGAGTACATGCTCGTGCAGGGGCAGATGTACACGTACGTCATCAACTCGGTCCTCGCCGGCGCCAACGCCTTCATGGGCGCAACCTTCACCGGCCTCGCCCGCGCCGCCTTCGAAGAAGCGCTCGAATACACGAAGAACCGCGTCCAGGGCACAAAGCCAATCTCCCACCACCAGGCCGTGCAGCTCAAGCTCGTGAACATGTTCATCAACGTCGAGGCCGCCCGACAGCTCTCCCGCGCGGCAGCGATCTACAACGCGGAGACCAGCCCGCCCGCCACCCAGTACTCGATGGCCTCGAAAGTCTTCTGCACGCAGACCGCCTTCAACGTCGCCAGCGACGCGCTGCAGCTACACGGCGGCTACGGCCTCGCCAAGGAGATGCTCATCGAAAAACTCTTCCGAGACGCCCGCGCCTCCCTCATCGAAGACGGCACCAACGATGTCCTCTCGCTAGCCGCCGCGCAAAAGGTGCTGGACAGCTACGTCGTCTAGCGCTGGCCACCGATGGGCTACGACATTGAGGATGATGGAGATGAATGAGGCTTCCTAACGTCGAAGCCGCGGTCGTTCCGGAAGGCAAGATTACCGGGTACCTGCTCTCGACTATTCACCGAGATGGCCGGCACAAGGCGGCGTTCTTCCTCGCCCTTGGCTTTGCGAGAGATGACTGGCGGACGCTAAGCGGATGCCTTGCTTACCCATGCATCGGAGCATGAGGTCGCAAACGTTGAGAGCACGCCGTACGGCACGCGCTACGTCGTGGAAGGTACAATGAACACACCGAGCGGCAGAATGCCGAGGATTCGCTCAGTGTGGTTCGTGGAGAGTGACCAGGACAACCCGCGATTTGTCACGGCTTATCCGCTCGAAGGAGCAGGCGATGATTAAGGAACTCGATACGGTAGTGCTGACAGAGGACTTTCCCGATCACGGGCTGAAACGGGGTGACCTCGGGACCGTTGTGCTTCTTCATACGCCGGAGGGTTACGAGGTCGAACTTATGACGCTGGATGGTCAGACTCTGGCGGTGGTTTCGCTTCTCCCGCGACAGGTACGCCCCGTGGGACGGCGGGAGATTGCTCAAGCGCGGGCCGTTGCCTGAGAACCTCGAAAGACTCTTCCGCGACGCCCGCGCCTCCCTCATCGAAGACGGCACCAACGACGTCCTCTCGCTAGCCGCCGCCCAGAAAGTGCTGGACAGCTACCAACCGTAGCGCAGTAGACAATCGAGTTATGCCGGAGAATCGGCGTACGGCCTCTGTAATAGAAGAGATCGTGTCTACGTCTCTATATAACGGAGATGGTCTACGAATGAGACACATTGGTGCCGCCCAGACCGACTACGTCTGGGACCTGAACCGAGGCTTGCCCGAAATCCTGCAGGAGACTGTGGGCTCTGGCACCACGTCCTACGTCTACGGGGTCGGCAGGATATCGTCGACGGATGGGTCAGGCAATCAGAAGTATTTCACCGCCGACGGACTCGGCTCTACGACAGATCTGACGGACGCTTCCCACAGCAGAACTGACGGCTACACGTACGATGAGTTCGGAGCAGCGACGCACTCGCCGGGCAGCTCGATGCAGCCGTTCGAGTTCGCTGGACAGCAGACTGACGCAGACAGCGGATTGCAATACCTGCGGGCGCGTTACTATGATCCCGCGACGGGAAGATTCCCTTCGCGCGATCCTCTAATGGGAACCACGCGGTCCCCAGGGTCGTTGAACCGCTACTCATACGCTTGGAACAACCCGACCTCCTTGACTGATCCGTCCGGCCTGAGTCCTAGCAAGGAGGGCGGCCAATCTATCACTATCACAATCGACCTCGAGGACAACCCATACCTTATCGCCAATCGAATTCTCAGCGCTCTGATGCCCCGTCTAGACGACGCCTGTTTAAGAGACTATGCCTGCACTCAATCATCACACACACAATTGACCGCTCTAGCCCCCGTCGCTGTTAGTCTCATGGATCTCTTGAAGAAGGCCCAGGCGTGCAATGGGGTGGCTTCTAACGGTTTGTCAGGCCTCGGGCTATTGTCCTTTGCGTACTGGCTCCTGAATCATCCCCCCACGGCTAGCGGTGGAGCGACCGTCGCGATAATCGACCCAATGAGCTTGACCCGGTTCTCCGGACAGTTTGATTCTTGGTAGATCATGCCGCGACGACCGCTTCAGTGTACAGCCGTTC
>JBGPBZ010000092.1:0-9317 GCA_041481535.1 Dehalococcoidia bacterium | reverse complement strand
GTCATCTACAACATCTTCGAGCAGGACCCCGGCCGCCGGCTGATCGAGTCGAGCGAGCGGGAAGGCGTCGGCGTGTTCATCCGCGTGCCGCACTCGTCCGGGCTGCTTGAGGGAAAGTACACGCTGGAGACGAAGTTTGAGCTGCCGGACCACCGCGCTCACCGCCCGCGCGAGTGGCTGATCGAAGGACTGCAGAAGCTGGAGAAGCTCGCGTTCCTCAGCGATGGGACAGGCCGCACGATCGGCCAGGCGGCGATCCAGTACTGTCTCGAATCGCCGAACGTCGTATCGGTGCTGCCGAACATCTACAACGCTGAGCAGCTCGAGGAGTTCGCTGCGGGATCTGACGCCGCGCCGCTGACGGCAGAGGAGTTCGCGCGGATTGCGGAGATGTATCCGGACAACTTTGGTGTCGAGCGATTAGCCGAGAAAGCACAGGCCGCCAGGCAAGCGGCCGCGCAGGTAAAGCGATGAGCTACTGGCTCTACCAACTCAATCAGAAGTCATGGGTTCCGGAGCGGTATCGCTTGGAGATCTGGGAGAACGAAAGATGGGCTTGGGAAGTCGGCAAGAAACAGTCGAAGGGTGTGCCCTCACCGGGAGACGTTGTCGTGTTCTTTTATGCGCCCGCGAGCGGCAACGACCCCGGCTTTTATGGTTGGGCAGTCGTCACAGAGTGGGCGCATAGCCAGCTCTATTTCACACCAGTATCCCCCAGCAACCAACTGAAGATGCACCCATGGTGGGACGATCGGGCGAGAGCTCTTGCAGATGCGATTAGGGGGAAAATGACCCAGGCGACGATGTGGCCAATGTCTGTCGAGCAAGTCCGCGAGCTTCGCAGGGGTGTTACCTCTTGGATAAACGGAGCGACCGAATGAGCGGACGTCCTGCGCATGGCAACGGCTCGAGCGATGCCCCTACCCGTCGCCAGATCGTGAAGTTCTCTTTCTTCCGCGTGGCCCCAGAGTGGCGGCAGCTTTCGCCGGACGATCGCGCGGCTGGGAAGCAGGCGTTTGGCGAGGCGGTGGACCGCTGGGCGGACAAGCTCCAGGTGCGCTCGTACTCGACGAGCGGAACGCGCGGGGACGCGGACTTTCTGCTGTGGCAGATCGGGGAGTCGCTGGACGATATACAGGGGTTGCACACGGACCTGATGCGCACGCCGATGGGGCCGCACCTTTCGATGCCGTATTCGTTTCTGGCGATGACGCGGCGCTCGCAGTACGCCAGCCCGGAGGAGGGGTCGTCGCGGCTGCATTTGCACCCGGCGGACTCGAAGTACTTTTTCGTCTACCCGTTCGTGAAGACGCGGGCGTGGTACCAGCTCCCGCTGGAGGAGCGGCAGGCGATGATGGACGAGCACATCCGGGTCGGGCGTAAGTATCCGTCCGTGAAGCTGAACACGACGTACTCATTCGGGCTGGACGACCAGGAGTTCGTGGTGTCGTTCGAGACGGACGAGCCGGCGGATTTCCTTGACCTCGTGATGGAGCTGCGGGAGGCGAAGAGCAGCCTCTACACGCTGCGCGACACGCCGACGTTCACCTGCATCTCGATGTCGTTGCGCGACACCCTTGACGCGATCGGCGCGCCGGGCGACGAGGTCGCGGCGAATGGCGATGCCGGGCGCGATGCCTGGGTGCGAGTCGCGATCACGAACGATGTCCCGGACGGCGGCTCGATGCTGGTCTACGTACGCGGCGAGCAGGTGGCGCTGTTCAACGTTGGCGGACGCTTCCACGCGATCGCCAACCGCTGCCCGCACGCGAACGGCCCACTCGTCGACGGCAAGCTGGACGGGGCGACGGTGATCTGCCCGTCCCACGAGTCCCGCTTCGACCTGGCGACGGGCGAGCCGCTCTGCGGCCCGACGAGCCGCCCGGCGGCGACGTACGAGACCCGCGTAGAAGAGGGTGCGGTGTTTGTTGGCCCGCGCGCTCGCGTCGCCGCCGACCGTTAGCCCGCCAACCGGTATGCTTGGCGGGTGCGCCGCTTCGTCTTTCTCTGTTTCGCGCTCATAGCCTCGGCGTTCCTGATCGCTTGCGGGTCGGGACAGGCCGCGACGCCGTCACCGAGTGCCGCGCCGACTGTACACCAGGCGACGGCACGTCCGAGAACGTTCAGCCCTTCGCCGAGACCGACCGCGACACCGACGCCCACGCCAACTCCGTCACCCGTTCCGACTCCCACGCCGGTACCGACGCCGTCGCCAACGCCTGCTCCGACGCCGACGATCTCGCCCACGCCGATCCCGCTGCTTCACACGCCGCCGTATCGAGTTGCACTGGAGGGGGGTCACGGCGGGCCGTACTACTTTGGCGCGACGGCGTACGACGACGAGGGCCACCAGTGGATCGAGAAGGACTTGACGCTCGCCCTCTCGTTGCGAGTTCGTGATTTGCTTCTCGCTGCCGGTTACAGCGTGACGATGTTGCGGACGACGGACTCGACGTTGACGCCCTTCGATCCGAACGATTACCGCGGCAGCCTGATCCGCGAGGCGGAGGCGCGTGTCTACCTGGCGAACGTGCAGGAGGCCGACGCGTACGTCGCGCTGCACTTCAACGGCTGGATCGAGCCGAGCCAGCGGGGCACGGAGGCGTACTGCAATCCGGACCGCTCCTTCGGCGAGCAGAACTGCCGCCTGGCGGGAATGATCGAGCAGAGCCTCGTGCAGCGCATCCGCGAGGCGGGCTACGACGTGAACGATCGCGGGCTGAAGAACGACGCCGATGTGCAAGGACCGGCGGACATCGAACACTCGTGGGTGCTGGGCACGAACCCGGACTTTAGCCCGGCCATGATGCCCGGCGCGATCATTGAGTCGCTGTTCCTATCGAATCCCGATGACCTGGCGTTCCTACACCGGCCCGATGCGCTGGACGTGATCGCGGGTGCGATCAAGGATGGGATCGACAGCTACTTCGCCTGGTTGAACCCGCCGCCGTAGTTGGGCGAAATAGCGCGACGCCCCCCGGCCAACATGTGAACGGGGGGCGTCGCGCTCAGGCCGGAAGGCTATCGCCTGCGGGCCATCCTGGCGGCGTAAGTGCCGGCCGCCACGAGGATCAGCCCAGCGATCAACGCTGCACCAAACGGCAGGTCGTCGAGGCCGTCGCTTGGGCCACCGCCTGTCTGAGGCAGACCGCCCGGCGTCGGAGATCGATCGAATCCGCCTGCTGTAGAGCTCGGTGATGCGCTCGATGAAGGCGTCTCCGTCGCTGGCTCAATTGTCGGCGTTGGCGTTGGACTCTCTGTTGGCGTCGGCGATGGAGTACCAGTCGCTGTTGGGGTGTCGGTCGGGGTCGGCGTGGGGGTCTCGGTCGGCGTCACAGTCGGCGTTGGCGTCGGCGTCACAGTTGGCGTTGGGGTCGGCGTCGCAGTTGGCATTGGGGTCGGCGTCGCAGTTGGCGTTGGGGTATCGGTGGATGACGGGGTCGGCGATGGAGTCGGCGACGCCGTGGGTGATGGGGTCGGCGACGGGGTCGGTGATGGAGTGGGTGACGGTGTCGGCGATGGCGTGGGTGATGGAGTGGGTGACGGTGTCGGCGATGGCGTGGGTGATGGAGTGGGTGACGGCGTGGGTGATGGAGTGGGTGACGGTGTCGGCGACGGCGTGAGTGATGGAGTGGGTGACGGCGTCGGTGATGGAGTGGGTGAGGGCGTCGGTGATGGAGTGGGTGAGGGTGTCGGCGACGGCGTGGGTGAGGGTGTCGGCGACGGCGTGGGTGATAGGGTAGGGGACGGTGTCGGCGACTTCGTCGGCGTTGCGGTGGGCGTGTTTGTGGGCGTTGGAGTCGCAGTGTGAGTGTATGGGCAGGTGCGGACTGGTGTTCTCGTTGGGCGAGTCGACGTTGGGGTGGGTGTGTGCGTGTTGAACCAAGCGGGCTCAGCATCCTGTGCGAAGACGCAGGTCGCCGTCGGGCTTGGCGTTGACGTGAAGTGCTGCGGTTGCGCGCTGTCCTCGGTTGCAGTGGGAGCCTGCGGCGGCGTAACTGAGCCGCCGCCACCGAGCCCGACGAGCTGAATGACGAGGAACCCGACGAGCAGCGCTCCGACACCGGATGCGATGGATAGCCATGTCGACTTGCCTGAGAAATACGCCTTCATTTTTCGATACCTCTACAGGCTTTGACGCCGCTCAGATCGACGGGTTACGCCGTTTGAGGGCCGGTGTGAACATTCGGGAAAGACGGCCCCCCAGCCCCGGGCAAATGCCGCGAAACTATGGGCCAAACGGCACGTTGTGGCTGGATGTAGCATGTGCGTGTGGACACGAAAACCGTTGATGAATTGAAGGAATCCCTGGCCGAAGCGGTAGGCGAGAAGAACGTCCTGGTCGGCTCCGAGGCAGAGCAGTTCCCCGGCGACGCCCTGGGGCTGGCGCGGGGATCGACAGATTTCGCGCCGGCGGAGGTAAGCGAGGGCGTCGTCGTCCGGCCGGCGTCGACTGAGGAAGTTGGGCGCGTAGTGCGGCTGGCGAACAATCGCCTCACTGAACCCGGGGAAGCCGGTCTGTAAACTACGGCCAGCTGTGCAGGGAGACCGCGTAGTCGCCGCCGGGGGTCCAGGGATCGCGGTCCCAGGTTGACCAGCGCTCGGCGAGGGTGAGGCCGGCGCTTGTGGCTAACCCGTCGTAGTCTTCGATGCTCAGGCGGCCGGGCTGGAGCTGGAAGCCCGCGACGAGCTGGCCGCCCGGACGGAGGTGGCGCGCCATGTTCGCGACGACGTCGCTTTCGGTGCCGGGCGTGAGGAAGATCATGACGTTGCCAGCCATCACGATGACGTCGAACTCGCGCGAGAGGCTGACGGTGGCGAGGTCGGCGAGGCGCCAGTCTACAGCGGGAGCTTTGCGGCGGGCGGTGTCGAGCATCTCCGCATCGATGTCCACGCCGACGACGTCGACGCCGCGGCGGGCGAGCTCGCGGCCAACGCGGCCGGTCCCACAGCCGGCGTCGAGTACGGACTCTGGCTCGAACGCCATGACGAAGTCGGCTTCGCCGTGGACGTCCTCGCCGGCGGCGGCGCGGCGCTCGTAAGTCGAATCGTAGGCGTCGCCGGAGATTGAGCGAGTCTCCAGCCAGCGGTTCGGCGTGTCGGTCAAGAGATCAGCCGCCGAGCATGTGCGGGACGGGGTTCTCGCGCGCAAGGATGGCGTCGAAGCGCGCCTTGATGATGCCGTCCATCTCCGGGTGCGTGATGATGTACAGCTTGTCCTCGCGTATCGCTTCGATCACCTGGCCGGCGATCTCTGCAGGGGACTTGCCGTTCTTGAGCAAGCCGCGCACCATCTCGTTGATCTGCTCGCGCCGCGGGTCCGGGTCGGGCTCGGCGGCGTTAGCGAGATCGGAGGGACGGTTGCGTGTGGCGTCGGCGATATTCGTGTTCACCCAGGCCGGGCAGAGGACGGAGACCCCGATCTTCGCGTTCGCCAGCTTGAGTTCGTTGTAGAGCGACTCGGATAGCGCGACGACGGCCTGCTTCGTGACGCCGTAGATGCCGGCGCCCGGCATGAGGCCGGCGAGCGAGGCGGTGTTTACGATGTGGCCTTCCTCACCCTGCTGCAGCATGATCGGGAGAAAGGTGCGCACGCCGTGGATGACGCCCCAGAGGTTGACGCCCATGATCCAGTTCCAGTCCGCGAGCGTGTTCTCCCAGGTCGCGCCCCAGGCGCCGGCAACCCCGGCGTTGTTGCAGACGATATGCACGCCACCGAACGCGTTTAGCGTCTGCTGAGCGAGTTTCTCGACGTCCTCCGGCTTCGAGACGTCCGTCTGCACGCCCAGCACGTCGATGCCTTTTTCGCGGAACTCCGCTTCGGCCTGCCGCAGGGCGCCTTCTTCGACGTCCGCGAGCACGACTTTCATTCCTTCCGCCCCAAAGCGCTCGGCGAGCCCTCGCCCGATGCCGGAAGCGCCGCCCGTGACGACGGCGACCTTGTCCTTAAAGTCCTTCATTCCTTGCCTCTCAATGGTTTCGATATACGGTTGGTGGGGAGATCATACCTTGTCGCAGGTTTAAAGCTGCTGTGCGGGCTTAAAATGCAGCTACCATGCGCAGCCCTTCGATGCGGCGGACGGGGCGTTCCAGTTCGCGCCGGCAGTTTCTCTATCTGGCGCCGATCGCGCTGGTCCTAGCCCTTGTGCTTTTCGCCCCGGGGACCGCGTCAAGGCCGGCGCAGGCTGATCCGGACGTGATTCCCGGGCGGTTCATCGTGCTGTTGAAGGACGGTGTTGACGCGACGGCTGCAGCGGACAGCCTGGGCGGGGAGCGTGGCTTCGAAGCCGACACGGTGTACGACAGCGCCGTCCAGGGCTTCGCGGCCGATATGTCTGCCTCGCAGGCGAATTCGCTCGCCCGCGACCCTCACGTCGCGATGGTTGAGCCGGACCGCCGCGTTTCGATTGGCCTGCACGACAACCTCTTCGAGACGCTGCCGACCGGTATCGACCGCATCGACGCGGACCAGAACGCGACGGCCGATATCACCGGCCTGCCCGGCGGGACGAATGTGGACGTCGACGTCGCCGTGATCGACACGGGGGTGACGACGGACCATCCATACCTGAACGTTGCGGGCGGCGTTGGTTTCAGCGACCCGACCTGCGATAACCCCTCGTACGAAGATGACCACGGACACGGCACGCACGTCGCAGGCACGATTGGGGCGATCGACGACGACCGCGGTGTTGTTGGTGTGGCGCCGGGCGCGCGCATCTGGGCGGTGAAGGTGCTGGACGCGACGGGATTCGGTGAGGACTCGTGCGTCATCGCCGCGATCGACTGGGTGACGGACAGGCGAGTTGAGTACGACGACGGCCCGCCCGACGGCGATCCCGGCATCAACATCGCGGTCGCCAACATGAGCCTCGGCGGTGAGGACAGCCCGGCGATCTGCCAGGCGATCGACAACTCGGTTGCAGCGGGCGTTATCCACGTCGTCGCGGCGGGCAACTCTGCTTCCGATGCCAGCGAAGGGAGCCCAGCGAACTGTTCTTCGGCGATCACGGTCTCGGCTTTTGCCGACTTTGATGGGAAGCCCGGCGGCCTCGCCGACCCGGACCCGCCGGTGATGTTCGGAAGCTGCTCTCAGAAGGACGACACGTTCGCCTGCTTCAGCAGCTTTGGGCCTGCCGTCGATATCGCGGCGCCGGGGGTGAACATCATCTCGACTTACAAGCATGACCCGGTCTGCGCAGACGGGCCGTGCTACGCGACGATGAGCGGGACGAGCATGGCGACGCCGCACGTGACGGGCGCGATCGCGCTGTTCAAGGTCGCGACGGGGTACTCCGGTCCGGCGGATGGAGCGAGCGTGATGGCTGCGTTCAGCGCCGCCGGTTACACGCGGCCGCAGGGCGCCAGTTGCGGCTTCACGGGCGATCCGGACGCGACGCCCGAGCCGGTGCTGTTCGTCGGCCCCGGCTGCGACCCGAACGACTGGGACAGCGACGGCATGCCTGACGCGAGCGACAACTGCTCGCTCATCGCGAACCCGCTGCAGGAAGACGCCGACGGCGACACCGTTGGCGATCCGTGCGACAACTGTCCGGCTAATAGCAACGTCGAGCAGGCGAACACCGTCCATCCGGCGACGCCCGAGGGCGACGCCTGCGAGGATCCCGACGCCGACGCGGTCTACGACGCCGCGGACAACTGTCCAGACCTTGCGAACGCGGGGCAGCAGAACGTGGTGCATCCAGGAACACCAACGGGAGACGCGTGCGAGGACCGGACGCTGATAGCGTCTACGACGACTCTGACAACTGCCCCGACTGGTCGAACGCCGGGCAAACGCTTCCAGTGTGGCCTGTTCCGGCCGGCGACACCGACTGCGATGGCTTCCCGAACAGCGTTGCGGCAAACGGCAAGACGACTGAGCCGAACATCGGCACCGATCCGACGAAGCGTTGCGCGGCGACGCCGTCTGCGAATGATGAGCCTGGGCCCGACGCGATGCCACCGGACTTCAATGACGACCAGGTCATCAACGGGCAGGACACCGGCAAGTATGGAGGCCCCGGCGGAGCCTTTAACCACACGGTCGCGCAGGGGCCGTTCAACGGGATTCCGGGCTCGCGGTTCGATTTCAGTGGGAACGGAGTCATCAACGGCCAGGACACGGGTAAGTTCCAGGCGTACTTCAACAGGGTGTGCACGTAAGCGGGCTTCTGGCTGAGGGGGTGGGATTCGGAACCCACGAGAGGCTTGCTCCTCTAATGGTTAGCGACCGACGCGGGCGCGTAGTCTCGCCGGCGACTTTACGAGAGACGAGGGCCCGCCGTTTTCGTCGGTATAATCACTGAACGGATGACGTCACCCGGGCCTTCGGCGATAGCGCGGACGGAAACCGAACGTAGGCGATGATGTCCTACCTTACACTGAGGAGACCGTGACTGACTGGCTCGCGATAACACGACGCAACGCCAGATCGGTTCAGACTACCGTCGGATGGATCTTCTGGGACCCGGGGGCGATAGCTCGTTATCGCGCTGCGGGGCTGCCCGAACAAGCAGCCGGGCCAGTTGGCTACATCGCGGCCCGGTGTGCGCCGCTGGCGGCAACTGGGCCTGACGCCGTGATCGCGGCCTTCGGTTCAATCAGTCCGGTTGGAATCCGCGCTGCCTTCCAACTGCTCAAAGGGACTGAGCAGTTCCAGGCGATGTGGGTTGCCCGCGACGAGGCTGTTGTTGAAGGGTTGCAGCGATACGCGCCCGATATCGTAGAGCCGCTGGTGGAGTACGGGCCCGAGCTCTGGGACGTCGTCGAGCAGCTACCGGTGATGGGGCGGGTGTTCTTTGGCGCGCACCTCGCCATGCCTCGGCCTGTTGACCCACTTTTGTCCGGCTGGCATGCCGTCAATTGCTTGCGCGAATGGCGAGGAGACACGCATTGGGCCCTCCTGGTCGCCGAGGGGCTAAACTCTGCCGAGGCGTCGATACTGCACAACGCCTGGCTCGGATACGAGGGGGACTGGCTGGCCACGTCACGTGGCACGTCTCCAACCGACATCGCTGCAGGATGGAGATCGCTTGGCGCACGAGGCCTGGCGCGTGACCGCCAAGTGCTGTCCGATGGCATCGCCCTTCGCCAGCGACTAGAAGACGACACCGACCGTCTCACGACGCTGCCGTGGATCTTGCTGGGCGAATCGCGGTCTCTGGCGTTCGCCGAACGATTCGAGCCGCCCTGCCGCCTGCTCCTGGCTCGGGTCGATGAAACCGCGGGACCCAACTACCAGCCCGCTTCCAGGATCCGGACGCCACGGATACCCTGACACTAAGGATAGTTAGCGTACGCTGCTGGAAGAGCCT
>JBGPBZ010000091.1:0-9709 GCA_041481535.1 Dehalococcoidia bacterium | reverse complement strand
TCGCCTTCCTTGATCACCTCGCCGGCGTGGAGGCCCATGCGCACCTTAACCGGCTCGGCGGCGCTGTCGTTGCGCGCAAGCAGCGCCTTCTGGATCGCGGAGGCGCACGCCAGCGCCTTGCCGGCCGACTGGAACGCCACCATGAAGCCGTCGCCCTCGCTCTTCACCTCGAAGCCGCCGTGTGACTTTACCTGCTCTCGAACGATGGCGTTGTGCTCGCGGAGGACGTCCATGAAGCGCTTGTCGCCGAGGCGGTCGGCCATCGCCGTCGAGCCTTCGATGTCGCTGAACATGATCGTGACGGTGCCGTCCGGCGCGGCGTGCTTCTTGAGGTCGGGTTTCTCGGTAAAGACGAGCGAGGCCACGGCGTCGATGGACGTATTGATATCGGTGGACGAGATCCCCTGAACCTCGATCTTCAGAGCCAGCGCCCGTTCCAGCAGCGCCTTCATGCCCAGGTCCTGGGCGATGTCCAGCGCAGAGTTGACCTGTTCCAGCGCCTTCTCGCGGTCGCCCTCCGCGTGTCGGCGGTGCAGCATTTCTGCGTAAGAGTAATGGGTCCAGGCCAGCCACGTAGAGGCCCCCATCCTCGCGTGCACATCCAGCGCGTACCGGAAGTGCCGCTCGGCATCTTCCCAGCGCCACAGGGTCGTCGCCAGGAGGCCCAGCGGACGGGACAAGCAACCCAATATGCCGGCGCCCGCTCCGACATTTGTCGAGCGAGTAGCGTGAGGCAGCATGCGGGCGTAGAGTACAGCGGCGCGCTCGGCGTCGCCGAGGAAGGCGCAGGCCTGAGCGAGCAGCGCTGCACCAACGGACCAGTTCGCGTCATTGGGGAGCGCAGCGAAGTTATCCGCGGCCATGAATTCGAACTGCTCGCGCGTCTCGGCTTCTCGCCCCAGCTCACTGTAGAGATAGGCGAGGCCGGTCCGCCAGGCTGGCACCAGCGGGTACTGCTGGACGAACCCTCTCAGGGCTGGTTCAAGCTCCTGGGCGCGGCCCTGCTCACGGCGCAAGGCAATGGCTCGACCCGCAAACGCACGAAAACAATGTAACCATTCTAGGCCACGGGTTTCGAGGGTCGAAAACGTATCTGGTGGAGGCCAGAAGGGCTTGCGCACACGCATGCGCGATTGTCTCTCGATGCAGCCGGCGTCTTACATCCGCGCGTTCGGCGCTCCGGTGCCGTGGCCAGTCGAGAGCGGCACTTGAAAGATGCCCGTCGGCTACGACTCTCCGGCTTGTCGGGCCATCTGGTTCGCGGTCTTGCCTCCGCGGTCGGGCTGTGGCGTATTGTTCCAGATGTTTGTCAGCACGTTAGCCACATACTGGAGATCATCATCAGTCGGGCCCTCGGCCAGCCGGCTGAATACGACCTGGAGCAGCGCGGTGATGCTCTCGTCCTCCATGTGCTGCTGGACCAGGGACTCCCATTCGTCGGCGGGCATGATCAGGCCGGCCTGATCATGCTCACCCGCCCAGGCAGTCATTCGGGCTACTGCGGCGTCCAGGTCATCGTCCCTTGGCGGTTCGGGCCTGGGTTGCTCGTCAGGCGGACGCGATCTGTGCTGTAGCATGCGCTCGAAGGTGATCGGGTCGATCTGCATCTCGGCAAGGTTGGTACGCATGCCCTCGCCGAGCGTGAACGGGAGCTCCGCCCAGCCGGGACCGGGAAGCCAGAACCCATGGCGCACTGGGACGAGATGGGCTACGACGACTAGGTCCCGGTGAAGATTGGCAGCCCACTGGGTGCTGCGGACCTCAAAGCGCTCGTTCTCGAGCTCCAGGTAGACGCTGCGCCCGGTGATGCCGACCGCATAGGCAAACACGAACCGCGCTCCCCGGACTGCGGATAACGCTTCGGCCCGCAAGTCGCCCTCGTAGAGGCGCCTCACGGCGATCTCTGCCGGCTTCTCGCCCGAGGGAATCTCCCAGTTGAATAGAAGGTACCCCAGGAAACGGCGCTCTTTCGATGTGAGCTCCCCCGTGCCCGGCCAGTATTCGACCGGACGCTCGTCCTCGTCTCCAAAGAAGTGTGAACGCGCCTCCCGCCTCGTCGCTTCAAGCCCGGGATTGTCCCGGCACCAGTCGACGATCTCTTCAAGCATCCCCTGGTTGAAGGCCACGGTTACCTCCTTAGCGTGGAACGTAGAGTCGCGGGTCGCGGCTACCGGCAACAGCCAGCCTGGAGCCGCTGCGAAGCTGAGCCGGGAAGACTACCAGGTTGTCGCCCAGGTCAGTCGCTGACGGAACGAGGATACCCTCTGCCCCTTGAGCGATGGCCGCTGCGGCGATCTCCTGTGTCATCGCGAAGTCGTAGTCCCGGGTCAAGTCCTCAGGCGAGAGACCTAACGCCGCAGCGTCGCGGCAGTCGAGGACGGCCTCCAACTCGACATCAATTTCGCTTAGCCGGTACTCGTTCAACTGAGGCAGCACCAGAGGAGTGAAGTTACGGATGACTTCGCCGAGGGATGCCTCCGGACTGAGCGCGAGGTAGAGCGCCGACCACACATCAGACCGCGGGAACTGGTCCGGGGCGCGGTGATAGCGGCCCGAAACAAGTAGCGCGCCACCAGAATCTGTGGCACCGTACGTGCGCCTGTGAAACCGCCACGCCTGTCCCTTCCAAGGTCCTGGCTGCGTGTTGGCCATAGCGGCCCGAGCGTTCCAGCCAGCGGGTCCGGTCACGCCGTGATCGCCCTACAGGAATATGCCGGAGTCGAGAGCTTCCAGTGCCGCTTCCGCTCTATCTAGACGTCCGACGCGAACGGCTTCAGCCGGTGTGATGCCGCCGAGGTAGCGGCTTTGGCTGTGGAACCAACGACGAACGGCGTCCGGGCCTTCGAAGGTCTCCTGAACTCGCCGCTGAAGGTGGAGCAACTCACCCAGCCGCTGGCGCGCCAACTGCTGCGGATAGGCTGTGCCGGCTCTCCAGCGTTGAACCGTGCGATGGCTTGCCCCCAGGGCGCCGGCCAACTCCTCCTCGGACAGGCCGGTAGCCTCCTGAAGGGCATCAAGGGCCTGGCTGGGCGTCATCTGAAGGAGAGTTGAGGAAACGTTCATGGTTCGACAGTAATGGGTTAGTGGTATTTTGTCAACCAAAGTCTGTCCAGTTCCGTGGCGTCAAATTCCGTCGGCGGATATAGAAAGCGACCAGCAATGGATCCGACAAGTGTGTCGCACTCGTCACGGCTGTTCAGTGCATTCGTGTCTGCAGCGGCTCAATTGACCACAAAGACCGTGAGTCTTGATGCGCTGTGCGTCCTATCGGCGATAATCGGCAGCGGTGGATGGCTAGAAACTAGGGATATAATGAGCATTCGGGCATCTATCCGCCTGATACAGCCGCAGAATGCCTGGCAGGGGCGGAGGGACTCGAACCCCCGACCTACGGTTTTGGAGACCGCCGCTCTTCCAGCTGAGCTACGCCCCTACAGATACGATTCTAGCCGATTTCCGACCCGGTCTGCCTGCTTGACGCCGACTCAGTGGCTGGGAAGTCGCGCGCCCTCAACGGTTCGTGGCGACCGACGCAGGCGTCAGCGGCGCGCCTTCCGGAATGCCCGCGAGCTGACGATAGGCTTGCTCGAACGTAGCCACGTTGAAAGCGGGGATGCTCTCCTCGTGATCGGCATTATCCGTCACGATCATAATCAGGTCACGCGCCAGGGAGCCGCTAAGTTCGCCTGTCACCTCCTGTAGGAAACGCGCGACGTTCGCCAGCTCAGATTCATCTACGTCGGAACCTTTCTGCTTGAGGATACACCCGAGGATGTTCGCGAACCCCTCCGGCGTCTGCGCGGGCATGTACGCCTTATAGGGGACGCGGCGCAGGTAGGCAGAATCGGCCAGGGCCGACGGGTTCAGGTTAGTGGAGAAAAGCAGCGTGATGAAGAAGGGGACCTCGATGTTCTCGCCGGTGCGAAGGAGCAGGTTGTCTCTTCCCCGCTCCAGGGCCATGATCCAGCGG
Organism: Dehalococcoidia bacterium; assembly: GCA_041481535.1. Classification (GTDB taxonomy): domain Bacteria; phylum Chloroflexota; class Dehalococcoidia; order SM23-28-2; family RBG-16-64-32; genus DATKKM01. The sequence goes on along the minus strand of JBGPBZ010000091.1, from coordinate 5,739 downwards.
TTCAGCAGTTCGATCGGGCTCACCTTCTGGCGTCCGAAGTCATCGACGACAAGGATGCCGCCCTGTGCTTTCAGGTGCTTGGGCGCCTGGTAGAAGCGAGCGATCGGATCGTAGCCCAGTTCGAGCGACTCCGCCGTCAGCTCTCCGCCAACGATAACGCCCGGGCGCCGGATATTAACCCAGCGGTGGTCGGCTCCGTCGCCGTGAGCCGACGCTTTCTGGGCAAGATCGCCAGGGGTTGGCACATCAACAGGCATGACCACATCCATGCGCTCGTGAACGAAGCGGTCGAAGACGCGGATTATCTGCCCGTAGGCGTAGATAGCGTGCGGGACGAGCACCTGGCCACCGAGATGGCGGACGTACTCCGTGAGAACGTGGGTCTTGCCGTTGCCGGAAGGTCCGTAGATCATCGTTGAGCGGCCGGAATGCAGGGCTCGCTCAAGGAAGTCGGAGACGCTGTCATCCAGGATCAGTGCCTCGAACGACTCCCTGATGTCGCTGAGGTTTGGGCGCCAGCGCGTAGCCGCACCTGTTATCACCGTCCCGTACTGTTCAAGCGTGACGGGAGCGGGACCCGCATAGCGGCAACGTTCGAGGGCCCGCTCGGCGCGCGCTTCACCCTTCTCGGTGAGGCGAAACTTGTAGTTGTTGGGCATGCTGTACGTGGATCCCTCGCTGACGATCTCGCAGAGGTGTGCGGCTTTGAGGTGCTCCATGATCTCATCGATGATCATCGTCGGCAGTGCGATGGCGCGAGCGAGATGTTGAGGACTTGGCTGCTCCACGTAGTGGATGACCTTCAGGACCAACTCTGCCAGGAAAGATTCGGACAGGCCAGTGCTGCCAATAGTTTCGGGGGCCCTCGGGATGATGGCTACGGTCTCGGGTTCGCCGATGGGCCGCCGTTCCTGCGGTTTTCGAGCGGCGTCCTCAACCTGCGTTGTTCCGCGGAGGAACTCGAAGCTGTCCGAGCCGTTGCTTACCTGATCTTCGTTCATATTGTTTACTCGTTACAGCCGCTGGCGCAGCAATAATCATGCGGCCCGGGGCGTAAGGCCCGAGCTGTCTATGGAGAGACGCCTTAGAGCGGGTACCGGTTACAGATAATGAGATGCTTCGGAGAACGCTGGGGACGGAATACAGATAGGGTTCTATCGGCTCATGACCTCGTGCGGCGTCACATAATTTGCCAACCACCATTGTTTACTGGCAGACTGGGCAACGGTTGCTTGCGCCGATGGCGGCGCGTCCGCTCCCGCAGGTGGGATCGCGCAGGACAAGTAAGGGCAAGAAACTACTGATACTAAGACACGGGCTGATAATCGGCCTTTCCACAGCGGTGCTCCTGGTCTTTCCGGCATTCGGCCGGGGCGGCTCTGATACTCCATCGATCACCGTCTTGGTCGCGCCGACTCCGACCGCCCACGTCGCCGCCGCGAAGCAAGTCACGGCGACGCCAAGTCAACTGCAGTTGCGTGTGCCGATCACCGCCGCGCCCGTCACGCCGCAACCGACCCCCAGCCCGCAGCCGACGCCGACGCCCGAGCCGCTGCCAACGATGGAAGTCCGCCCCGGCGACACACTGATCGCACTGGCCGCCTGGTTCGATGTCACGCCGTTCGACATCGCCGCCGCGAGTGGAGTGGCAGTCGACGACTACTTGCAGATCGGCGAGGTCCTTTCGATTCCGGTGTCGGTGTCCGTCTTCGCGCTCCCGCCCGACCCCAACGCCGTTGCGCAGCTGCCGGCCGCAGAACCGCCGGCGGAAGACACTTTCGTCCCGGAGCCACAGCCGACACCGGAGCCACCTCCGCCGACGCCGGTGGCGACGCCTTACATCCCGCCGTCCTCGAGCGATGTCGTCGCGATCATCTGCTCGCTCCCCTGGCCGTGCGACCAGATGGTGCGGATCGCCTCCTGCGAGTCTGGCCTGAACCCGCACTCGGTCAACCCGGCCGGCTACTACGGCCTCTTCCAGATCGCGGGGCAGTTCGCGGGCTGGGACGACGCGCTCACCAACGCGACGTTCGCGTATGAGAACAAGTATCTCCCGGCGCTGGCCCACGGGGACGGGCTGACGCCGTGGCCGGTCTGCCGGAACTACTAGCGCCGACGTTTGACACGCGCACCCCTCATCCGCCTACACTCCGGCTGAAACACGACGCATTCCAAAAGGAGCCGCCCAATGCCTGCAGTATTCGTCCACGGCGTACCGGAAACACACGTCATCTGGGACCCGATCCGATCCAAGGTCTCCCGCAAAGACACGATCGCCGTCGACATGCCGGGGTTCGGCGCGCCGGTGCCCGCTGGGTTCGATGCGACGAAGGAAGCTTACGCCAACTGGCTGATCGCTGAGATCGAGAAGATCGGTGAGCCGGTCGACCTTGTTGGACACGACTGGGGCTCGCTGCTCACGATCCGCGTCGCCTCGATCCGGCCCGATCTGATCCGCACGTGGACGGGCGGCTCCGGCGCGATCCACCCCGACTACGTCTGGCACGACATGGCGCGGATGTGGCAGACTCCGGGCGTCGGTGAGCAGGTGTTGCAGGCGATGACCGGCGACGCGCTGAAGGCAGCCCTCGGCGGCGGCGGCATCCCGCAAGAGTCGGTCGACATGATCGCCGACGCCGTCGACGACACGATGAAGGACTGCATCCTCAAGCTCTACCGCTCGGCCGTTACCGTCGGCACCGAGTGGTGGGGCGACCTCAAGAACGCTCCGAAACGCGGGATGCTGATCTGGGGCGCCGACGACCCGTACATGGCCGTCAAGTTCGCGGAGGGGCTCGCCAAGGAGACTGGCGCCCGCCTCGTCAACCTACCCGCCACAGGGCACTGGTGGCCGCTCCAGAGGCCCGCCGAGGCCGCCGCCGCGCTCGAAAAGCACTGGGCGCTGTAACGAAACGCCGGGCCTGCCGCTTCCACCTATAGGGGGCGTCCGCCTACGAGGACGCCCGCGCCAGCGCACTAACTACGAGAGGACCGAGCCAAGCCCGCATGGTGGACAAGGACGAAGAGCGCGTCGTACTGGAACGCGGCGGCGCCGAGCACGAGTGGCGCACGCCGTCCGACGTGCCGCCCCGCCCGCGCCAGCCGTGGTACCGCCGCCTGCGGTTCCGGCTACCGGACTGGGCGGAGGGAGACTTTGCGCGGCAGATCCGCCTGGGCGTGATCATCTTGCTGGTTGCGGGGCTTGGCCTTTCGCTGCTGTTCGGATCGCTGCGCGGGTTCAAGGCGGACGGTATGAGCATGGAGCCAACGCTGCACAACGGCGACCATGTCATCGTCAACCGGCTCGCATACGCGCACATCGACTTCGGGCTTATCGGCTGGCTGCCCGTGATCGACATCGATGCGCGGTGGGCGAGGCCCGGACGCGGCGAAGTCATCGTCTTCCACTCGCCCGTCGAAGACCGCGAGCTCGTGAAGCGCGTGATCGGCCTGCCCGGCGACACCGTCACGATCGCCGACGATGGCGTCCTCATCAACGGCGTGCCGCTGTCGGAGCCGTACGCCATCGGAAAGACGACCTGCATCGACACGTGCCAGTGGACGGTGCCGGACGACGCCTACTTCGTCCTCGGGGACAACCGCCAGAACAGCCTCGACTCGCGGGGCGGCTGGTTCGTGCCGATCGACAGCATCGCAGGGAAGAAGCTCATCACGTACTAGACGACAAGCCGACAAACCCACAACGAACGGCCTGGGTGATACGCTCGATGAGTGAGGTTCTTGCTTGCATTGGCGTTGTTGATCGCACTTGGGCTCGCAGCCTGCGGTGATGACGATTCGAGCAGATCCACGGCGATACAAAGCGCGACGCCAACCCAATCTTCGTCACGCACTCCGACTCCTTCGCCAACGGGAACGCTCGCGCCAACACTCGAGCCAACCATCACGCCCATCCTCACGGAGCGGCCGCCCCAACCCATCCCGAGCGGCTTCCCTATCAATCAAAACACGCCACTTGGCGTTGTCACTGGCTCCGTTGGCTCTCGCCAGCTAGTCTTCGATGGCAGCGGGCCGAACGCGCACGATTACGCGCTCAACGACCAGCCCTCCGGCGACCCCGAGCGCGCAAACCGCTCCGGCTGGAACTGCGACACGCACTACGAATATGAGAGCGCGCCCGCCGTCGACTTCTACATCCCGGATGGCACTCCGATCATCGCGACGATGGACGGCACCGCCACGCTCAACGTCATCTCGGCCACGAACGACTTCGACCGCTACGGTGTAGACCGCGAACAGTACATCGGCAACCCTGACCGCAGCCGCGCGCCGTACTCGCCGTTCCCCGGGCCGAGCGGTGGTCTCGGGGTCTACGTTCACATCGAGAACACCGACTACGCCACCGAGTACGGCCACTTCGACATCGCGAGGACGGTCAGCGTTGTCCCGCCGACCGCATTCGTCAACGGTTACTCGCCAACGACGGACTACAACACGATATTCGCGGGGGCGCCTGAGCCGCGTCTCATTACCGAGATCGCGAAGTGGTACGTCCGCAAGGGCGACGTCATCGGCATGAGCGGCGACGCCGGCTATAGCGAAGGCCCGCACCTCCACTACACCGTCGCGCACCTCGGCGGCCCACTCCGCTGCCCGACGAACGAGGCCGGGTACACGGACGGCGGCTGGCTGTTCAAGTAGCGCGCCGCATTGACAGCCTCCCTCAATCGCGCTACTCTCACGTGCGCGTAAGAGTTGATTTCGTCCGCCCAGGCGGACTACGGACGGAGGTCCCCATGCCTGACACGATTCTCGAGAAGTTCCCGACCGGCGTTGCGAAGATCACCCTCAACCGGCCCGACAGCCTGAACGCGATGGGCGGCGATCTGATGCCGCTGCTCTCCCAGTACCTGCGTGAGTGCGCCTATGACAACGAAGTGCGCTGCATCGTCCTCACGGGCGCCGGGCGCGCGTTCTGCGCCGGCGGCGACGTGAAGGCGATGGCCTCGCGCACCGACATCCTCGGCGATAGCAACAACGGCAGGCCGATGTCGGCGTCCGGTATGCTCGCCCGCTCTGTGCAGTTCCTGCGCCAGTCGCAGCGGGACACCAGCGGCATGCTGCACACGATGCCGAAAGTCACGATCGCGATGGTGAACGGCCACGCCGTCGGCGCCGGCCTCTCGCTCGCCCTTGCCTGCGACATCCGTGTCGCCTCCGACAAGGCGAAGTTCGGGACGGCGTTCCGCAACGTCGGATTCTCCGGCGACTTCGGCGGCTCCTACTTCCTGCAGAAGCTGATCGGCACCGAGCGCGCGCGGCGGCTCTACTTCACCGGGCAGATCGTCGAGGCGCCCCAGGCTCTCGAGCTCGGCATCGTCAGCCAGGTTGTGGCGCACGACGATCTCGAAGCGGAGACGATGAAGCTCGCCGAGCACATCGCCTCCGGGCCAACGCTCGCCTACGCACGGATGAAGGAGAACTTCAACCGCGGCGAGAGCGCCGACATGTTCACGCTGCTGGACCAGGAGGCGCTGAACATGACGCTTTCCGCCCAGACGCGCGACCACATGGAAGCAGCGAAAGCCTTCGTCGAAAAGCGACAGCCGACCTTCGCGGGAGAATAACGAAAGAATAGTGAATGGTGAATGTTGAATAGTGAAGTGAAGCGAGCCTCGGCTGTTGACTTGCCTCAGCGGACGTTCGAGTTTGCAACACGGATTGTTGAGTTGTGTCGCGCGCTGGATCAAACGCCGGGCGTCAGCAGGACGCTGGCGA
>JBGPBZ010000090.1:0-10065 GCA_041481535.1 Dehalococcoidia bacterium | reverse complement strand
TTCTGGTCGATCCCGTACGACCGCAACATCAGCACGGCGACGCAGCTGGGAATGCCGGTTGTCGTCGCCAAGCCGCAGTCGCGCGCCTCCGAGAGCATCGTCGAGATGGCGTATGCGCTGACGGGCGTGCGCCAGGCGGGCAAGCAGAAGACGAAAGAACCCCAGAAAGCCGGTCTGTTCAGCCGCATTATGGGCGGCCAGGAACAGGCCGAAGTACGCGTGGAGTAGATAGATGACTAGTTGGCAGCCAGGAAGAATGGGTACCACGAACCGGCCCGGTGCGCCGGGCGCTCCCGCGCGTACGACGCCGGGCCGCTACAACGAGGACATGGAGCAACTGATCTTCCGCATCCACCAGATGCTCATCGAAGAGCTGGACGCGGACCAGATCGCCGCCATGCCGGCCGAAGACCGGCGCCGCGTAGTGGAGCAGTCCGCTGAGACGCTCCTCCGCCGTGAGCTGCCGAACGTCGGTGGTATCACCCGCGACCAGATCGTCGCTCGAGTCGTCGACGAAGTCGTTGGCCTCGGCCCGATCGACGCGCTCCTCCGGGACGCCTCGATTTCAGAAGTCATGGTCAATGCGCCGGACGAAGTCTTCTTCGAACGCGAAGGTATGTTGTACTTGAGCGACGTCCGCTTCCGCGACGCCCTTCACATCATGCGCGTGATCGAGCGCATCATCGCGCCGATAGGCCGTCGTGTGGACGAGTCTTCGCCGATGGTGGACGCGCGTCTGCCTGACGGCTCACGTGTGAACGTGATCATCCCGCCGATCTCTCCGAAGAGCCCGACGATCACCATTCGAAAGTTCCGCGCCGACAAGATGACGATGGAAGACCTGATCAAGGCGGGGACGATTACGCCGGACATGTCGGAATTCCTGAAGGCCTGCGTAAAGCTGAAGCTGAACATCCTCATCTCCGGTGGTACCGGTACTGGTAAGACAACGTTCCTCAACGCGCTCTCACTCTACATTCCGGAGTCAGAGCGCATCGTCACGATTGAGGACCCAATCGAAGTCAAGCTCCAGCAGCCGCACGTCGTCTCTATGGAGGCGCGGCCGGCGAACATCGACGGCAAGGGCGAGGTTTCGCAACGCGATCTCCTGAGGAACTCGCTGCGTATGCGCCCCGACCGAATCATCATCGGCGAGGTCCGCGGCCCGGAGGCGTTCGACATGCTCAACGCCATGAATACGGGTCACGAGGGCTCGCTCTCCACAGTCCACGCCAACTCACCGCGAGACGGCCTGGCTCGTATCGAGAACATGGTGCTCATGGCCAACCTGGAGTTGCCAGACCGCGCCATCCGCGAGCAGATGGCCTCCGCGCTCCACCTGCTCGTGCAGCTTTCGCGAGGGACGGACGGCGTCCGCCGCGTCACGCACATAACTGAATGCACCGGCATGGAAGGCCAGATAGTGACCCTACAGGACCTGTTCCGCTTCGAGCAGACGGGTCTGGACGAAGACGGCAAGTTGATTGGAGTAATGGCTCCCACGGGCATCCGTCCTTCCTTCGCAGAGCGGTTCGCGGCAACTGGTATTCCGCTGCCGGAAGGCATCTTCGTCACGGGACGGTAAGCAACTATGGTCATCGTAATCGCACTACTAGTCTTCGCGACGATCGCCTGTGTCGCGCTGGCCGTTGGCAACCGCAAGGGCAAGACCGATACGCTGGCATCACGCCTGGAGACGTTCAAGGAAGGCGGCCCGGGCGCCTCGCTGAAGAAAGACAAAGCGGCGGCAACGCCGGAGGATGGCGCCTTCAAAGAGAAGCGCTCCTACAGCGACATCCGTGTGCTGAGCGCCTTCTTCGGCAGCATGAAGGGCTCCGATAAGGTCGCGGCGATGCTGGAGCAGTCCGGCGTTCCGCTCCGCGTCGGTGAGTACTACATGATCCGCTGGGTAGCGGCGTTCCTCTTCTTCCTATCGCCGCTGGTATTCGGCATCAACCTGTTTGACCTCGGTATCGGCCTCGTGATGGGCGTCGTCGGCTACTGGCTGCCATCTCAATGGCTCGGCAACAAGCGGCGCAAGCGGATTGACCGCATCGTCTCGCAGCTTGTCGACCTGCTCGGCATGGTCTCGAACTCCCTGAAGTCTGGATACGGACTGATGCAGAGCTTCGAGTTTGCCAGCAAGCAGCTGCCCGACCCGCTGGGCTTCGAAATCCGCCGCATGCTCCGTGAGTCCACCCTGGGTATGAGCGCCGAGCAGGCTCTCTTCGCCCTCGGTCAGCGCCTGCAGAGCAGCGATATGGACATGGTACTGACAGCAATCAACGTGCAGCGTGCCGTCGGCGGAAACCTCGCCGAGATCCTGGACAAGGTCGCGCACACCATGCGTGAGCGCGATCGCATCAAGGGTGAGATCAGCACGCTCACGGCGCAGCAGAAGATGACCGGAATCGTCATCGGTCTCCTGCCGATCTTCATGTTTGGCATCTTCATGGTGCTGAACCCGGACTACATGAGTCTGCTCTTCAACACGACGACCGGCCGCCTTCTCATGGTCAGCGCTGTCTTCCTGGAAGTGATGGGCTATTTCTCAATCAAGCGAATCATGGCGATCGAGGTCTAGGAGAGAGACATGATCATCCCGTTGATAGTCGTCTGCCTCTTTGGCTTCGTGGCTTGTACGGCGATTGCGCTGCTTGGCAAGCGCCGTGAATCGGCGATGGAGACGCGCATCCAATCGTTCCGCAACCGCAACATGTACAAGGACGACCTTTCGCTCGACCTGGACATCGCTTTCATGGATCGCGTGCTGAAGCCGAGCATCGCCAACTTCGCGCAGGTCTTCTCGAAGTTCCTGCCTCAGTCGACGCTGGCCGAAGTGCAGGCGCAGCTAGTCCAGGCCGGCAACCCGATGTCGTTCAACACGTTCATTACGTTCTGGGCCATCACGCTGGGTATGTGCGTCGTCATGGGCCTGTTCCTCTTCGTGTCCGGACCGGGCGCGCTCGTCCCCAACCGCCTGGGCATGGCCGGCTTGATCATCTTCATCGGCTACTTCCTGCCGCGGCAGTGGCTAAAGGGCCAGGTCAAGAAGAAGCAGAAATTGGTCATCAAGGCGCTGCCAGATGCGCTCGACCTGATCACCACCTGCGTCGAGGCCGGCCTTGGTCTGGACGCCGCCCTCCAGCGCGTGGCCGAGAAGTCCGAAGGCCCGTTGGCCGACGAGCTGCAGAAGATGCTCCGAGATGTCTCGATGGGCAAGCTGCGCCGCGAAGCGATGACGGAACTAGCCGAACGCATCGGCGTCGATGAGCTGTCCACGTTTATCACGGCGATCATCCAGGCCGAACAGCTTGGTGTCGGTATCGCCCAGGTGCTGCGCGTCCAGTCCGACCAGCTGCGGACGCAGCGGCGGCAGCGCGCGGAGCGCCAGGCTCACGAGGCGCCGATCAAGATGATCTTCCCGCTGGTGCTGTTTATCTTCCCCGCGTTCCTGGCGATCATCCTTGGTCCGGCTGTAATCAGAATTTCGACTGCGTTCTAGGTGTAACTATGGCATTGGGTAAAAAGATCCGAGGGCTCCGCGAGGAGCTGGGCATGAGCCAGGCGCAGCTTTCTGCGCAGGGCAGGCTCAGCCAGGGCTACCTCTCGCAGCTGGAGAACGACGAAGTGCAGAACCCGAGCGCGGCGGTCATCTTCCGCCTCGCGGAGGCGTTGCACGTCGATCCGCGGGTGCTTATGCAGGCGGCCGGCTACAACAACCTGGCCGGCGCTCAGGGCCCCGAAGAGTACGAAGTCACCGTCGACCCGGAGCTGCTGCGCTTCCTGGCGCAGATCCCGCGCGAACAGCAGATGCACCTCCTGCACCTGCTGGAAGGGATGGACCAGCGCAGCCCGGAGCCGGCCGAGAAGAAGCCGCAGCATCCCACGCATCCCGCCAAGCGCAGCACACGGGTCGCGGCAGGAGGGTGAGGGAACCGATGGCCCGCGTCGTCAACGAGACGAAGGGGACCGTCGTCGCAGAGCGGGTAGGGCACGCTCGCAGCTTCTGGCGGCGCTTTCGTGGCCTCATGCTGCAGTCCTCGCTCGAAGCTGACTCCGGCCTCTTCATCGAGCCCAGCAGCTCCATCCACACGGCGTTCATGCGCTTTCCGATCGACGCCGTCTTTGTGGACAGGGGACGCAAGGTGGTGAAGGTGACGACGGTGAAGCCATGGCGAGCAGCCTTGAGCAGAGGCCACAGTGTGCTCGAGTTGCCGGCCGGTCGCGCGGCCGCGATGGGTGTCGAGGCGGGGGACGTGCTCTTGATTGAACAACTGAAGGACGGACAAGCGTCCGGAGAGTCGAGGTAGGGAAATGAAGCTCGGAGACAGAATCCGCCAGCTCCGCGAAGAGTCTTCGCTGACGCAGGGGCAGCTTGCACACAGCTCCGCCGTGAGCCAGGGTTACCTCTCGCAGCTCGAGAACGGTGAGGTGAAGAACCCCTCCGCCGCCGTGCTGCTGCGGGTCGCCGAAGCGATGCACATCGACCCGGATGAGCTGTTCGAGGCCGCCGGCTACCCGACCGTCCGGACACTCCGCCGCATGTACCAGGACTTCGAGTCCACGATCGACGACTCGTTGCTGACTTACCTCGCCGGCCTCTCACGGGAGAAGCAGAGGCGCTTGCTCTCGCTCCTGCAAGGCATCCAGAAGCTCGTCGTGGCCGACGCAAACGGCGCCTGGAAGGGCGAGCAGCTCGACCTGCGCCAGGTTGCCGGCGCCCTCGAAAGCTAGCGCCCGCCCGTTAGCAAGCCCACAATCCATCGGCCAATGGCGTCCAATGCGGACTGCAATGCTGGCTCAAGCCACAGTCGCCTATCGCCACTGACAACCCGTGACGGGCATTTTTGGTAACATTCTGCCCATCATGCAGTTAAGTAAAGTCGGGAGCTAAACGCGCATGCCTGACTTTTCCGACGACCGCCTTACCCTTGCCGAGAAGATCGACCCCGAATTGCTCCAGATGCTGGGCCGTATGTCACGGCGCCAGCAGCGGCAAGTGCTGCTCCTCCTGATGGTCGTCGAGAACCTGCTCTTCGAGATGATGCGAGAGCGCCGCGCGAGGGAAGACCTGGAGTAAGTGCCCGGCGCCACGAAGGCGGCCCGCATCTCCCGAGCGTACCGGGTGGACGGCGGCGACATATTCCGGCTCAAAGATTTCGATCCTGCTGACTCTGGCGCCGTCCCCAAGGCGAACTCCGACGATCTGCTGCGCGAGGGCATCGAGCGCCTGGCTGACCTCCAGGGCAAGCTCTATGCCCAGCACCAGTGGGCGCTCCTCTTAATCCTGCAGGGGCTGGACGCGTCCGGGAAGGACAGCGTGATCAAACACGTGATGTCTGGAATGAACCCGCTCGGCTGCCGGGCATACTCCTTCAAGGAGCCCTCATCGGAGGAACTCGATCACGATTTCCTCTGGCGTCACGTTAGCAAGCTCCCCGAGCGTGGCGGCATCGGCATCTTCAACCGCTCCTATTACGAAGAGGTGCTGGTTGTGCGCGTGCACCCGGAGCTGCTCGAGGCGGAGCATATCCCCTCGCCACTTGTCGGCGATGACATCTGGACACAGCGTTTCGAGGACATCCGCGCCCACGAACGCTACCTCGCGCGCAACGGGATTGTCGTCCGCAAGTTCTTCCTGGATGTCTCGAAGGGAGAGCAACGAAAGCGCTTTCTGGAACGGCTGGACCGTCCCGAAAAGAACTGGAAATTCAATCCTGACGATCTCCACCAGCGCGCCAGTTGGGACGAATATATGAGCGCCTACGAAGATCTAATCCGCAACACCTCGACGCCCGAGGCTCCGTGGTACGTCGTCCCGGCTGACAGGAAGTGGTTCACGCGCCTGGTCGTCGCCGACGCAATCATCGAAGCGCTTGAGGAGATGGGCGTCGACTATCCGAAGTTGGATGAGGGGCAGCGCCGTCAGATAGAAGACGCGCGAAAGATCGTTGAAGCGGAGAAGAGGTAAGCGGAAGGCGTTAGCCGAGGCTTTTCGGCCTCGGGAACGAATGTCAGGCGTACGGTGGGTGCTTCGCCGGGTCGCCGCGCCGGCGTTCGTGCAGGCTTCGCCTGGACTCGTCAGCCTCGCGCACGACGAGGTCGTGCATCGTCGTGCGGTTCAGCGCCGCCGAGAGCAGGCCATCGAGATCTTCGTCGCCGGTCGGGAAGAATCGGGCACGTTGCGGCGGGTCCTCAGGCTTGCCACTCGGACCACCTCGTGCAGGCGGCATGCGCCGCGGCCCACGCCCGATGCGCTCCTGAACGCGCTGCCAGACGTCGTCGCGGTGCTGTTCCGCCAGGTCAAGGATTGCGTCCGACATCTCGCGCCGCGCCATGATCGTCTCGCGCATCGCGCTATCGGCGACGATCTCCTGCGACACCTCTCGACGAGCCTGAGGCCGCACGTCCAGCCGGCTGAGTACCCGTTGCCAGACCGACTCCTGCACGTCACGGCTCTCCACGCTTCTGCTCGCTCCCAGGCGCGCGCGGGCAACGGCGATTAGTGACTTCAGTTCGTCATCGGCCTGGGCGGGTGCCGGCGTTCTCGTGCCGTGTATCAGTTCGTCGATGGCTTGGGCCAGTTGATCGGCCCGCTGCCGTTCGTTCATTCGCCGGTGCTCCCGGCGGCCTTCATGCGCTCCCGCAGCTTGCGGAGGGCCCGAAAGATCGTGACGCGGACGTTGACCTCGCTCGTGCTCAGCACGTTCGCGATCTCGCGGTTGGTGAGCTCGGCGTCAAACTTGAGTGCGATGATCTCTTGCTCGCGCTTCGGCAGCTGCTTGACCAGCGCTGACAGCGCGGCGAGGCGTTCTTTGTGGAGCAGCGTCTCTTCGGGGTTCTTCGGCTGGTGGTGCAGCTCGTTCTCCCACGCCGCTTCCTGCGCGGCTCTGGCGGCGGGCTTCTCTTTGCGCCAGTGGGAAGAGACTTCGTTGCGCGCGATCGTGAAGAGCCACGATCCGAAGGACTCCGGCGAACGCAGCGACTTCATCTTCATGTACGCCTTCTCAAAGACGTCGGAGACGATGTCCAGCGAGACTTCCTTGTCCTGCACACGCCCGTAGACATAAGCGAAGACCTTCGGGAAGTAGTCGTGGTACAGGTCGGAGAACTCGCCCAGGGCTCCCATCTGCGCCAGGGAGGCAGTGGACGGTGCCTCACTCTTGGCCGGGGCTCTCTGGGCGCCGGCCTGTTGCTGCCGCCCCTGGGCAATCGCGATTCGAGCTGTCGTCATCGTGGCCTATCCTCACTATCCGCGCCGGTCGGGAGCCGGAATGCGGAGGCTGGTCGTGAATTTGGTCGGACTAAAGACGCGCGAGGGGGTGTCCCGTTACACCCGTCGATAATGTCTGTTAAGTAAGTCGTTAATAGCCGGAGACTGTTGCTAGTACTACGCTTCCGCCATTGGCCTGCTAGCACACCGTCCATATACCTGCATTTTGGCAGGACGCCGGTTGAGACGAGGTTAAGGCCGCTCCTGAGGCGGTGAACAGCGGGTGAAATTGCCCTACGGCCGGTAAGCGCGGTCCAGCAACTCGACGACGTGTACGACGCGCGCGCCCAGCCCGTGACGCCGCACGCCTGCCTCCAGCTGCGACATGCAGCCGGGATTTGACGTTGCGATGTAGCCGGCACCCGTTTGCGCGATGTCGTCCATCTTCCCATCCAGCAGGTCCAGCGACATCTCGGGCTGCGTGAGCGAGTACACGCCCGCGCTCCCGCAGCAGCGGCCCGGCTTCACCATCTCGACGACGCGCAGCCCCCGAATCGACTCTAGTATCTGGCGGGGCGCCCGTGTGATGGACTGCGCATGCGCCAGGTGGCAGGAGTCCTGGTAGGTCACGATCGCATTTACACGCCCGCTCGGCCGCTCGAACGGCAGTCCAGCGAGGAACTCGCTCACGTCGCGGACGCGGGAGGAGAAATCGCGCGCCTTGTCGCGATAGGCCACGTCCTCAGCCAGCAGGTCGCCATACTCCTTCATCGCGGCGCCACACCCGGCCGAGTTCACGACGATGGCATCGACTCCCGCCGCCAGGAACGCATCGATGTTGTGGCGGGCGAGCTCACGGGCCGTCTTCGCGTCGCCGTTGTGTGCGTGCAGCGCGCCGCAGCAGATCTGCGAGGGAGGCGCGATTACCTCACAGCCGTTCCGCGCGAGGACTCGTACCGTCGCTCGGTGAACGCGTCCGTATGCGTACGGCATGATGCACCCGATCAGGAGAGCCACGCGCGCCTTCGCCGCGCCCTCCGGCTTCGCAAGCGTCCCCTTCTCCAAGAATGGCCGCCGCGAGATGCGAGGTGCCAGCAACGCGCGCGTGCCGATCACCGGCATCTTCTCCGCGAGCGACTGTAGGCCCGACTCGCGGGCAAACCGCAACGCTCCTGCGAACAACCGCATTCGCCCGGGCCTGGCGATGACCTCTCGCAGGAAGAGTGCCCGCAGCCGCCACGACAACGGCGCGTCGGCAGACTCAAGGATGTGGGCGCGGGTTGTCTCCATGATCCGGCCGTACGGCACGCCCGACGGGCAGACCGCCTCGCAGTTGCGGCACTGTAGACACTGGTCGAGGTGTCCGGCCGCGTTCGGGGTCATCGCGATGAGGTCGTCGTTGAGCGCGCGCATGAGGTACAGGCGCCCGCGCGGTGACTCCGTCTCGAGGCCGGTCTCAATGTACGTCGGGCAGTGCTGCAGACAGAGCCCGCAGCGGACGCATTTCGAGAGATCGGCCTCGAACGAAATCGTGTCGGGCATCAGATCCTCCCGACCATACGTCCGGGACTTAGCACGTTGTTCGGATCGAACTCCTTCTTGATCGCCCGCATCAGATCGAGCGAGGACGGCGCCTTGCCGAAGACGTCGAGCTCGCGCTTCAAGTCGGACGGACAGCGTTCGATTACGCAGGTCGCGCTGTACTTGGAGGCTAACGAGTGAATCGGCGCCAGAGCATCGACGTCGCCGGCGATGCGGCAGAGGCCTGTCGCGGGAAGCGCCTCGATTTGCGCCTCTTTCGAAACGTCCGCGAGCAGTGCCGGGAGCTTCGAGGGTAAGACGCTCATCTTGAGGACTAACGGTGCTTTGTCGCGCGCAACGCCGTTTGCCGCGGCGGGAGAGGGGCTGGGGGTCAGGGCTAGTTCGCGCGCAGATCGCTCCACCGCCGCGTGCATCCCAGCGAGCGTCAGTTGCAATCGCCAGACGCTGCCATCCCGCACCATGGAGGCGGAGCGCACAGCCAGCCCCGACCGCACTACGCGCGACACAAGACCACACGCCTCCTGCGCATCCTTGAAGTCGAACGCCAACGTCTGTTCAGCCTGGGGGAGAGGTATCGTCTTGAACGTTGCCTCCACGATGACGCCGAGCGTTCCGAGCGATCCGATGTAGAGCTTGCAAAGGTCATATCCTGCGACGTTCTTTACGACGCGGCCGCCGGCGCGCGTGAGCCGCCCGTCTGCGGTCACGACTCTCATCCCGATCGTGAAGTCGCGCGGCGCGCCGAGCGACATCCGCGACGGGCCCGAAAGCGCTGCCGCCAGCACGCCGCCTACGGTGGCCTCTCCAGGCAACTCCGGGTCGAACGGCACCATCATCCGCGCCTCCGCCGCCGCTTCTCGCAGTGCGCCGAGCGTCATCCCGGCCTGGACCGTAATCGTCAGGTCCGCCGGCTCGAACTCCACCACCTGGTCGAGGCGCGTCACGTCTAGCGCAACGTCGTATCGTGACGGCAGGTTGCCGAGCCCGGTGTGCAATCGCCCGCCGAGTGGGATGACAGCGAGACGCGCTTCATTTGCGTAGCGGAGGACGGCGCACACTTCGTCGTAGGTGCCGGGGCGGACAACGGTCTTGGGCGCGATGCCGTCTACCGCGTCCGCGCCGGAGCCGGGCGAGACACCCTGGCGGCCGGCGATGGCGGCGAGGTCGGAGGCGAGCGATGCTTGCTTGACCACGGTCACACGTAGGCGTCCGGCCCGACTTTGGCGACGGCGGCGCGCATGCGCGAAGAAACCTCGCCGCAGCCTTTCGACGTTGGGAAGATCTTGCCGGGATTGAAGCCTTTGTCA
>JBGPBZ010000089.1:0-10106 GCA_041481535.1 Dehalococcoidia bacterium | reverse complement strand
GCGTCCACCAGAATGTAACGGTAGGTGGTTCCCCACAATCTTAACGAGTGGAGCCTGCAATGGGCTCGTGGGAAGGTTGGGGGTAATCACTGGATGAAGATTCTCGTAGTAGACGATGAGCCTGACGTTGTCGAGGTGGTAAACCTCTGCTTCAGTCTGCGCTGGCCAGAAGCTGAGGTTACGGCCGCGAGCACAGGCGAAGACGCGCTCCGCCTGATCGAACAGGACCGCCCCGACTTCATTCTTCTGGACATAAACCTGCCGGGGATGGACGGCTTCCACCTTTGCCAGGAGATCCGTAGCATCTGCGATGTGCCGATCGTGATGCTCAGTGCACGCGACTCGGAGGTGGACAAGGTGCGCGGGCTGGAGATGGGCGCGGACGACTACATCACGAAGCCTTTCAGCCATCTCGAGCTGCTGGCCCGCGTTCGTGCTGTCGTGCGGCGGTACCAGAGCCAGATGCCGACGGTGGGGGAAGTGTTCGAATCAGGCAACTTGCGAATCGACTATGCGAGCCGCGCGGTGACCGTAAATGGCGAGCAGGTGCGCCTGACGCCGACTGAGTATTCGTTGCTGTTCCACCTCAGCCGCAACGCCGGCCGCGTGCTACCGCACCAGACTCTGCTGGCGAAAGTCTGGGGGCGCGAGTATACCGACGAGATCGACTATTTGAAGGTCTACGTGCGCAGATTGCGCCAGAAGCTGGAGGGCGATCCGGAGATGGCTGGCCGCATCGTCAGCGAGCGCGGCGTCGGATACAAGTTCGTCGCGGCATAGTCAGCCTGCAACTCTACTTCTTCAACATCTCCCGGCAAGTTGACCGTAATCGGCCAGAGCGACACGAGATACTGCTTGTAGCTGTTAGCCTTCAGGGGCCGAAATCTGGCGGTTGCGAACACGATTTCAACAAAATCACAGGCGTGTTACAGATATTTGACGGGCCATTGTGCCATTG
Source organism: Dehalococcoidia bacterium (assembly GCA_041481535.1). GTDB lineage: Bacteria > Chloroflexota > Dehalococcoidia > SM23-28-2 > RBG-16-64-32 > DATKKM01. The sequence continues at coordinate 9,148 of JBGPBZ010000089.1, read as the reverse complement.
ACAACTACATTAATTCTTCCGGATAATTAAATTGTCTCAACGGGGCCGCAACCGTTGAGACCTTAGCGCTCTCAGGTCTCATCGCCGCACCCCCGCGACTTTATGACTCGAGAGCGCTTTCTTTCGCTCACTTTTCGGTAACTGGCCCTGTCCCGGTTCCATCTTGTATTTCGGAAGCCACTGTTACAGATGGAGCTAGACCAGGACCCGATCCGCCAGGTACGGGCGGCCAAGCGCTGGGCGTTCGCAGGTATCGCCTGGGCGGTGGCTGTCCTTTTCCCGCTATACCTGTTCACGCTCAGCCTTGACGCCGTGGAGCTGGCGATCGTGCTGCTGCCGGCCGCGTTCGTCGGTGTGGCGGCGGTGGAGCTGGCGGGGCGCTGGCAGGCGCGCGTACATCGCCGCTACGCGTACCCGCACCGGCTCGGGTACGAGCTGGCCAAGATCCACGACTTCGACGATGCGTGCAAGAAGAGCGCTGAGTTGATCGGGGAGTGGCTGGACCTGGACGCCGTCGTTGTGGGCTGGTTGAGCGAGGACGCAGACGAGCTTGTGCCGGTGGCCTCGTTCGGGCTGCCGGACGGGTGGCTGTCTCACGTGCCGAAGATGCCGGCCCGGTCGTTCGACTTTCGGCACTGGCAGAGCGCAGGCGTGCTGCTGACGCGAAGGCCGGCGCCGGGCGACGCCTGGTTCGGGCCGTTCTTTCCGCTGGACCGCGTGATCTACGCACCGCTGGTGAGCCGCGATGCGCCGATGGGCGTGGTCGGTCTCGTCGCGCCGAAGGGGAACCCGCAGATCGGGGACAAGCCGCTGCTGGCGGCGATGGGGATGGTGATGGGACTCGCGCTGGACAACTGCCGCCTGTACGAGGGACAGAAGGCGCACGCGGAGCACTTCCAGGAGCTGAACAGGATGAAGAGCGACTTCCTGACGACGGTCTCGCACGAGCTCCGGACGCCGCTGACCTCGATCATGATGGGCGCGGAGATGCTGCTGGAGGAGGAAGAGACGCGCGACCCGGGCAGCGTGCGCGGGAAGCTGGTACGGAACATCGTGAGAGGGGCGTCGCGGCTGGCGACGCTGGTGAACGACCTCGTGGCAGTGTCGCGAGAGGACTCGATGCTGCCGCGGCTGGAGATGGAGTCGATGCCGATCGCGGACTCGGTGACAAACGCGGTCTCGATCGTGCAGCCGCTGCTGACGGCGAAGAAGCAGAGCCTGGAAGTCGTGCACGAGGACGCGGCGGCGTGCGTGCGGATCGACCGGCTGCGCTTCGAGCAGGTGCTGATCAACCTGCTCTCGAACGCGCAGAGGTACAGCCCGCCGGGCGGCCACATCACGATTGCGACGAGTGTGCTGGCGAACGGGGAGACGCTGATCGCGATCTCGGACAGCGGGCCGGGAGTGCCGAAGGAGGACGCGGAGCGCATCTTCGAGCCGTTCTACCGGGGCGACAGGTCTGGGCTTGGCCTGGGGTTGGCGATCGCGCGTTCGATTGTGGAGCTGCACAGCGGGCGCATATGGGTGGAGCCGGGTCGGCTGATGGGCAGCCGTTTCTGCGTGGCGCTGCCGGCGGACCACGCCGAGCAATCGCCGCCGCCGACGCACCGTGGGACGATACCGGCCGCGCGGCCGACGGCGAAGACGCGGGGGTAGGCCCTCACCCCTGACCCCGCTCCCCCTCCACGGCGGGCAGGCGTGCGCGGGCGAGGGGCAATTTGTTGGTTGTTGGGTCGAGCGGTCGCGGTTGAACGAGGCGTTGTGATCCGAGGCTGGGAAGCCTAGGCTACGCGCGATGGAAGCCTCGGTCACGCGGGGGTGATCGGCCACGCGTCTTATACTCGATTCGATGCGACTAAACCACCTGCATATCTCGGACTACCGCAACCTGCGCGGGATCGACCTGGACTTCCCGAAGGATGTGACGATCATCATCGGGGACAACGCGCAGGGGAAGAGCAACCTGCTGGAAGCGGTCTACTTGCTGGCGACGATGCGCTCCACGCGGGTGGAGACGGATGCGCAGCTGATCCGCCGCGACGCCATGGACGACGTGCTGCCGAACGCGCGTGTGGTCGGTGAGGTGTCGACGGCGGACGGGCCGCTGGAGATCGCGGTGACGATCGTCGCGCGGCCGGGGAAGGCGGGGCCGATCGCGACGAAGACGGTGAAGCTGAACGGCGTGGCGAAGCGGCTCTCGGACGCGACGGGGCGGCTGATCGCGGTGCTGTTTACGGCGGATGACCTCGAGATGGTGGTCGGGACGCCTTCGCTGAGGCGGCGGTACCTGGACATGACGCTGATGCAGGTGACGTCTCGCTACTCTTCCGCGCGCTCGAAGTTTGAGAAGGTGGTCTCGCAGCGGAACTCACTGCTCAAGCGGATCCGAGAAGGGCTGGCGAAAGGGGATGAGCTGGAGTTCTGGGACGAGCAGCTGGCCGCGGAGGGGGCGGTGCTGTTCCATACGCGTGCGACGGCGGTCTCGACGATGGCGGCGCTGGCGAGCGAGGAGCACGCAGAGCTCGCGCCCGAGGAGGTCCTCGAAGTGGAGTACCGTCCGCGCCTGGAGCCAGCGCGCGAGCTGGCGGTGATGTCTGAGGAGGAGATCCGCGAGGTGTATGCGAAGGCGCTGAAGTCCGGCGTCTCGCGGGATACGGCGGCGGGGATGACGCTGCAAGGGCCGCACCGGGACGATGTGTCGCTGGTGCTGGACGGGTTCGGTGCGGCCGGGTTCGCCTCGCGCGCACAGCAGCGGACGATCGCGCTGTCGTTGCGGCTGGCAGAGACGCGCTACCTGCGCGACCACCGAGGCGAATCGCCGGTGCTGTTGCTGGACGACATCCTTTCGGAGATGGACGCGGCGCGGCGGAAAACGGTGCTGGCGTCGCTTGGTCACGTTGAGCAGATGATGGTTACGGGGACGGACCTGGACCGCTTTCCGGAGGAGTTCGCGGAGCTGGCGAGCGTGATCTCGGTTAAGGAAGGATCAACGCGGCCCTTGGCGTCGCCGGGCGCGAAAAGATAGCGCTGGTAAAGCCGGCGGGCACCGCGACGGACAGGGACAGCGGCGCGACGGTAATCTCCCGCGGGCAGTCAGGAAGCGGGTCGCCGTCCACCTGTACGGGCAGGGGGTATTCCCATTCAAACTCGATCTTGCTGGCGCGTCCGTAGATCACCTTCGGGGAGTTGTGGTGCATCTGGAGGAGAGTGCGCGCGGCGTGGAAGAGTATGTCGCGCTTGCCCCGGCCGGAGTAGACGCAGACATCTAGCTTGCCGTCGTCGGCGACGGCGGCGGGGGTGATCTTGGTGATGCCGGCGTAGAGGCGGGTGTTTCCGGCGAAGGCCTGCAGCACCTGCAGCCAGCGCTCCACGCCGTCCATTCGCACAACGATCGGCTGGGCCCGCCATTGGAGCGCCTGGCGCGCGGCGGAGACGGCGTATGCTGCGGCGCCGAGGCGGCTCTTCACGCGCAGGGGGACGGTCTGGGTGACGGCGGCGTCGATGCCGAAGCCGGCGAAGAGGACGAAGTGGCGGTCGCCGGCTTTGCCGGTGTCGATGAGTCGGCGGTCGCCGGAGACCATGCGCTGGACGGCTTCGAGCGGCCTCTTGTCGAGGTCGATTTCGCGGGCCCAGAGGTTGCTTGTGCCGCCGGGGATCGTGCCCATCGTCGACTCGCTGCCGACCAGGCCGTTCGCGACTTCGTTTACGCTGCCGTCGCCGCCGCAGGCGATGACGAGCGGCACCTTGCGCGCGGCGGCCTTTGCGGCGATGCGAGTGGCTGCAAGCGGCCCATCAGTCTCTTCCCAGGTGACGTCCCAGCCCTGCTCGAACATCCAGGCCTCGGCCTCTTTCAGGCGCTCCCAGCTGGGCATGTTGTGGGCGACCGGGTTGACGATGATGAGCGCCTCTTTGCGCTCGTAGGGGGTATATGGGACTGGCTCGGTCACGCGGCCATCGTAAGGCCCGTATGCGGATGACGGCAAGCGAATACCTTCGTATGATGGCGCGTGGTTAACAAATACGTCACGGAGAGCGCGCAGGGAGGCCAGATGAGCAACGAAATCGGGATCAAGCGGCTGGACCACGTCTGCTGGGCGGTTCGCCGTCTGGACGATGTGTTGCCAATGCTGACCGAACTGATGGGGATGACGATCGAGGGGCGGTTCGAGAATCCGGACGTTGGCTTTCGGGGCGTTGGGCTGCGGGTGCCGGGCGGAACGGCGCACTTCGAGCTGCTGGAGCCGTTCGACGACGAGAGCTACCTGCACAAGTTTCTCGAAGAGAAAGGGCCGGGCCTGCACCACGTGACGTTTGAGGTGGAGAACGCCGACCGGGCTGCGGACGCAATCACGGCTTTCGGGATCGAGCCGTGGGGAGGCGTGAACCGCTCGCATGGCTGGGTGGAGACGTTCATCCACCCGAAGGACTCCGGCGGCGTGTTGTTCCAGTTCTACCACGAGGAGGAGGAGCACGAACATGCGCTGCCGGCGGGCCACGAACTGAAGGACGAGGGGAGAAGATAGGTGTAGTAGACTACTACATCATGAACGAACAAGAAGGCCTGATGAACGTGCGAGACGTCGCCCGTGCGTGCAACCGCTCGGAAGAGACGGTGAGGCGGTGGATCTGGAGTGGCAAGCTGCGCGCTCGGAAACTGGGTAGCCAGTTGTTCGTCGAGCGCGGCGACCTGGAGGCGATGCTGGCACCGCGTGCGGCGGAGGCGAAGGCAGCGTACGGGACGCGCTTACGCAAGAGGGGTGAGCGGCGCACGAGCGAAGCAACGAAGCAGATACTGGCACACCTGATGGAAAAGCGAGATGAGTTAGTTGCCAGGCACGGTGCGGCGCACGTGGACGAGTTGCTGAGACAGGTCCGGGCCGGTGAGGCTTTCTATCCGGCGCGCCTTTTCACGAAGGAGGAGAAGCTCGCCGCATTGGAGCGGGCGGTCGCGCTGGGCAAAGAGATTCGCGCGAAGTACGGGCCAGTCAATGTGAGCGATCTCATCCACGAGATACGCGAGGACGATGATTAAATTGCCGGAAGTCTGCTTGGACGCGAGCTTCTTGTTAGAGATCCTCTTCGAAGACAAGTTTGCAGGCGTTGCCGCCGGATGGTGGCGGCGGGCTGCTGAGGAGAACACTAATGCACGCGTGCCTCCGCTTTTCCATGCTGAGGTAACGTCCGCAGTTCGCCGACGAGTCTACCGCGGCTTACTCGAGTCCGCGGCCGCGATGAGAATCTTGCATGAGACGCTCAGTTGGCCGGTCCACGCATGGTACGAAAATGAGCCCCTACTTCAACAAAGCGCCTACGACTTCGCGACACAGCTCAATCAATCGAAGGCGTATGACGGGCAGTATCTAGCTGTGGCAGATCTTCTGAGCTGCGAGCTGTGGACGGCAGATGAACGCCTATACAATTCCGTCCGGGATAGGTTGCCGTGGGTGCGCTACGTAGGAGCGACCGTGTGAGCCTGATCCAGCCCGCTGAGGGCGAGGTCAAGGTCAACGGGCTGCGGCTGCACTACTTCGAGTGGAAGGGGAAGGGAACGCGGCCGCTGGTGCTGATGCACGGGCTGCGCGATTACGCGTACTACTGGCAGGACGCGGCGAACCGTCTGATGGACGAGTTCCACATCTTCGCGCCGGACATCCGCGGGCACGGGGAGAGCGAGCAGGCACCGGGCGGGTACCTGGTGTGGGCGCTGGCGTCGGACCTGGCGGGGTTTGTGGAAGCGATGGGACTCGCGCGGTTCGATCTGGTGGGGCTATCGCTGGGATCGCGGGTGTCGATGGCGTACGCGCGGGAGAACTCGCTGAGGCTGAAGCACCTGGTGCTGGCGGATATGGGGCCGCAGATGGCGCGCGTCGGAGCGGTTGGCTTGAAGCAAGACATGACGTCGAAGGCCGAGCGGCCGCCGAGCTCGTTCACGCTGGAGGACGCGCGGAAGTTCTATCGCGGACAGTGGCCGACGCTGGACGAGGTCTCGATTGAGCGGCTGATCCAGAACTCGCTCACGAAGGGCGAGGACCCTTCGTCGGCTGCGGCCGAGCCCAGGGCAGGCTCGATGTATTCGAACGCGTACGACCGGCGGCTGGCGGACGTGACGACGAAGGCGGCGATCCCGGAGATCGCGTTCCTGTGGGAGTCGCTGACGCGCGTGAAGTGCCCGGCGCTGGTCTGCCGCGGCGAGGAGAGCCCGATCCTGGACGACGAGATCGCCTCGCGGATGGTGCGCGCTTTGCCGGACGGTCGTCTGTACGTCTTCCGCGAGACGGGGCACTCGCTGCCGCGCCTGCAGCCGGAGCGCTTCGCGGCGATGGTGCGGGGGTTTTTGCTGGATGAGGGGTTGCCGGGGGAATAAGAGGAAAGACTGCGTCGAGCGTGTCTGAGCGCGAGCGACTTGATCACATCATCGTCGTGCGTCCTGCTCGATCGGATGATAAAAGCTATCATTCAGACCTCTTCGAATCGAACCAGCGAACCTTGCCTGTCGCACTGATCGAGTGGGACGCGCAAGTGAACGATTGGTGTGACGAATACCGGCGCCGGCACTCGCCAGCCAACATACTCGAAGTCAACGTCTTGACCGCCGTCTTCGTTTTCGACAAGAGCTATGAGCGAGTGGTCCTAGCCTACGGATTGTCCGTAAAGCCTAAGGCATCTCGTGATCGTACGCGAATGCGCCAGTTCCCCGATGTGAACATTGGAGTTCGAGCAGTCAAGGGAACCGATGCGCTCCCGGCAGACCGAGGTCATTTCTTGGCCCATTCTGCTGGCGGTCGTCTCGACGTCAACCTATTCCCCCAGAGCCGCGCCTTGAATCGAGGCTTATCGCCCGAGGGAAAGCTCTTCCGGCGCATGGAACGCTACGTCGTAGCCAACCCGGGCGTGTTCCACTATCATCGCGCGATCTACGACGATGACACATGGATACCGTCGGAGCTTGAATATGGCGTCCTTGTCGATGACGAGGGTTGGTGGGTGAACCGGTTCGAGAACGTCTTGGGACGGGGCGAATAATCGTCCAGATAAGAAAACCCCCCGGGGAGACGCATCCGGGGGGCTTTGTCGAACTCTGGCCGGTTTGGGGGTGCGGCGATGAGCTCGACCTTCGATGGCATGATCGCGCGCTGGAGGAGGCCGCGAATATGGCCATATGGCCTAAAGAGCGTGTGACTTATGGCCAAACGTTTGCTGAAAAACGCCCAGGCTAGCGGCCCGATGTGCGGCCCAGTTGTAGCCTGTCCATCTCTTCTTTGTCGCCCATGAGGATGAGGCGATCACCGGGCTCGAGGCGGGTGTCGTTGGGGGGGCCAACGATGACGTCCCGCGACTGGCGGCGGAGGCCGAGAACGGTGATGGTGCGGCATTCGTGGAGGATGTCGTGGATCGCGCGGCCGGCGAGGCCCGATGGCGGCGAGACGTCGAGTTCGGCGAGGATGGCGCCGCCTGTCTGTACGCTGGCGAGCGTCTCGATGAACTCGACGACCATAGGCTGGATCGCGGAGATCGCCATCTGCCGCCCGGCGGTGACGTAGGGGGAGAAGACGCGGTCGGCGCCTGCGCGTTGCATCCGGGGCAGGCTCTCCGGGTGGGCGGCGCGGGAGACGACGAGGATTCCCGGGTTGAGCGCTTTCGCTGTGAGCGTGATGAAAGTGTTGTTGGCGTCTGAGTCCGCTGCGGCGAGGAGGCAGGCCGCGCGCTCGACACCGGCCTCGCGCAGGATCTCGTCGCTCGTAGCATCACCGACGAGGAGGAGGTATCCGCGCTGCTGGGCGCGCTCGATGGCCTCCGGGTTGTTGTCGACGACGATGAAGGCAGCTCCGCGACTGACGAACTCGTGGGCGACCTCTTCACCGACGCGTCCGAAGCCGCAGAGGATGAAGTGGCCTTTGAGGTTGGAGATTTGAGTCTTCATGCGATGCACTCCAAGTATATTTCCCAGCTCGCCTTCGAGAATGAACTTGAACCCGTCGATCAGTGTGTAGAAGATGGTCCCGACGCCGGTAATCGCGAGGAAGATCGTGAAGACGCGGCCGTTGTCGTCGAGTTTGAGGTCTGTATAACCAATCGTTGTGAGGACGATGACGGTCATGTACACAGCGCTGAGGAAGGAGAACCCTTCGATGATCATGTAGCCGGCTGTGCCGACAATAGTGATGGTGATGAGCAGGACGCCGGCACGCTTGAGATTCGAAGGGAGGGAGCTTATCGCGGCTCTGAGTTCGCGGAGCATGGGGGTAGAGTGGCGGGTCAGGAGTCGGGGGTCAAGGCCATTTCAGCAAGCGCAATGCGAGGTCCTCCGGAGCGGACGGTTCCTTGGGCAGACTCAGAATGAGTGGGATCAGGCGGCGCGGTCGCCGAAGTGCTTGCGCTTCTGGGCGACGTAGTCCACGAGGATGTACTGGCCGAGGCGCTCCGGCGTGGTGTAGAAGACGCGGCCCTTGTTCATCTTGGCGATCTGGTTCACGAACTCTTTCAGGTAGTAGTTGCGGTCGAGCATGAACGTGTTGATCACGATGTCCTTGCGCGTGCAGCGCTTCACCTCTTTCAGAGTCTCGCGGATGGTGATCGGGCTGGGCGGGTAGGCGAAGTAGGAGCGGCCGTGCTCGAGGTGCGCGGTGGGCTCGCCGTCCGAGATCATGATGATCTGGCGGGTGCCGCCGCTGTGCTTAGCGAGCATCTTCTGCGCCATCATCAGCGCGTGGTGCATGTTGGTGCCGAGAACGCTTTCGTCCCAGCGGACGTACGGCAGCTCTTCCGACTTGAGCTCGCGGGCGTAGGCGGAGAAGCCGATGACGTACAGCGAGTCCTTGGGGAACTGCGTGCGGATCAGGTTGCTGAGAGCGAGGGCGACTTTCTTCGCCGCCTGGAAGCTGCCACGCAACGCCATCGACCAGGATAGGTCGAGCATGAGGACGGTGGCGGTCGTCGTGAGCTGCTCGGAGCGGTAGACCTGGAAGTCGTCGCGCTGGAGGTTGACCGGCACCTGCGGGCCTTCGCGGAAGATGCCGTTCATGATCGTCTCGCCGAGGTGCAGGTGGAAGGGGTCGCCGAACTCGTAGGCCTTCGTCTCGTCCGCGCGCTCACCCCCGAGGCCCTTCTCGCGCTGGGGGTGCTTGCCGTAGTTGGACTTCTTGAGCTG
>JBGPBZ010000088.1:0-10195 GCA_041481535.1 Dehalococcoidia bacterium | reverse complement strand
TCACACTGATGCAGACGGGCAAGAGCGACCTCCACCCGATAGTCTTGCTAGAGGAGCCGGGCAGCACGTTCTGGCGCGCCTGGCTGGACTTCATGGAGAAGCAACTCCTCGAGCGCAACCTGATCTCGCGCGACGACCTGAACCTTCTCTGCCACGCAGAAACGATAGACGAAGCGATCGCGGAACTGACAGGTTTTTACCGCAATTACCAGTCGCAGCGCTGGATCGAAGGCGTGCTCGTCCTGCGGCTGCTGCGGCTGCCCCCTGCGGAGGAGAGCGAGCGGCTGAAGGCGGCGTTTTCGGACATCATTGGGCCGCGCGGAATTAGGGCGGTATCTGCGCACGAACACGAGGTGCAGGACGGCGATCACGTGCACCTGGCGCGCCTCGCACTCGACTTCAACCAGCGCAGCACAGGCAGGTTGCGCCGTCTTATTGACGAGTTGAACGTTTTCTAGGCTGACCTTTGGTAAATCTGGCCTATTCCGTATCTAAGCTGGCCAAATGTGGGCTTATTGAACCCGTTTGGTGGGCTTAGCGGTCACTCAGATACAAATCATATCTAGATTTTAGCCAGATTTTGGTATTGACACCCTTTAGTTCATAGCTAAACTGGCCACAACCAAGAGAGCAGGCACATCGCCCGCACGATTTACGTTAGGAGGACCGAATGGAAGGCTATTGCTTGAAGTGTCGAACCAAGCGCGAGATGAACGACCCTGTAAAGGTCACGCTGAAGAACGGCCGCCCGGCCACCCAGGGCACATGCCCCGTCTGTGGCACCAAGATCACCCGCATCGGCAAGGAGTAACCCGCACTTTCGCCCTTGAGGGGGCATCCCCGCATGTTGGACCGCGTTGATCGTATGGTGCTGGCGGTGCGAAACCGCGCCGCCGCCGTCACTACCTTCGCCGATGTGCTCGGCGCCGAGAAGGTCCGTGAGGACAGGCTCGGGGCTCCGTACAACGCGAAGCGCAGCGTAGTCCAGGCCGGGGACAGCGAATTCGAACTACTAGAACCCGACGGCGAGGGCCTCGTCTCGCAGCACATTGAGGCGTGGCGAGAAGGGATCTTCGCCGCCGGGTTCTCGACTTCTGACCTGCCTGAGATCGCCCGCCGCCTGGACGACGCAGGCAAGCACTTCACTGACCAGGGAGGCCAGGTCTGGATCGAGCCAGACCAGACGCGCGGCATGCGGACGGTGCTCCAGGTTTCCGAGCGCCGCGACCGTATAGGCCAGATCAGCGGCCTTTACGAGGTGACGAACGTGGTGTCTGACCACGAGGAGGCGGGGCGTTTCTACACGGAGATTTTCGGCCTCGACGCGTCGCGCTTCGTGCCGATCAAGAGCGATGTGTACGGCTACATCGGCACGCTGACGCTCTTCGATCCGCCGGCGAAGCTCGACCGCATCGAGATCACGCAGATCACCGAGCCGGCGCGCGCGATGGGCCGCTTCCACGCCCGGCGGGGCGATTCCGTTTACATGTGCTACGCAGAGACGGAGAACGTCGGCGCGATCGCCAAGCGCCTGGAGGCGAACGACGCGCGCTACGAACCGTTCGGCGACGATATGGGTCTGTTCGTCCACCCGAGCGCGCTGGGCGGAATGCTGATGGGCATCAGCCTCACGAATGTGGGCTGGCGCTGGTCCGGGCGTCCCGAGCTCGCGCCCGTCCGCGCGAAGTAGCGTGCGCGGCATCTTCGCCGCGGTTCTTGTCACCATAGCTTTCGTCTGTGCATGTGGTGGCGGCGGAGCCTTGCCCGGCGTCAGCCAAACGCCGGGGGGCGGGCAAACAATTGATCCTGCCTTCGCCGCATTGGCTGGGCGGTCACTCAACCTGCCTTCCGCCTCTAACGGCGAATGCCCGCTGACAACGGCGGAACTTCGGAGCCCCACAGAGCCGTTCACGATCGGCGACGGCCCCGTGTACACGTCTGGCGTTGGGTCTTCGAGCCTGCTGAATCTCAATACGAGGGGCGATTGGCTCGTTGGTACGCTGAGCTGGACAGCCGATAGAAGCTTCGCCGAGAAGGCACTCGTACGGGGCGAACGTATCGACGAGGAAGGCCAGATGAGCTTCGGGCTGACAAGGCCGACATTCAACGTGCCTGATCGCACGGCCGTTGAGCTGGACCCTGCTCTCGAACTGCCGCGAGCGAGCGACGTGGCCTTCGCCTGGAGCGCGGAGGTCTTCGTGAAATCGGCTGGCTGCTACGCCCTGCAGATCGATGGCGAAGACTTCACCGAGGTCGTCGTGTTTCGCGCGGAGCCCGGGCCCTAACTACGCAGCGGGAAGGTCTACCGTTACCTTCGTTCCCTTACCCGGCTCGCTGTCGATAGCGATGCGGCCGTCGTGCTTCTCCGCGATCCAGCGCGCAATGGCGAGGCCTAGACCGCTGCCGCCGATCTCGCGCGAGCGGGCCTTGTCGACGCGGTAGAAGCGATCGAAGACGTGCGGCAACGACTCCTGCGGGATCCCTACGCCGTTATCGGAGACCGCGATTTGCACGCGGCCGTTCGATCGCGCGACGCTGACGTCGACGGCGCCGCCTGCGTCCGTGTACTTGATGGAGTTGTCTAGCAGGATGAGCAGCAGCTCGCCGAGACGCTGCTCGTCGCCTTGCACTGTGGCTGCGCCGTCGGCGTGGAGGTTGACGGAGATCTGCTTTTCGTCGGCAAGGAGTTTCATCTGGCGTGTGATGTCACTGGCAAGGTGGTTGACGTCGATAGGGGTCTTCTCCAGCGGGGCATCGGCGGCATCGGAGCGGGCGAGCGTCAGGAGCTGGCTGACGAGATACGCGAGACGGTCTGTCTCCTTGATGATGTCCTCGACGGAGGCCGGATCGGTTGCCTCCGGGTGACGCTGCATCATCTCGGCGTTGGCGCGGATCAGCGAGAGGGGGGTGCGCAGCTCGTGCGAGGCGTCGGCAACGAAGGCGCGCTGCGACTCCATGGTGGCGCGGATCGGTTTGAGGGCCCGGCCGGCGAGCCAGTAGCCGCCTGCAGCCGCCAACGCGAGTCCGACGACCCCGCCGCCGAAGAGGATGATGAGCAAGCGGCGGAGTGTCTTGAGCTGCGGCTCTATGCTGCGGCCGAGCTCAAGGTAGCCTGTCTGCAGACTGGTAGAACCGCTAGCCCGGTAACTTACCTTTCGGGCCACGATCCCGAGCTGCTCACCAGCAGTGGTGGAAGCGCGGAAGTAGCCGCCGTTTCCGTCGCTGGCTCGCCTGGTGAGCTCGTCGGCGACGGGGAGATTGAGGTTCTCTGTCTGAATGGCGGCGCTCGAGTCGCGGACGGAACCATCATCGCCGACGAGTACCCAGAACGACCCACTGGCGCTGAGGACGCGGAGAATGGTGTTAGGGTTGAGGGCGACGGCGGGTCCTCCGGGTCCGCCCTCTTCGGACTCCTGGGCGGCGACGACAGCGTCGGACTGCTTTTGGAGGTCGCTCTTCACCTGGTCGAGGACGGACTGGCGCGCGGTGAAGTACACGGCGCCACCGATAACGATCAGGATGATCGCGAAGGCGGCTGCGAACCAGAGAGTCAGGCGCCAGCGCGCCCGGTTAAACAAGTGTTACTCCCCGAGGGCGTAGCCGACGCCACGGACGGTGCGTATCAGCTTGGCGTCGTTGCCCTTGTCTACTTTCCGGCGCAGGTAGGCGACGTAGACGTCGACTAGGTTTGAGTCCGTCGCAAAGTCGTAGCCCCAGAGATGGTCGAGGATCTGCGTGCGAGTAACGACGCGGCCCTGGTTGCGCATGAGGAACTCGAGCAGGCTGAACTCTTTCGGGCTTAGCTCGATGGAGCGGCCGTCACGCTGGGCGCGGCGGCGCCGCAGATCGAGCGTCAGGTCGTCAACGGTCAGCTCTTGCGGATCGCGCGGCTGGACCCTCCGCCGCGAAAGAGCGCGGAGGCGGGCCATCAGCTCCTGGAAGGCGAACGGCTTCGGGAGGTAGTCGTCCGCTCCGGCGTCGAGGCCGCGGACGCGGTCGTCCACACCGTCCAGCGCGGTAAGTAGCAGGACGGGTGTATCCATGCGGTTGCGGCGAAGGGACTTGCAGACCTCCAGCCCGTCGATGAGCGGGAGCATGATGTCGAGCACGATCACGTCGTGCGTGCCCTCAAGCGCCATCTGCAGGCCCTCTTCGCCGTCATGCGCCACGTCTACGGTGTGGCCTTCCTCTTCGAGCACGCGCCGCACGAGTTGCGCGAGCCGCCGTTCGTCTTCGACTACGAGTACGTACATCTTTCTGTCCTCAGGTACATCGTAGCCCGATTCGATTAAAGAAACGTTAAGTCGGAAGGCGAAATATAAACCAACAGATTAGGGTTTCTTAAGGTATCTCTCACACTCGATTCACCGCGATCGGCGAGGATAGGGCTACCAGGACCGAATTTCGAAGCCTTAAGGAGGCAGCAAATGAAGAGAGCGATCATAGCGGGCGGGACGTTCGCGGCGATCGTCATCGGCGCGATGGCGGTCGCTGTCGCGGGCGCGCAGTCCAGCTCGCCGACAGCCACGCCGGTCCCATCGGCGACGTCAGCGCCCGGCACCGACAATCAGGGAGAGTACAAAGACTTCTTTCTCAACGATCTGGCGACGCGGCTCGGCGTCTCTGTCGATGAGTTGAAGGGCGACATCCAGTCGAGCCAGAAGGCGCTTGTCGATAAGGCGCTAGCAGACGGCAAGATCACGCAGTCGCAGGCGGACGACCTGAAAGCGCGCATTGACGCGGGTGAGAAGGTGAACTTCCGCTTCGCTCTCGGCGCGGATCACCCCGGTATCCGCGGTGCGATCAACAACATCGTCGACGAAGCGGCGAAGGTGCTCGGCATCGACTCGTCCGAGGTGAAGGACGGCCTGAAGGCGGGCACAAGCCTGCAGGACATCGCGAGCGCGCACGGGATGAGCGCGGACGCTTTCAAGACGGCGTTGCTGGCGCAGGCAAAGACTGACCTGGACGCCAAGGTTGCGTCGGGCGACATCACGCAGGCCCGTGCGGACGAGATGTACCAGAAGTTCAGCGACAACATCGACAAGATCGTTACGGACACCCGCGGCGACTTCGGCCCTCCCTTCGGCCCGCACCGAGGCGGACACGGCGGTCCCGGACGCTGGTTCGGTGGCCCGGATGACGGCGCGAACGACAGCGGCAGCGACTCCAGCGTCACACCTTCCGCCATCACTACGACGTTCTAGCGACGACGCGAAGACCCAAGAGGGAGAGGCCGGGCGGAAACGCCCGGCCTCTTGTTTAAGAGCTGGACAGTAGCTCCAGGAACTGCGCTGCGGAGACTGTCTTGATGCCGTCGTACTGGGGAATGTCGAGAATGTCGCGGTCTTCACTCACGATATAGTCAGCGTGGCCAGCAACGGCACATTCGAAGAACTTGTCGTCGTGAGGATCGTGGCAGACGGACAGGCGATTGCGTGGTTCGACCACATCCGCGTCCTCGAGTTTCGACAGTACGCGGGCCAGCGGTGGTAGCCTGGCCATTTCGGGAAACCGCCGCCGAAGTTCTGGTCGATTGATGACTTCCAGTATCTCCTTGATGATCTCTGGAGATGACACGATGACATACCTGTCGGAGACATCGAAAAGAAGGCGCCCCCACCTGCCTTTTGGATTGATGAGGGCGCGCACGAAGACGACCGTATCGAGAACAACCCTCATCTCTTTCGGGCGCGAACCTTCTTCAGCGACTCACCGATCGCCTCGTTCACCTCTGCCTCGCTGCGACCCCTCAGGCTCTTCCTGGCCGGAGCGAACATCTCGTAGAATTCGGCGGCCCAGGGGGAGCTCTTGTGCTTTGGGGTGACCTTCACCGGTTCGACCTGGAGCTTCCCGTCGATCACGTCAATGGAGAGAAGGTCGTGCGGCTCGATGCCTGCCGCGTCTCGCAGATCCTTGGGTATAGTCACCTGGCCATGTCGCAACTGTTTGACGATTCTTTTCATAATGATGCTCCCCATCTACACAATCACATAATACCACAAACACACAACCGGCTGACCCGGCCCACGACCTGACACCTCACTCGTCGCGCCTATAGAATCGCATCATGGCGATTCTGCCGATCCGCTACCTTCCCGACCCCGTGCTTCGCGAGAAAGCGAAGCGCGTGCCGCGTATCGACGCGTCCATCCACAAGCTGATCGAAGACATGATCGATAGCATGTATGCGGCGAGCGGTGTCGGGCTGGCAGCGCCGCAGATCGGAGTCTCGCTGCGGGTGATTGTGATCGGGATGCCGGAGGAGGAGCCGTTCGCGCTGATCAATCCGGAAATCGTGAAGGTGACGGGCGAGCGGACTGTGGACGAGGGTTGCCTCTCGGTGCCGGGCTATCGGGCCGAGCTCACTCGCCACAAGATGTCGATCGCGAAAGGGTTGTCGCCGGAGGGCAAGGAGGTCCGTATCAAGGCGAAGGACGATCTCCTGGCGCAGGCGCTGGAGCACGAGATCGATCACCTCAACGGCATCCTCTACATCGACCACCTGCCGAGTCTGGACGCGCTCGAAAAGGTGGAGCGTGTGGCGTCACGGGCGCCCCGTGAGCACGTTGAAGACTTCGACGAAGAAGGGTAGCGCTGGAGCGCGCCATGGCCTCGCTACGCATCGATTCCGCCGGCCTGCGCGACCTGATCGCGTCCATCGCCGACTTCTTCGAGGCGCGCGGCGTGCAAGCGTGGGCCACCGGCGGGTTCGTGCGGGACCTGCTGCTCGGCCTTCTCGTCTACGACATTGATATCAGTGTAGTAGGCGATCCGCTGGTACTTGGGCCGGCGCTGGCGGGGACGCTGGGCGGGACGTACTTTTCGCTGCAAGAGGAGCGCGGGCACTCACGCGTGCTGCTTCCTGATCGCCACGTGCATCTCGACCTGATGCCGCTGCGGGGATCGGACATCGAGATCGACTTACGCGCCCGCGACTACACGATCGATGCTCTGGCGGCGCCGCTCGGTGAACTATCTCGCGGCGAAGCACCGATTGTCGATCCGGCGGGCGGACTGGCCGACCTTGGGGCGTCCATCGTTCGAATGACGAGTGAGCAGCGGTTCGCTGAAGACTCGTTGCGGCTGCTGCGAGGGCCTCGCATCGCCAACCAACTGTCGTTCGAGATCGAGCCAGCGACGGCGGAAGCGATCCGGCGGCACGCGGGCGAGATCACGAGCGCGGCGCCGGAAAGGCAACGGGACGAGGTCGTGCGTATCTTCTCGAGCGAGCGCGCGGGTGCAGGCATACGACTTCTCGATGAGCTTGGGCTGTTCGCGGTCTTGCTGCCGGAAATGGAGCCAGCGCGAGGTGTCGAGCAGCCAACGAACCATCACTTCTACGACGTGCTCGGCCACAGTTTCGCGGCTGTGGAAGCGCTCGACATGCTGCTTTCGGAGAAACGGCCGGAGTCGTCGCCGGAGCGGGAGATCTGGGAGGAACTGTGGGAGGGTCTCGCCTGGTGTGGGGGACTGAGGGAATACTTCCGCGAAGAGACGTCGCCAGGAACGACGCGCGGCGCGTTGCTCAAGTTCTGCGGCCTGCTGCACGACATCGCCAAGCCGCAGACCAAGTCGATCGACAAGGACGGGCGAATGCGCTTTTTCGGGCATAGCGACGTCGGCGCAGAGATGGCGAGGCGTTTGATGCAGCGCCTCCGCTTCCCGACGCGCGAGATATCGCTGGTGGCGGCGATGATTGACGCGCACCTGCGTCCGCTGCAGCTCGGTCAGCAGGGGTTGCCTTCGAGGCGGGCGGTCTACCGCTTCTTTCGCGATACGAGGGGCGCGGGGATCGACACACTCTTCCTGGCGATGGCGGACCACCTCGGGTCGGTGGGCCCGCGAGTCAGCGTCGAAGGGTTCCGGGCGCACGTCGCGCTCACCGGATACATCTTGCACCTGCGGTTCGCGGACGAGGAAGTGATCTCGCCGACGCGCTTGATTGACGGCGACGATGTGATGGCAGCGCTCGGCATCGAACAGAGCGAGGTCATTGGCGCCCTGCTGGAAGCAGTGCGGGAGGCGCAGGCGGGCGGCGAGGTCGCAACGAAGGAACAGGCGCTGGCGCTGGCGCGGACAAGACTGGCGGAGCTGACCGCGGCCACGCGAGAATAGCCTCGTGACGCGAACACTGATCGTGGCTCTCGCCCTGACGGCATTGGCGCTGGCCGGTTGCAGCGGGGGCGAAAGCGAGGAGACGAAGGTGCAGAAGGCGGCGATGGCGTTCTTCGGCGACAATCCCAACGTATTCCTGCCTCCGCTCAACAGCGACTTCGAATGCGGTATCCAGCGGGGGAAGGCGCCGGAGCAAGGAGCGACCCCTTACCCGGACACACACGGTACCTGCCGGTGGGACGTCGTACGACAGGGGGACTCGTGGCAGGCGACCTTCTCTGAGTCCTGGGCCTGCAGCGACTTTAGCCTGGAAAAGTCCGGTTATGCGTCGTGTTCTGGGGCCCAGGGTTCGCATGCCTGGGAGTGGTCGGTAGATCAGGACCTGAAAGTCGTTCCGATAAAGGATAGCGGGAACTACGCGCCGGATATGCCCCAGTAGGCGGCCCTTCGCCTTCCGACCCTCTTCCGTGTTCGACCGGCCTCCTTCCGTTTCGCCCCGCCAATCCGGTAACCTATGCAGGTCATGGATAGCCTCTGGATACTTGCGCTTGCCTACCCGGCGACGATCGCGGTGCTGTTCTACTTCGCGTTTCTGCGCCCGGTGCAGCAGCATCAGAAGAAGCAACGTCAGGAGCTGCAGAGCCTTCGCGTCGGCGACCAAGTGCTGACGCAGGCCGGGTTCATCGCACGGATCAAGGAAGTGCGCGTGCCCGAAGAGCGCGGCCCCACTGAGCTGATCCTGGACCTGGGCGGCATCGAAGTACGAGCGGTGGCGAGCGCCATCGTTCAGCGTCTTGCGGCTGAGCAGGAGAACCCCGCCCCGACAGCTGACGTAACAGAGAGTGAAGCAACTGACTCCCCACCGCGGCGGCGTTCCCGCCGCAATCGCTCCATCCAGGCGCGGCCCCAATGAGACACGTTTCCACCTGGCCGATGCTCGCCGCGATCACGGTGATAACTATTGTCTCGGTTCTTTTCATCTGGCCGGGCTGGCCGAAGCAGTACCTGCCCGACTTCATCGATTACCCTGAAGGCCCGATCCTCGACCTGGGCAACAACGCAATGCGCCTCGGACTTGACCTGAAGGGCGGGACGTACCTTCTCACCGAGGCGAACCTGGCAGCGCTCCCGCCCGACCGCGATCCTGACGAGGCCATGGACGCCGTCAAAGAGTTGATGGAGAACCGCGTGAACGAGTTCGGCGTCGCCGAGACGGAGGTCACGCGCGAAGGCCGCAACCGTATCGCCATCCAGGTGCCGGGCATCCCGCCGGACCAGGCCCGCGATCTCATCGGGAGGACGGCTCTGCTGCGCTTCATGGAGCCGGAACTTGACGATGCCCACAACATCAAGTGTCGCGCCGATGATGGAACGGAATTCGTCGTACCGCTGACAGGCCTGTCCGAAACGGTAGGCGCAGACGGCAACCCGGTTAAGGGTTGTTCCGGCGGCGCCGGCCAGACAGGCACGGTCATCTGGAAGGCGGCGACCGGCACGATTAACAACCAGCAAAGGGAGCTGACTGGCGCCCAGGTGAACGGCGCAAACGCTACGGTGTCGCAGAGCTCATCGAGCGGCTGGGTTGTAGTCCTGAACTTCAACGGTGAAGGCAATTCGATCTTCACAGACGTCAGTGGCAGGCTCGCCGGAGGATATCCGCTGGGCATCTTCCTCGATGATCAGCTGATCAGCGCTCCAGGCGTCCAGAACCAGATCACCGGCAACTCCACGCAGATCGAAAACATTCCGCAAGATGAAGCGAAGAACCTGGCGAAGCTGATCCGCGCCGGCGCCCTTCCCGTTCCTCTGACGACGATCCAGGCGACTGAAGTTGACGCCACCCTCGGCGAGCAGACGCTGGTGCGCGGGGTACAGGCGGGACTGATCGGGATCCTGGCGGTGATGGCGTTCATGATCCTGTACTACCGCCTGCCGGGCATCCTCGCCTCGATGGCGCTGTTTACGTACATCGTGGTCGTGATGGCGCTCTTCAAATCGATCCCCATCACCATCACGCTCGCGGGCATCGCCGGCTTCGTCTTATCCGTGGGAATGGCGGTCGACGCCAACATCCTTG
>JBGPBZ010000087.1:0-10199 GCA_041481535.1 Dehalococcoidia bacterium | reverse complement strand
CTGAAGCGATGTCCATAAGGGACGACGCCGCCGGACGTTGGGACCGGGAGGCTGGACACTGAAGCTCTTCGAATCGATACACGACACGATCGGCAACACGCCGCTTGTGCATCTGCGCAAGCTCAGCCCAAAGCCTGGAGTCGAGATCTACGCCAAGCTCGAGGGGCACAACCCGACGGGCAGCGTGAAGGACCGCATCGCTCTCTACATGATCCGCGCGGCCGAAGAGAACGGCGAGCTCACCCCCGACAAGGTTGTGCTTGAGCCGACGAGTGGGAATACCGGTATCAGTCTGGCGATGGTCTGCCGCGCGAAGGGCTACCGTCTGCTCTGCGTGCTCCCGGACAACGTGACGCAGGAGCGCGAGGCGCTGCTCCGCGCGTTCGGCGCCGACGTGGTCTACGCCAAGAACGCGATCAGCACCAACGACGCCGTCTACAAGGCCGAGCAGATTATGCACGAAGAGCCCGGCAAGTACTTCATGCCGTTCCAGTACGGGAACGAGAACAACCCCCGCGCCCACTACGAGACCACCGGCCCCGAGATCCTCCGCGACCTCCCGGACACCGACGTGTTCGTCGCTGGACTTGGGACGGGCGGCACGCTGACCGGCGTCGGACGCTACCTCAAGGAGAAGAAGCCGGGCGTCAAGGTGATCGCCGCGGTGCCTCATCCCGGCGATCTCGTGCAGGGGCTGCGCGACCTTGGTGAAGGGTACATCCCTGCCGTTCTCGACGAGTCGGTGCTGGACGGCCGGATCGTCGTCGATTCCGTATCTTCATTCAGGATGGCGAAGGAAGTGATGGCGAAAGAAGCGATCTTTACCGGCATCTCCGCTGGCGCCGTGCTCACCGTAGCGGTGCGGGCCGGCGCGCGCCTGGACCAAGGCAACGTTGTCGCCCTGCTGGCCGACGGCGGCTGGAAGTACCTCTCGACCGGCCTCTGGAGCCGCGACTACGACGAAACGCCCGAGGAGACGCAGGGCAAGATCTGGTGGTAGGAGACGCATGGGCCGCACGCTGATGTACACGGCGCTGGGAGCACTGGCGCTGCTTATCCTGTCGTCGACGTTCGTCCTCGAGCATGGCGGCGGCACCCTCGCATTGGAGCAAGAGGCCAGCCTGCACGATCTCACGACCAACGTGGACGAGTGGCGCGGACGCTCCGTCTCGACGACGGGTACGCTCTACCACAACGACGCTCTCGACCAGTACCAGATCAGCGACGGAGATCAGAACTTCCCGGTCGTCGTGCGGTGGAACGGGGGAATGAAGTTGCTGGTCGGCAAGAAGGTGACAGTCCTCGGCAAGTTCAGCGACGAGGCCGGGATCGGTCCCGTTATCGATGCACGGAGCGTTCGGTTGACCGTAGATCCGAACGGGTCGACGCCAACACCGACTGACATCTAGCGATGCGCTTGCCCAAACAATACGTCGACGAAATGGTCGCCCACGCGATCGAGGACGCGCCCAACGAGTGCTGCGGGATCATCGCTGGCAAAGACGGGATCGCGACCAAGCTCTTCCGCGCGAAGAACTCCGAGGCCAGCCCGTACCGCTACAACGTCGATCCCAACGACCTCTTCCGCATCTTCCGCGAGTGCGAGGCCAACGACTGGTCGTTCTTCGCGATCTACCACTCGCACACCGCGAGCGAGGCCTACCCTTCGCCTACTGACGTCCGTCTCGCGAAGAACTGGCCCGACGCGTACTACATCCTCGTCTCGCTCAAGGACCGAGACAAGCCGGTCGTACGCGCCTTCCGCATCGAAGACGGCACCGTCACCGAAGACGCGATCGAGGCTGAGTAGCGACGCCGTCCCAGCCGGACTGCTCGATCAACCGTACGCCGTCGCTCCCGATCACCCGCGCTAGCTCCGCCATCGTGTCGCCAAGCGTTGGGTGTCGCACATCGCCGGCAATCTCCGCAAGTGGCACGAGAACGAACGCGCGCTCGGCGAGCCGAGGGTGCGGGATCGTGAGCCGCGACGAGTTCAGCTTGAGCGCGCCGTACAGGAGGATGTCGAGATCGATGGGGCGCGGTGCGTCGCGCTCTCGCATGGGTTCGCGGCCGAGGTCGCGTTCGATCAGCCAGAGGATGCCGAGGAGATCAGCCGGCGCGCGGTCTGTATCGATGGCGGCGGCAGCGTTGTAGTACATCTCCTGCGGCGGTCCGACGGGCTCCGTCTCGTACAGCGACGACACCGCAATTACACGCGCCTTGCGCGACAGCGCTGCGAGCGCGGCCCGCATGTTCTCCCGGCGGTCACCCATGTTCGAGCCGAGGCCGAGGTAGACAGTTGTCATGTCCGTGCGGCCGGTATCGCAAATGTGAGGCGTGCCTTCGCGAGCAGCTCGCCGTCACCGCGCCGCCGCGCCTCCACTTCGCCGAACGCTACGAGCTCGCTCAGTTGCAGGACGCGGCCCTCTGCGATGAGCTCGTCGCCGGGCGTCGCGTGGGCGTAGAAGCTCGTGCTCATCTCGATCGTCGCGTGCGGGCGGCGCGTGACGCGCTCACCGCGCAGCGTGCCAAGCGCGATCCCGATCACTGAGTCCATCACCGTCGTCAACGCTCCGGTGTGAACGTCCCCGTTGGCGTCGGCGTGCTGCGGGCCGGTCACCAGCGCGAGGCGGACGTAGCCCTCGCTGACCTCTTCTGCGACGGCGCCGACGTATGCGAGGAACGGCGCGCGCAGCGTCTCAGCCATTGCGCGGCCCCTGGATGACGTACGTGAACCGCCCCTTCGCGATCAGATCGTCCTTGCCGCGACGCCGCGCCTCCGCCTCGCCGAACGCGACCGACCGGCCCACCTTCAGCGCCCGCCCTTCGATCACGATTTCATCGCCTGGGCGCGGCCCCGCCAGAAAGCTGACGTTCATCTCCACCGTAGCGTGCGGCGCGGCGCGCATCGCCTCAAGCCCGCGCACCGACGCGATCACCGCGCCCAGCGCTTCGTCCATCAGTGTAGTCAGCACGCCGCCGTGCGAGACACCGTTCGGGTTCGTGTGCCTCTCCTCGAGGATCAGCGATAGGCGCACGTAACCCTCCCGCCACTCCTCGATCTTCGCGCCGATCATCTGCACAAACGGAGACGGCGCGTGCTCCAATCCTTGACCCTCAACCCCTGACCCTCGACCCTCATCGTCTCTCATCGCTTCCACCCGCGCGCGACCGCGTCCGCCATCTTCGCCACGCGCGCCATCTCTTTCACGTCGTGCACGCGCACGATGTCAGCGCCGTTTGCGATCGATATCGCGACGGTCGCCGCTGTTCCTTCGAGCCGCTCTTCCATCGGAAGATCTCCCAGCACCTTCCCAATCGTCGACTTGCGCGACGTGCCGATCAGAATCGGTCGCTCCAGCACACGCAGCTCTCCCAGTCGGCGCAGCATCTCGAGAGCCTGGTCGTCCGTCCATCCGAAGTTGAAGCCGGGATCGATGATGATTTGCTCGTGCGGCAGCCCCATCTGCTTCGCCACCACGAAGCTCGCCAGCAACCCTTGGATGACGTTGCCTATCGTGTCCTTGAACTCGCGGCCGCGGTGGTAGTACATCGCGACGGCGGGAACGCCGGCTTCGGCGGCCACGCGCGCGATATCCGGCTCTCGCAGGAAGCCGTGTACGTCGTTTACCAGCGCTGCCCCGGCCTCGATCGCCTCTTTCGCCACGCGCGCCTTGTACGTGTCGATGCTGACGGGAACGTCGAGCTCCCGCGCCAGCCTTTCGACCACCGGTATCGTGCGCCGAAGCTCCTCTTCCTCGTCCACCTCCGCGAAACCGGGACGGGTCGACTCACCGCCGATGTCTATGATGTCGGCGCCGTCCGCTTGCATCTGCACCGCCTGCCAGACCGCCGCGTGAACATCGCTGCCGAGGCCGTCACCGGAGAAGGAGTCAGGAGTGACGTTGACGATGCCCATCACGTATGTGCGCTCGCCCCAGGCAAACTCCCGCCCGCCGATGCTGATCGGGGCAGGTGTCCGGGCGACAGGTGTTTGGGTCACGCGCCCATGATAGACAAGCGCGGCGACCTGTACTATCGTCGCTTCTGCGCCATGAACTACCCGAACCCGGATATCCTCGCTGAAACCGGCTGGCTCGCCGAGCACCTCGGTGACCCCAACCTGGTCGTCGTCGACTGCGATGAGCTGCCCGCGTACTTCCGACTGCACATCGAAGGCGCGGTCGGTATTCGCGTGCACCACTACCTGAAAGAGAAGGGCGACTCCGCGTCCGGGCCGGGCATCGGCACTCACCTCATGCCGCCGGACCAGTTCGCCGAGACGGTGGGCCGGATGGGCGTCTCCAACGACTCGCTGGTCGTCATGTACGACAGCATGGGTGGGTTATACGCCGCGCGGTTCTGGTGGGCGCTCAACTACTACGGCCACACCAACGCGAAGGTGCTGAATGGCGGCTTCCGCAAGTGGTTCCAGGAGGGCCGCGCCGTCTCGCTTGACTCCCCGCACGTGGAACGCGCGAAGTTCGAGGTGCGCGCCGTCAACGAAGACATCTGCGCCACCCGGCAGCGCGTCGAGGCGGGCATCGGCAAGTCCGACACCGTTATCCTCGACGTGCGTTCGCCAGGCGAGCATACCGGCGACGACAAGCGCGAGAACAAGCGCGGCGGCCACATCCCCGGCGCCGTCCACATCGAGTGGCTGGACCTGACCGTGCGTCCGCCCGAGCGGTCCGGCCTGCTCCTCCGGCCTGACGAGATCGCCGGCAAGCTGAAGGCGGTTGGTGTGACGCCGGACAAGCAGGTGTTCACGCACTGCCAGGCCGGTATCCGCGCCGCGCACGCCTACTTCGTGCTCAAGCTGATGGGCTACGACCGCGCCGCCAACTACGACGGCTCCTGGGCCGAGTGGGGCAACGCCGCCGACACACCGATCACCGCCAGTCGCGAGTCTTAGGTTGTAGGTCGATCCTCTGTTAGCAACTGGACGAATTTGACTTGCGTGGACTCGATTAGTACCCCTTCTGTGCTCGGATAGGGCTCCCATCGGTCATCTTCGCCGTTCGAACCTTGAACTAAAAAGTGAGCATCCGTGAGCAACATCTCGCGAATCTCCTCGCGAGAGTCGTCTGTGTATTTCTCTGGATAGCCGTAGAGCGTTGTTCCGTCAATAAGATGGACGATAACGTATCTGTCTGGAGCGCTCACGACTCGAACCAGATCCACCGCGGCTGTAACACCTTGAGTTTCTTTGCGATGCTCCGTGCTGCTCCTGTGCCTGATGCTCGCCCCAGCGCATAACCACCGACGAGCGCTATGCCGAACAAGACTCCATAGAACTGAGGGTCGGTGGGCCGCCTTGGCCAATCGAGTTCCTTATATAGTCCGTTCATGACGGCGACCATGAGCAGGCTGACAGTGAGGCTCCACATAGTCCAGCTCCAGACAGAACGACTTCGCGCTACTGACGGGCTGAAAGCCTCAAACGTTGAAATTGCGAGAAATCCGGGCAAGAGAAATGCAATGGCCCCAGCGATGTTCTCGGCGGTATCGCCGGGAAGATCAAACACAGCCTAACCTCGTGGCGGAGACGTGGGGGGAGGAGTCGGCGGAGGCGTGGGGGCTCGAGGAGGAGAAGATGGGGGAGGCACGGGCCGAGGCGGAAGAGGTTTCTGACCACCTTTTCGGATTATCGACATTGTGTAGTTATCGGTTTCGAGGCGGCGGGGGCGGCGGCGGTAATTCTTTCTTTGGCGGCGGTTTACCACCAGTTCGCGGCTGCAAAGGCGCGGTCTTCGGCATAGCCTCTCCGATCATTCGGCAAGATATTGGCCCGAATCTAGCGATTGCGCAATGGGTGGCTGTCACGAAGCTTGGGAAACGCGTCGATTTATCCACAAAACGCGGGAGTGGTCTCCCTGAACTAGCGCTTTAGTCCGAGTACGATTGCGCAAACCCTAAACGCGTATCCGTAACGGAGGCGAAACGTGTACTTGAACAACAAGACTGTTCTGCTCAGCGGTGTGTTGCTCATCCTGCTGGCCCTCTGCCTCATCGTGAGCGTCGGGTCGAGCTTCTCAACCGGGGACAACGATCCGTTCACGAAGGATGAGGTCGGCAAGTTCCTGACCGACGTTCACGACAACGAGACGTCGGTGATCATCGGCGGTGCAGCCGGGATCATTGTCGACGGCTTCGTTGGTGTTGCCGTCGCGGCTGCTCTCTACGTCCTCTTTCGTGATCGCAGCAGGCTTCTTGCCACGGTGACGTTCGCTGGTCTACTCGTGCAGTCGGCGGTGGCGCTGGTTGTAGACGGCAACACCATTTTGCTTACCGTCATCGCCAGCGACTTCGTGAAGGGAGGCCCGCCCGGAGTCGGAGCAGGCGACCCTGCCGTGCTCGAAGTGGGTCGCTATGTCGGTATGTTTACCGTGGCCTTTGGGAACGTCGGTTTGACAGCGCTCGGCCTCAGCCTGATTGCACTTGGCATCATCATCGCCCGCTCGCCGGAGGGCAAGATCAACCCGCCGCGCTGGATCGGCTGGGCCGCGCTCTTCGCGGGTGTGTGCTCGGAGCTGGCCTGGTTCGTCGTCATCATCGATCCCGCCTTCGTGTTCTTCATCGGCAACCTTCTGGGCTCGCTCGTCCTCCTCTTCGGCCTCGGCATCTGGCTCTTCATGCACAAGGACCTGGAGCCGGCGGCGTAGCCTCGCGCCAAGGACGAAAACGAACGGCGCCCGCTAGATCGGCGGGCGTCCGCCCTTTGGCGGATGCCACTCCGTCGCCTGCTCGAAGGCGTAGGCGGCGCGCAAAACTGTCGCCTCGTCCCACCAGCGGCCGGCGAGCTGCAGCCCGAACGGCAGACCCTCCGACGTGAAGCCGCAGGGTACCGAGATCACCGGCACGCCCATCAAGTTCAGCGGGTTCGTGAGCCGGATGAGCGAGAGCGTGACGCTCAGGTCCGAGCCCTCCAGCTTGAACGCCGCGCCTTGCGTGGACGCCATCGCGAGCACATCAACGCGCGAGAACACCTCGTCCCGCCAGGCGGCGACCGCCATCTCGCGCAAACGCTGGGCCTGCACGTAGGTCACCGCCGGGATCATCGCGCCAAGCTCAAGGCGATAGCGCACGTCGTCCAGATAATCTTCCGGCCGCTCCGCCATCCACTTCTGGTGGTAAGCCAGCGCTTCCGGAAGCTGGATCGCGTTCGTCGCGCTCGGGATCTCGTAGATGTACGGCAGCCTCACCGGCTCGACGATCGCGCCCAGTGACTCAAGGACACCGATCGCCGCGCGTACACCCGCGTCCACCTCCGGCTCCAGCGAGTCGAAGAAGAAGCTGTCTGGCACGCCGACCCGCAGTCCTTTGACGCCCGCTCGCAGGTTCTTCGTGTAGTCCGGCACCGGCTCACGGCTCGACCACGTGTCGTTCGGGTCATGTCCGGCGATCACCTGCATCACGATCGCCACGTCTTCCACGGAGCGCGCCATCGGCCCGGCGTGGTCCAGCGACCAGCTGAGCGGTAGAAGGCCCGCGCGTGACACTCGCCCGAACGTTGGCTTTAGTCCGACGATGCCGCACAGCGAGGCAGGGATGCGGATCGAGCCGCCGGTGTCCGTGCCCATCGCCATAAACGTTTCGCCCGAAGAAACCGCCGCGCCCGAGCCTGAGCTCGAGCCGCCGGTGATGCGCTCCGGGTCCCACGGGTTGCGCGCCGGCCCAAAGTGCGACGAACGTCCGGTCGCGCCGAAGGCGAACTGGTGCAGGTTGAGCTTGCCCAGAATGATCGCGCCCGCGTCCTTGAGACGCCTGGTGACTGCCGAGTCGGCTGTCGCAACGTTGTCCGCCAGGATTGGCGAACCGGCTGTCGTCCGCACGCCCTCGACGTCGAAGATATCCTTGAGCGCGATCGGAATCCCGTGCAGAGGGCTGTGCGGTTTGGAGTTTGTCGCCTGGCGGGCGGACGTGCGCGCAGCCTCCGCTGTAACCGTGATGAACGCGTTGAGCGTGCTGTCCACTGCTCCGATGCGGGCCAGGCAAGCCTCGGTCAACTCGATTGAGGAGACATCTGCTTTGTGGATAAGTTTCGACGCCTCAGCGAGGCTCAGGTGCGTCAGATCGTCGCTCATCGCGCGGCGGGGACCTCAAAGCGATCGGCCGGCGGAAGTGTCCCGTAGTCCAGTCGGGCCAGTGCCTCGCAGATAGCTTGCAATCCGGAAAGGCCCATGGACAGCGCCGGGAGGCGGTCCGGGGGAACGGTTATCCCCGCCAAACGGGCCAGAAAGGCGACTTCTATGTGGTTTCTTTGCTCGGCCATGCTTTAAAACTCCAGCTTTCTGCGGGACAATTTACCAAAAGCCAGCCAGCCCTGTTCAGGATGCAACCTGAAGCGATGCGAAGGAGCATAAGCATAAGCACTTTACACATAAGCCTTGACACCGAAATCTGTGGATAGTACGTTCGCCAGCAAGGGAAAACTGTGAGTCGTCGTCTAGCCGGTAGGCAAGAACCGGCACAAGGAGTAACGAAATGAGCATCAATATCCAGGAAAGCATCAGTAAGATGCCACTCGGTGAGAAGATCATTGTTCCCGCTGCAATCGTTCTCCTCATCGACAGCTTTCTGCCGTGGTACCACGCCAGCGTTGGCCTGGGCGTACTCGGCTCCGTGAGCGTCAACAGGTCGGGCTGGCAGTCGCCGGGAGCCCTCTGGTCGATCCTCGCGCTGCTTGCAGCTGTAGCGATGGCTGTGGTGATCGTCTTGCAGCGATTCACCGCCGTGAAGCTCCCGGCTCTGCCGCAGGGACTCACCTGGGCGAGAGTGCAGGCTGCCTTGGCCGGTATCGCCGTTCTGGGTGTGCTGATCAAGCTGATCAACCACTCCAGTGACCTCGGCTTCGGGTTCTTTATCGGCATCATCTGCGTAGCCGCGCTTGCGGCCGGCGCCGGGCTTCTTTTCCAGGCTGAACGAGAAGGTGGCGGCGGCTCCGGATCAACTATGTAACGAGGGTGCTCAATTCGAGCGACCACAGCCGCCTCTCTAACCGGGAGGCGGCTTTCTCGTAGATATGCAGACTACGCCCGCACCGCTCACCTCTAACGAGATCGTCGATCTCTTCCGCCGCGTTGCCCGGCTGGACCCGGACGCCTTCAAGGAGATCCGCGACGCTCGTAGCCTGACGCCGTACGCGCTGGGCGGGCTGATCGTCGTTATCCTGCTCGCCGGCTTCGGGGCGTACTTGTACGGGCAGACTGTCCTGGAATTCGGTGGCTTCTCGTTCGTGAAGACGGCGCTTCTTGGCAGCTTGTTCACGCTCATCCTCTTCGCTGCGGGCTTTGGCATCACTTATGTGGTCTTAACGCAGCTCTTCCGCATCGACATCGCCCCGGATGCGCTCTTCCGCCTGCTCGCCGTCGGCTACCTGCCTTACGCGCTCGGCGTCTTCGTCTGCATCCCGGAGCTCGGCTTCGTCTTCGGGCTGCTCTCGATTCTTGGTGTCTTCTACTGGTCAACGTTCGCGCTGCGTTCCGCTCTTCCGGCCGCGAGCGAGCTGCGATTGTCTGCGGCGGTGATCGCCGGCATCTGCTTGTGGGCGGCGTTCATCCCGTTCATCTCCGGCGCTGACAACGAGTTCGTGACCGGCGTCTTTGTTTACGGACTCATCGCGTGATGGAGGATCACGAATGACGACGCCCGTTAACTGTCCCAACTGCGGGAGCCAACTCCCGCCCGGCGCACCCGCTTGCGCCCGTTGTGGCGAGCGCTTTGACGTCGAGCCCGAACCGCTCGTTGCGGCTGTTCCTGCAGCGCAAGGACCGCCGCCTGCCAAGCCGCCGGCCGTCATGCCGGCGCCGCGCAAAGCCAGCGGCTCCAGCCACGCCTCGAGCGGGGACGCGGCGAAGGCGCTGCAACAGTACCTCGCCGATGCACGAGAGCGCTGGGGGCTGGACGCGACGTCCCTCTTTATCGGCGTGTTTGTGCTGGCGGGCATCGCTTTCCTCATCGCCACGATCGCGCACATCAGCTATCTGACCGCGGGCGATCTGGAAGGGGTGAAGAAGGCCAACGATGCTGTCTGGCTGACGACGGCCAGCGCTCTCGGGTTAGGGGCGCTCGTTATCGCTGTCCTTGTTCGCTTCGACGCGCCTAGGGCGCCGGTACACGCGGACGTGAGGAGCATCGATTTTCGTGTCGGGATTGGGCTCGCCGCGATCACCGTTCTCCTGGCGCTAGTCGGCGCG
>JBGPBZ010000086.1:0-10214 GCA_041481535.1 Dehalococcoidia bacterium | reverse complement strand
GGCACCACGCAGAACGACATCCTCAAGGAGTACATCGCGCGGGGCACCTACATCTTCCCGCCCGAAGGGTCGATGCGCCTGATCACCGACACCTTCAGTTGGTGCAAGGACAACGTCCCGTCCTGGAACACGATCAGCATCTCTGGCTACCACATGCGCGAGGCCGGCTGTACGGCCGTGCAAGAAGTCGCTTTCACGTTCGCCAACGCCATCGCTTACTGCGAGGGGGCACTCAAGGCTGGCCTCGAGTTCGACGAGTTCGCGCCGCGGCTGTCGTTCTTCTTCGCTTCGTTCTCGAACCTTGCGGAAGAAGTAGCGAAGTTCCGCGCCGCGCGACGTCTCTGGGCCCGCCTCTCGAAGGAGCGTTTCGGCTCGAAGGACACGCGCAGCCAGATGCTCCGCTTCCACACGCAGACGGGCGGCTCCACGCTCACCGCTCAGCAAGTCGAGAACAACATCGTCCGCACTACGATCCAGGCGCTGGCGGCGGTTCTCGGCGGCACGCAATCGCTGCACACGAACTCGATGGACGAAGCGCTCGCCCTGCCGACGGAGAAGGCCGTGCAGATCGCCCTCCGCACGCAGCAGGTGATCGCTTACGAGAGCGGTGTGGCCGACGTCATCGACCCGCTCGCAGGCTCCTACTACGTCGAGCAGCTCACCGACCGCATCGAAGCGGAGGCCAACAAGTACCTCGACCGTATCGAGGACATGGGCGGCTCTCTTCGCGCGATCGAGAACGGTTACCAGCAGCGGGAGATCACGGACGCGGCTTATCGTTACCAACGCTCCGTTGACGAGCATTACCGGATCGTCGTGGGGGTCAACGAATTCGTGACGGAAGAAGAAGAGCGGCCGGAGATCCTCCGTGTGCGCGAAGAGGTCGTCCGCCGCCAGGTCGATCGCCTGAACCGCGTCCGCGCCGAGCGTGACCAGGCGAAGGCCGACCAGATGCTCCGCCTTCTCGACGACGCGGCGAAGTCAGACGCCAACCTCATGCCCATCCTCGTTGAGTGCGTCGAGAACTACGTCACGATCGGCGAGATCTGCAAAGTCCTGCGCGGCGTCTTCGGCGAACAGCGCGAGTTCATGGTGTTTTAGGGGTGGGTGTGTTCAACGTAGAGATCGGCGTTGCCGACGACACAGGTTCTCGCTTTGAGTCGTTCGACGCTTGCGTCGATACCGGCGCGAGTTACACGTGGTTGCCACGCCCAACGCTCGAGGCTCTGGGGCATACGCCCACCGAGGATTACGAATTCGAGCTCGCTGATGGGCGTAAAGTCCACTATGGCGTGAAGTACATTTCGGTTCGGGTCGACGGCAGGACAGTCCCGACGCCCGTCGTTTTCGGGGAGCCCGGCACGACGCCTTTGCTTGGTGCGGTGACACTACAGGAGGCATCGCTCGGCGTCGACTCTGTTAACGAGAAACTGATCAAGATTCCTGCTCGACTGGGAGGACCCCGCCTTGTCACGTGAAGAACTGCTGGCGGATCTAGACCGCGCCTTCGCCGAACTCCAAAGTTCGATCGATGGCCTGACTCACCAGCAGCTACTGCAGAAGTGGTACGGCGACTGGTGCGTCTACGACATCTGTAGCCACATAATCGGCTGGCATCACGAGATGGACGACGCGCTGGAGCGGATCGCGCGCGGCGAGAAGCCCGTCCCGGAAGGCGTCGACTACAGCGACTCCGACTCCTGGAACAAGCGCTTCGTCGATACCTGGGTCCAGTCCAGCGGCGCGGCCGTCCTCGAAGAACTTGTCGTCAGCAAGGATATGTTTGTCTCGGCCGCCAAGCTTGTCCCCGAAGAGAAGTTCGCGGACGGCAAGACAGCCGCGCGCATCGTGACCACTACCGGCACCAACCACTACCGCGAGCACGCACCCGAAATCCGCGCCTGGCGTGAGCGCGAAAACATATGAGCGCTGCGGTGCGGGACGAAATCATCCGCGACTACGAACGCGCCGCTGCTGCGATATCCAGCGCGACCGCCGGGCTCAGCGAAGAGGAGGCCTCTCGCCCCATCATCGACCGGTGGTCAGTGAAGGACCACGTCACGCACCTCACACTCTGGCACGAGATGCGCTACTTCGAGATCAACCGCTGCGCCGCGGGCCGCCCCGCCGCCTTCCCTCTCGACCGCGAAGCCGCCATCGAGACCATCAACAACACGTTCGCCGACTTGCGACGGCACCTCTCCTTCAAGGACGCCTTCGCCGATCTCGAATCCGCCCGTTCTGCCATCGTTAGCCTGGTCTCCGAAACGCCCGAAGCGGGACTCGATCCAGCCCGTTACCAGGAAATGGGTCCGGGTGGCGGCGCACAACACGAGATCGACCATGCCGAGGTAATCGTCGAGGCGCGCAAAAGGGAAGGCCTATGATCGACAAGATCCACCACATCGGTATCGCCGTCCACGACCTGGACGAGTCGCTCAAGTTCTACCGAGACATCCTCGGCCTGCACGTCCACGCGCTCGACACGGTCGAAGACCAGGGCGTCCGCGCCGCGCTCCTCACGATCGGCCAGAGCGAGATCGAGTTGCTCGAACCGACGCGCCCAGACGCCAACATGGCGAAGTTCCTCGAGCGCAAAGGCGAAGGCCTGCACCACATCTGCTTTCAGACTGCGGACGTCGACGGCGAGCTCGAAGTGCTGAAGGCGAAGGGTGTGGAGCTCGTCGACCAGAAGTCGCGCGGTGGGCTCGCCGGGATGATCTGCTTCCTCCATCCGAAGGCCAGTCGTGGCGTCCTCGTCGAGCTGGCGACACCGATGGACATCTACAAGGGAGCGAAGTGATGGCGCAGTTCAAGAAGATCGACCACGTCATCATCGCCACCACTGAACTCGCAGATGCTCTCCGCCTCTGGGAGCGCAACGTTGGCTTGAAAGAAGACACAGAGCTCAACCACCCGCTGGGCGCCGGTTTCAAGGCGGCGCGTCTGCCGATAGGCGAGTCGTTCCTTGAGCTCGTGCAGCCGGTCGAAGAGTCAGGCCGCTTCTACGAGCAGGTGAAGGAGCGCGGCGAAGGCCTCTTCTCGATCAGCCTGCAGGTCGACGACCTCGACGAAGCCGTGCGCTACCTCC
This sequence comes from Dehalococcoidia bacterium, assembly GCA_041481535.1. Taxonomy (GTDB): domain Bacteria; phylum Chloroflexota; class Dehalococcoidia; order SM23-28-2; family RBG-16-64-32; genus DATKKM01. The sequence goes on along the minus strand of JBGPBZ010000086.1, from coordinate 7,123 downwards.
GCGAGCACGGCGCGACAATCTCCGATCCAGAGCCCAGCATCTGGCCCGACGCCCGTGTCGCCCGCATCAACCAGGGCTCCACTCACGGCGTCTCGATTCAGCTAATCGAGCGCAGCTAAGCGCCAATCCCCACGGAACGCTTCGGTGGGTATTTGCGGAACGTGATCAGGTGGTTGCGCACGCCGCCGTTCAGCGCCTCCAGGTAAGCCAACTTGCGTATGAGGTAGCTCCGCGTCTCCTTTGGGTCAAGGTAGAGGTTGTAGAGGCGACCGTAGGGGAAGCGCTTGATGTAGCCGGTGAAGCCGCCCGGGTTCAGCACGTCCGTGTCGTCGTCCGAGATCGCGTTCATCACGAACTTGTACTCGCCGACGCGCAGCGCTGATAGTGTCCCGCCCAGCCAGTAGTAGTGGTACTTGCGGTTCGAGATAGCGTCGCCCGCCAGCAAGAACGACGTCTGGTCGATCCCGTCGATGTAGCGATCGGCCGGCAAGGTGTCCGTCGCGCCCGCCAGCGCCATCACGGTCGGCAGGAAGTCGCTGAAGTTAAACAGGCCGTCGCTCACCCGATCGCCGTCGATCATCCCCGGCCAGACTAGAATCCCCGGCACCCGCACACCGCCCTCCCACGTCGATCCTTTCGCGCAGCGGAACGGCGTGTAGGCGGCGTCCGGCCACGTCTCCATCTCCGGCCCGTTGTCGGACGAGATGAAGACGAGCGTGTTCTCCGCTTGCCCCGTCTCCTCCAGCGCCGCGAACAGCCGCCCGACGATGTCGTCCAGCTCGATCAGCGTGTCCTTGTACGGGTGCTTCGCGGGCGACTTGCCGAGGAAGCGCTCGTGCGGGTAGTTGTCGAAGTGGGCGCCGCGCGTGTTGTGGTAGAGGAACCACGGTTTCTTCTCCGACGCCATGCGCCGGATGAAGGCGAGCGAGTAGTCGCACCACTTGTCGTCGAGCAGCGACAGCACCGGGATCGTCACCTCTTCCACGTTCTCCGTCTCGCCGCCGCGCACCGCGTGCACGAAGCACTTGTTGAACGGCTGGTTCTTCACCCACTCCGTCCGCGCCTCGCTGTAGACGATCTCCGGGAAGAAGTAAGGGTCGCGCCACTCCGTGTACATGTCAGAGACGCTGAGGAAGCCGTAGAAGTCATCGAACCCCGAGTTCTGCGGCTGCGATGCCGTGTTCTCGCCGAGGTGCCACTTGCCCACCGCCTGCGTCACGTACCCCGCCGCCGACAGCAGGTCCGCCACCGTGATCTCGCCTTCGAGGCCGCCGGGCTCGCCGTACATCGGCGGACGGTGCAGCCCGTGACGCTGCGGCAGACGCCCCGTCATCAGTGTCGCCCTTGATGGCGTGCACGACGGCTCCGAGTAGCACGACGTGAGGAGCAGCCCGTGCCTCGCCAGCCGGTCGATGTTCGGCGTCGCTGCGCCGACAGCCAATCCGCCGCCGTAGCATCCGAAGTCTCCCCAGCCGACGTCGTCCATCAGGATCACGAGGATGTTCGGTGGCTGCCCGGCCTTCTCCTTGAACGTAGCGAGCTTCGCGCTCGCGGCGGCTTCCTGCTCCGGAAAGCGGAACACGGGCTCGCGGTTCTCGGCAACGGGCGTGGTCGGGCTGGCGATGGTGTCGTGGGGCATAGCGTGCGGCCTCCGAGCGTGAGTTGCTCGCCATTATCAACGACAAACCGGCAAACCGACAAACCTGCAAACCTGACCAGGCCGCCGTTTCGAGAGGTCTGCTGGTCTGTTGGTTTGTTCGGCCCGGCTTCCACATATCAACACTCCCGGCTACAATCGCCTACACAGGGAGGCGGACGTATGACGCAGGAACGCAAGCTCAAGATCATCATCGCCAAGCCCGGCCTGGACGGCCACGACCGCGGCGCCAAGGTTGTCGCCAGAGCGCTCCGTGACGCCGGTTACGAGGTGGTTTACACCGGCATCCGCCAGACGCCCGAAATGATCGCCGAGACGGCGCTTCAGGAAGACGCCGACATGATCGGCCTCTCGATCCTCTCCGGCGCGCACCTGGAACTGTTCCCCCGCATTGTCGAGCAGCTGAAGTCCCGCGGCATGGACGAGGTCATCCTTTTCGCCGGTGGCATCATCCCCGACGAAGACCGCGTAAAGCTCGAAAAGCTTGGGTTCAAGGGCATCTTCGGCCCCGGCGCCTCCACGCTCGATATCATCGACTGGGTGAAGAACAACTCGACCAAAGCGGCCGCCGCCTAAGTGCCCGCGCAGATCGTCGAGAAGCTGCTCGCCGGCGACAAGCTTTCGCTTTCACGCGTCCTCAGCTGGGTCGAGAACAACTACCCCGAAGGCCGCGACGCGATGCGCGAGCTGTACTCGCACACCGGCCGCGCGCACATCATCGGCGTCACCGGTCCGACTGGCTCCGGCAAGAGCACCCTCGTCGGCGCGCTCGCCCGTGAGTACCGCAAGCGAGGCAAGACGCTCGGCATCGTCGCCATCGACCCGACCAGCCCCTTCTCCCACGGCGCGATCCTCGGCGACCGCATCCGCATGCAGGACCTGACCTCCGACCCCGGCGTCTTCATCCGCAGCATGGCTACGCGCGGCGCGCTCGGCGGCATCTCAGCGACGACAAACGACGCCGTCAACGTGATGGACGCCGCCGGCAAAGAGATCGTCATCGTCGAGACTGTGGGCGCAGGGCAGGACGAAGTCGAGGTGGCCGAAACCGCGCACACGACCGTCGTCGTCAACATCCCGGGCGCGGGGGATGACATGCAGGCGATCAAGGCCGGCATCCTCGAGATCGCCGACGTCCTAGTGGTCAACAAGGCCGATCTCCCGCAGGCCGAGTCCGTCTTCAAGCAGCTGCACATCTACACCGACCTCCAGCGCAACGCCGGCTGGGACGTCCCGATCGTGAAGACGGTCGCCCACAAAGACCAGGGAATCGAGGAGCTACTCGACGCCATCGACAAGCACCGCGCCTTCCTGAGCGAGTCCGGCCGCCTGCACGAGATGCTCCGCAAGCGCGGCAAGCGCCAGCTCCTCGCCACCGCGCAGTCCATCCTCATGGAGCGCGTCGTCCACGCCTCCAACGGCGCGATCGATCAGCTAGCCGAACGCATCGCCGAGCGTGAGATTGATCCGCGGACGGCGGCGGAGCAGTTGATTAAGGACGCGAGCTAGCTCTACCTGCTCGTTTGAGCATCATTACTGCGCCCACAACCCAATCCTTGCGTATCCCACACAGACTCGAGGAACAGCTGCACGTTCGCCTCGTACCGCTGGTCGTCCAGGTCAATGCCGACAAACGGGCGAAAAAATATCCCGCCGAAGTCTTCGATTCCTCTCTGGTGCCCTCTCCTCGCATCCTTTGCGCAAATATTCCACTTTTCCCGCAGAAACTTGTCAAAGTCGCGCGCTTGGCTAACGCCAACGTTATACATCTTGAGTTCGCAGTTGCCCTCGAGGTCGCCCTGACAAAAGTAGAGGTCACTCCTACCCGGGTGATTTTTCTTGTTTCGCTTAGCGATGTGGGGTTTCTTATCGGCCCGAAACTCTTCAATGCAGACGCCGCCTGAACTCCAAATGCCTGCGGCAAGGAACCCAACGAGCGGTCTCTCCCCGTACCAGAATGGCCAATCTCCGACGTCGACCACGGCCTCTCGGTATTGGCTTAGGTGTTTCAGCCAGCCCTGACAATATCTCTTGAGGAAAGGGGTATGTGGGTTGATCTTTACTCCCCTCTCAGCATTTCTGATCCGAGTTGTCATTGTTCACTACCCCCCTTCGTATGTTTGAGACGCGGGTTAGCGTTCGCCGCGCAGCTCCTTACGCTGCACCCACTGCATGCCTTCCGGTTGCACTACAAGCACATCGATCGGTCCGCCCACCGTTGGGTAGCGCGGCTCGAAGCGCAGCGTCTCAATCGTCGAGCGGATGAGGTACACGGCGTAGTCGATCGCCTCCTGGAGCGGCATCGCAGCGAAGAGCGGCAGGTAGGCCACGTCGATCAGGCGGTTGGCCACCAGCACGTCGCCTGCGCGCACGACGCCGTACTGCGTCGCGCCTTTATCATCGGCGTTCACGCGCCGGATCTCCGGCTCACGGGTCGTGTGCCCGACGAGGACATACGGCATCCGCGTCTTGCCTTCTTGCTTGTACCCGGCGACGTGGAACCCCAGGGCCACGCCATTGTGGTTCGACTGGAAGTACTGTAAGAACTTTCGGGAGACGGTGTTCACGTCATCGCCCGGCGATAGCGCCTCTTCCTCGAAGCGGCGGACGTGGCTCTCCGCCGGCTGGTTGTCGATGATCCCGGAGTCGTACACGGCGACGCCGACCGGCACCGTCTTTAGCTCCACGATCTTGTAAGCGCTGTCCGAAAGAACCAGCTGCTGCTGAACGCGCAGCTTCTGCCCCTCTTCTTCCCGGTCCTCCGTCCGCAGCACCGTCATGCGGGAATCCGCGGCCATGACGATGCCGCTGGGCACGTAAACGGTAACTACGAGTGACATCGACTAGCTCTCAGCCTTCAGCAATCAGCGGTCAGCATATCGTATACGTGCGTTGAGGGCTGAGTGCTGATAGCTGACCGCTCAGTGGTACAATGTCTGCGGGTCGGCCCATTCGGCCGGCTTCTGTCTTAAATGGACGACGCATTATCCATAACCCTACGGCTGCTACTGGTCGTCGGGCTCGTTCTCGCCAACGCATTCTTCGTCGCGGCCGAGTTCTCCATCATCGCCGTCCGCCGCAGCCGTCTTGAGCAACGTGCCGCTGAGGGCAGCGCTCTCGCTAAGCTTGCGCTCCGCTCCGTCGAAAACATTGGCAACTTCCTGGCTGCGACGCAGCTAGGGGTAACGATCGCCAGCATCTTCCTTGGCTTCGTCGGCGAGCCTTTGCTGGCCGACCTGTTTAAGGACGGGCTGGAGGGCGTGCTTGGCGAAAAAGTCGCCGGCGTCGGCGCTCACGTCATCGCTGTTCCAGTTGCCTTCGCCTTCATCACGACGCTGATGATCGTGATCGGTGAGCTCGCGCCGAAGACGTTCTCACTCTTCCGCGCCGAGCAGGTCGCGCTCCTGACCGTCGTGCCGATGGAGATCTTCCGCCGGCTGTTCTGGCCCGCGATCTGGATCCTGCGCGTCCTCGGCAACATCGCCCTGCGTCCGTTCGGGTTCGAGGCGGCTGGTGGCGGCGCTCACAGCGTACACACGGCGGAGGAGATCAACATCCTCGTGACCCAGAGCGCCCAGGCCGGGCTGCTGGAGGAAGAGGAGGCAGAGCTGCTCAGCGGTGTCTTCAGCTTCGGGGACCGCCGCGTCAACGAAGTGATGATCCCACGCACCGAGGTAGTCTGGCTGTCGCGCGGCATGACCGTCCGCGAGTTCTACGCGGTCTACGCCGAGCATCCGCATTCTCGCTTCCCGGTGTTTGAGGGGAAGCACGACAACGTGGTCGGCATCGTCAACATCAAGGACGTCCTGCGCGGCATCGCCGACGGCTCGCTCAAGGAAGACGACGCGATCGATGATGCGATGCGAGCGCCGCTCTTCATCCCGGAGACCAAGTTCGTGGGGGAGTCGTTCTTCCAGATGCAGGAGGCTGGGCAGCAGATGGCTATCGTCGTTGACGAGTACGGCGGGACGGCGGGCATCGTCACGCTGGAGATGCTGATCGAGGAGCTGGTCGGCTACGTCGGCGACGAGCTGCGGCGCCACAAAGAAGAGTTCGTGAAAGTAGACGAGAAGACGTTCCAGGTCGACGCCGGCATGACCATCCACGACGCCAACGAGGAGCTCGACCTCAACCTGCCCGAAGACGAGGACTACGAGACGATCGCCGGCTTTGTCTTGAGCCGCCTCGGCCGCATCCCGGAGCCGGGCGAGACGATCACGATCACCCACGCCGGCCTGCGCATCGCCGTTACGAAAGTCGAGGGGAACCGCATCGAAGAAGTGACGATCACGCGGGAGTAGCGATGAAAGTCCAGCGCCTGCGCTTCCGCTACCGACTGTCCGCCGCTGCTGCCGGCATGGGCCACCGCGACATCGTCACCGCCTGGGAGGCCGCGGCGAAGGCGGCCGGTCTCGCTGTCTCCTATTCGGAAGGCAAGCGTCCGACGGCGCAGATCTCGCTCGCCGCGCCGCTTCCGCAGGGCGCGACGTCTGATGCGGAGATCGCAGACATCGCGCTGGACTGCCGCATCAATCCCAACGTTGCGCTTGAGCGCATCGCGCTGCACCTGCCCGCCGGCATCGAAGCGACCGAGGTGCGCGAAGTCGGCGTGAACGCACCGTCTGTCCAGGCGTCGCTGCGCTGGGCAGAATGGGAGGTCGCTGTCCCCGCGGACGGCCTCGCCGAAGCCGATGTGCGGTCCGCGATCGACAAGATGCTCGCCGCCGACACGCTGCCGGCAGAGTACCGCCGCGAGAAGAAGGTCCGCGAGTACGACTTGCGCCCGCTTGTCCTTGGCCTCCGTCTCGCGGGCCGCGTGAACGATTCCTATGTCCTTTGTATGCGGCTGCGTGCGGAGCAGGACAACACCGCACGCGCCGACCAGACACTACTCGCCCTCGGGCTCCCCGCGCCGACGCGTGTTCACCGCACTCGCCTCGAAGTCGACGACACGCCTGCGGCGGTGCGCGAGTTCCGGCGTCTCCGCGAGCCGCGGGCGGACTGATGCGCCTGATCCTCGTGCGTCACGGCCAGACCGATTACAACCGATCGCATCTGGCGCTCGGACGGGCAGACGTTCCGCTAAACGAAACCGGCATCCGCCAGGCCGCCGCGCTGGAGTTCGCGCTGGCCGAAGAGAAGATCGCGGCGATCTACTCCAGCCCGCTGCAACGGGCCCTCGAGACGGCCAGGCGGATCGCCGCGCCTCACGATATAGAGGTGATGGTGGAGCAGCGGCTCATCGAAATGGACATCGGCGAGCTGGATGGGATGACGGGTCCGGAGATGGTCAAGCAGCATCCTGATCTCATGCACAACTGGGGCGGGCCGAAGGGCGTGACGTATCGCATGCCCGGCAGCAACGAAACCCTCACCGACGTGCAGGTTCGCGCGCGCCAGGCGGTGGAGGAGCTGATCGCCCGTCACCCGGACGAGACGGTTGTCGCCGTGACGCACAACTTCGTG
>JBGPBZ010000085.1:0-10355 GCA_041481535.1 Dehalococcoidia bacterium | reverse complement strand
TGGCGCTCATCATGATCACCGTCAACGGCGCATTCGCCCAGCGCCTGGACGCCGTAAGAGCGCAGGTTGGCACGGACGTTACGGTCCGGCCGGCGGGCAGCTTTGGCGGCGGCGCCTTCGGGTTCGGCGGCGGTCGCGGTGATCGCGGCGGTGCTGGCGGCGTGGTTGCGACACCGACGCCAGCCCCAGGCGATTCCACGGCCACTCAGCCGACAATCACCGACGACGACCTGCAGAAGCTGACGACGGTCCCCCACGTGGTCAGCATTACGCGCGTTGTCACCGCCCGGTACTCAGGGACGAACCTGACGGCGGCGGCGATTCAGGCTCCGAACGGAGGAAACTTCGGCGGGAATGCACGGGGATTCTCGCCGCCGATCATTGTGACGGGGACAGATGACCCGAACACGCTGGCCAGCCTTGGCGTGCAGGATGTAACGATCTCTTCCGGCCGCTCGTTTACAGCGGACGACGAAGGCAAGGACGTGGCGGTGATGGGCCAGGCGCTGGCGACGGCGAACAACCTTGGCGTGGGCGGCACTTTCGCCCTGGACCAGACGGATGACACGACCGGGGTGACGACGACAACGACGATGACCGTGATCGGCATCTACACGACCGGTACGTCGTTCGGCGACAACTCGATGGCGATGCCGATCGACACGGCGCGGACGATCTTTGGGCGGTCCAACGAAGTCGACCAGGCGATCGTCAAGGCGGACAGCATCGACAATGTTGACCAGGTCAGTAGTGACATAAAGAACACGCTCGGCACGGACAAGGCGGACGTGACGACCGCGCAGACGCTGTTCAGCTCGATCAGCGCCCCGCTTTCCGATGCAAAGAGCAGCAGCCAGATCGGAATGATCGTGGCGCTGATTGCGAGCGCGGCGATCATCCTCTTCTCGATCGGACTTGTTGCCCGGCAGCGGATCCGCGAGATCGGGATCATGAAGGCGGTCGGCGCCTCTGCCTGGAACGTGATCAGCCAGTTCACCGTCGAGACGGGGATTATCGCCGTTGCGGCGGCGGCGATCGGCGCGCTTGCGACGTTCCCGCTGGCGCAGACGGTGGCGAACGGCCTCGTCTCCGACCCGTCAACGCCGGCGTTCGGCGGCCCGGGCGGAGGAGGCGCGGGTGGAGGCGGCGGGCGATTCTTCCAGGCGGCGGGAAACACAGCGACAAACGGCGCCAACAGCCTGTTGGGAAGCGTCAACGTCGCCGTTTCGCCGGAGGTTTTCCTGTACGCGCTGGCGATTGCGATCGGCCTGGCGGTGGTCGCGACGACGGTGCCGGTCTGGTACGTCGGGCGCGTGCGGCCGGCGGAGGTGCTCCGCCATGAATGAACCAACGACAAACGGGACGAAGTACACGGCAGTGGTGGAAGACTTGCGGAAGCACTTTAAGAGCGGACCGGTGGACGTACCGGCCGTAGATGGAGTGAGCTTCCGGCTCCCGCCCGGCGAGATGGTGGCTCTGCGGGGCCCCAGCGGATGCGGCAAGAGTACGCTGCTCAACCTGCTGGGCGCGCTGGACAAGCCTGACTCCGGGACGGTGATCGTTGACGGTGTGGATGTGGGGAAGCTGGGCGGGGGCCAGGAGGTTGCGTACAGGCGCCACAAGGTCGGCTTCGTATTTCAGATGTTCAACCTGATGCCGCACCTTTCGGCGATCGAGAACGTGATGCTGCCTCTGGAGCTGGCCGGTGGGATGTCAGCGAGCGAGATGCGGCGCCGGGCGGAGGCGCTTCTGCGCCGCGTGGAGCTGGCGGAGGACCGCTGGGTGAGGCGGCCGACCCGGCTCTCCGGCGGCGAACAGCAGCGCGTCGCGATCGCCCGCGCACTCGCCAATGATTGTCCGCTGATCCTCGCTGATGAGCCGACGGCGAACCTCGACTCGAAGACTGGCACTGTGATCGTCAACCTGCTGCGCAGCCTGGCGTCCGAGAACCGCAGCGTCCTCATCGCCACGCACGACGACACGATCGCCGGCAAAGCGGACGAAGTCATCGACATGAGAGACGGCAAGCTCGTGGGTGTGAGCCGGCCGTCTGGAGTCCAGGCGACGGGTTAGGCGCGGCGTTCGAGGTCGAGCGAGACCTCTCTATCGCGAATAATTTGTCGGAATCGCGCGGGTTCGATTGTAACTGAGCGGCCAATCTCGCCGTCCTCTCCTCAGGACCTCAGAGTATCTATCGATGAAGTATCCGTTCCTTGCCTTGATCGTGTTTGGGCTGCTGGCCTCGTTCGCCTGTGGCGGAGGGGCGCCGAGCTTCACTCAGCAGCCGCCGCAGGGCCCAACCGAATCGCCCGCGCCGTCACGCGCCGTAACGCCGTCGCCATCGTCCGGACTTCCCCCGTGTCAGACCGAGACTGCGACGGGCTGCGATGCGAGCCATCTGCAGCAATCTAGCGGGACTCATGGTTCGTCCGGTTGCACCGGCAGGGGCACGGCGATGATCGGCGCTTCACCGATCGACCTGGGCGATCTCCTGTACATCCAGCCGATGGGGCTGATGGTCGGCGGTCACGTCACGCCGATCGATCACGGGTACTTCTACATCAAGGGCGCGTTCGCGCAGCCGCCGCGCCAGGCGCCTGTGAAGTCGCCACTCGCGGGGGTGGTTACCTCGGTCACTCGCACTGCGCGCCAGGGGCCGAGCGGGAGCTACGACGACTACGCTGTGACGATTGAGGCCACCTGCACTTTTCGCGTCCGGTTCAGCAACCTGGACAGCTTCGCGGGTGGCCTGGCTGATAAGGTCGGCCAATTGCAGCCAAACGAGAGTGCTACTCCGGACTACGCGGTTGGGGAAGGCGAACTGATCGGCTACACGGGGCCGCCGACGGCCAACGGAATCGACGTGTGGGTTGAAGACGACGACTCGACTCTGACGGGGTTCGTCAATCCAGACCAATACACGAGAGCCGAGTCCTGGAAGACTCACGTGGTGGATCTCTTCGATTACACGAAGGAGCCGCTGAAGAGCCAGCTGCTGGCGCTGGACATGCGCGATGCGGAGCCACGCTGGGGCAAGATTGACTACGACATCGACGGCAAGCTGGTCGGAAGCTGGTTCAGGGAGGGCAGCGGAGGCTACGCGGGGAAACAGGCCGGTGGTGAGGGGTACTGGGACGGGCACCTTTCGGTGGTCTACGACGGGAATGACCCCAGCCAGATCGTGATTTCGTTTGGCAACTACGACGGCCAGGCGCAGCAGTTTGCCGTCATAGGAAATACTCCAGACCCGGCGACGGTTAGCGAGGGGACAGGGCTAGTCAAGTATGAGCTGGGGCAGATCGCTGCTTACAACGGCGATACGGGTGAGACCTGGAACGGCATGTCTTACGTGCCGCACATCAAGGTGAGGGCAAACACGCCAGCAACGGGAACGGTCCTGATGCAAATGGTTGGTGCGCGCGAACTGAAAGTGGAGATATTTCCTGGGGTGACGGCTGATCTGGTTGGCGGCTTCGACTCCACCGCGCTTACGTATGAACGCTAGGTAGTCTCAAAATACCCCGGGGTTTCGACCGCAGCGGGACTACGCCGTATCAGGCGGAGATATTCCCAGCATGGCGATGGGGCAACCACGGGCGTCCTCGGCGACCTTGAGCGTCCAGCCGCCTGCCACGATCCAGTTCCCGTTGCAGGGCAGGCGTCCTTCGACGTCCGCCCACGGGCACTGACCGCCTTCGTCCGGACCGTCGCACACGCCGACCAACTCCTGGCCGTCCTCGCCGCAAATCACCACGGTGGGCTCGACCGCCGGCTCGATCACCGGGTTGCGCTTCCTGGGATTCGCCTTGTTGTGAACGACTGGACTCATGATGCTCACCTCCATCTGCAGAGTAGTTGGCGAGCCGTGAACGGACACAGTGCCGAACGGCCCGAACCGAGCAGGACTACTGGATACCTTGGCCAGGGCACAAAAGAACAGTGGAGAGGGAGCCCTGCTCACCTCTCCACTGTCAAAGGAGAGCCGTAATGTCTGGTTACGCTGTCTGTTCCGCAGCTCCGGCGGCCGCTCGCCTGGCCACCGTCTTCTCGTGCTCGTCGGCGACAACAGTTGCCCAGTAGGTGACCGGCGCCATGATGAACACGTTCATGAGCCCCATGAAGATCAGGAACGCGCCCAAGCCGAAGACGAGATCGGAGACCTTGAAGCCCATGACCGCCACGCCGAGGCTGGTCCGCAGCTCGGCGGAGGTCAGCGCCGTGGTGCGGAGCGGGTTCGCGACCGGGTTGCCGTTCGCGTCCTTGGCGGCCAGCGTCTTGTCGCTCGTCCAAGCGTTGACTGGCTTATCGCTCGAGTCCTTGGCGGCCAGCGTCTCGTCCGTGGTCGTCATGACTGGGTTGCCCTTTGCATCCGTCGCGGCCTGCGCCTTGTCCTGGGTCGTGCCGCCCGCCGCGGTCATGTATGTGCCCGCGGGGAGCATGTAGTTGCCGCTGGGCAGCAGGTAGGAGCCCTGCTGTGCGTACAGATACCCGCCTGAGCCGGTCAGCGTGTGGTGGAGGATCGCCTCTGACTGAGCGTCTGCCTTGGCGGCCGAGTCGATGATCTCACCACCGTAGGCCGGCGCGTCTGCCGAGACCGTGATCTGTTCCTGGGTGATGGTGTCGCGCACGTCGTTGTGGGCATTGCGGCCCTCGACGACCATGTAGGCTCCGCCGGCGAAGAAGGCGAAGCCCAGCACAAGCGGTGCAATCCACACCCAGTGCCGTGCAATCCTGGTGACCCTGGTTAGCTTGCTCATTTCTGTTCTCCTTCCGAACTGTGGCTCTCCGTATTTCATGCCACAGGGTAGATGCCCGAAAGGAAGCAAGGTATACGCGAAATGGCCCCTAAACGCCGGGACTATCGGCCCCATTGGGGCGGGACTTTCGGGCCCGTGCTAAGCGGGAGTTAAGGCGTTTCTGGCTGTTCTCCGGCCTTGGACCGGTGCTCTGCCATGAAGGCAGCGGCTTCGGAGCGCCGCCGCAGGTTAAGCTTGCTCAGAATGCTGGAAACGTAGTTCTTCACCGTCTTGTCGCTCAGGAACACGTCGGCGGCGATCTCCTTGTTGGTCTTGCCCTCAGCTATCAGCGCCAGGATTTTGCGCTCTTGTGCGGTAAGTGGCGCCAGATCGTCAGTTTCGCCGCGGGCAAGCAAGCGCATGCGCTCCAGCACCTTCTCCGTGACGCTCGGATCCAGCAGCGATTCCCCGGCGGCGACGCGCTCGATCGCCTCCGCCAGGTTCTGGCCGCGCGTCTGCTTCAGGAGGTAGCCGGAAGCGCCGGCCATGATCGAGCCGTAGATCGCCTCGTCGTCTGCGTAGGAGGTGAGCATGATGACCTTTGTCTCCGGGCGCTCACCACGGATCTCACGCGTGGCCTCGACGCCGTTGCCGTCGGGTAGCCGGATGTCCATCACGATTACGTCGGGCTTGGCTTCGTGCGCGACGGAGATCGCCTCGGCTACGCTTCCCGCCTCACCAACTATCGTGAACTGTGGGCGGCGCTCGAGCAGGTTGCGCAGTCCCAACCGCACGACCTCGTGATCATCTACCAGCATCAGCTTGATGGTGTCAGCCATTGCTTTTGTCCTTCCCCTGTGGTTCCAGCGTCATTCGCAGAGTCGTTCTTTCCCCCGGAACGCTGTCGTACTCCAGTGTGGCCCCAACACCTTTGGCCCGGTCGCGCATGTTCCGCATACCGTGGTGGGCGCCCTTCGTTACGGCGCTGGCCGGCACGTCAAAGCCGATGCCATTGTCGACCACTTCAAGCACAAGCGCACCGCCCTCGTAATGCAGCGACACGGAGACGGCCGTCGCTTTTGAGTGCTTGGAGACGTTGTTGAGCGCTTCCTGGGCGATGTGGAAGAGCGCCATCGCTTCTGCTTCGCCGCCTGGCGCCTCCAGCGGCGAGTCGATCGACAGCGTGGTGGTCGCCAGTGTATTCACGCGGAAGTGCTCCACCAGTTGAGCGAGCGCCTGAGGAAGATCGTGGACACCTGAGAGGCTGGGCCGCAGATCGAAGATGTAGCTGCGGATGTCCTTGATCACCTTGTTCAAGTCATCGATCGCCTGTTCCACGTCGCTCTTCACGTCCTGGGCGTTCGCCGGCAGCCGATCGGAGCAGTCCTCGAGATGCAGGCCAACAGCGTAGATCGACTGGATGACCCCGTCGTGCAGGTCCATCCCAATTCGGTCCCGCTCCTCCAGCCGGGCCAGGTTCTCCAGCCGGTCGAACAGGTGCTGGCGCTCGATCGCCACCGCCACCAGGTTGGCGAATGTTTGGAGCAACTGGGCCTGCCGCTCCGTGAACCGAGTGAGCGTCCTATTGCCGACGGCAACGACACCGAGCGGCTGTTCCCGGCCCAGCACCGGCACGGCGATCGCGGAGATCAGGCTTTCCTCTTCCATCAGCGGCCACTTCCCGACGCCTTGCTTCCGCTGGCTTTCGTAATCGACGACGATCATCGGCTGGCGAGTCTCGAGCGTCTGCCTGAGGGGTTCGTGCTGAGCCAGTGCACGCACGCCGGACTCCTGGGAGCCCCGTACTCCTGAACCCGCTACGGCGACGAGATTCTCGCCGCTGCGGCTCAGGAGCTCCAAGACCGCCACATCGGCGTCGAGAAGCTCCCCCGCTCGCTTCACGACGAATGCGAAGAGCTCGTTGAGGTCGGTTGTAGCCGTGACGTCACGCGATAGTTTGAACAGGGCTTCCCATTCGCGAGCACGCGAATGCTCCGATTCATAGAGGCCCGCGTTCGTGATGGCGACCGCAGCCTGCGTCGCGAGCAACCGCAGGAGCTCTTCGTCGCGCTCGGAGAAGGAGCGTGCCCGCTTCTTCTCCGTAAGGTACAGGTTCCCGATGATCTTGCCTCGCCAGATGACCGGCACGCCGAGCAAGGACTTCATCGTCGGGTGGTTCGGTGGGAATCCGACTGATCGAGGGTCGGCACGAATATCCTCAAGGCGTAGCGTCGCACCTTCGAGCAGTAATACGCCCAATAGTCCTTTCCCGAACGGTATGTGCCCGATAGCCGCCCGCTCCGCCTCGCTAATCCCGCTGGAGAGGAACTGTTCGATGTGGCCGTCATCCGTGAGGACGCTCATAGCGGCGTAACGGGCGTCGATGTTGTCGCGCGCAATGTCCACGACTTTCTGCAGGACGGCGCGTAGCGAAAGCTCCGAAGTGAGGCTGATTCCGGCCTCAGCGAGCGTGCGGATGTCTTCGATCGAGTAAGTGGGCTGGCCCTCCATATGTCTACGAATTATAGGCGCTGGAAGCCGGAGGAACGTGAATCCGGTCGAAGTCGGTGATTGGCTCCTGCAGAATCCGCACGGTTACGAAGGGGCCGGATGGCCCCCGATGTATGGGCCTTCTGAATCTACGGGTGGAACCTGGGCTCCAGATACGGTTAGTGCATGAAACAGATCACCGTACTGATTGTCGACGAGCATCCCGAAGTGAGTTCGCGGTTGGCCCACGGGCTGTCCGCGATGGCGGGCTTCCGGGTAGTTGCCCACACGACGAACCCGATCTGGGCCGCCGAATTCGCGCATCACTGGAAGCCCCAGATCATCATCGCCGACTTCAAGCGCGGGCCTCGGCCGCGCAGCGAGATGGCGCGTTGGTTGAAGGAGACGAGTCCTGACTCGCAGATCGTTATCTTCAGTTCGTACTACCTGGACGACGAGCGGAACGAGCTCCTGCAGACCGGCGCCTCGCGCTGTCTGCTCAAAGGCCTGACTTTGAATGAACTGTCGGCTGAGCTCCGCAACGTTGCGCAGGCTGCCGTCCCCGATACCGTATATGCCAATTCTTCGAAGGGGAGATAGAGATGAGACGTCAGATGAGAAGCCAAGCAGCCAATCATACACAGCTTGAGTTGCGAGCGAAGCTGATCATCGCCATCGCAGCGGCAGTGATCATTGTGCTTACGTTCCGCACATGGGTCGACTTTAACGTCGCTCACCTCCGCGGTACGGAAGCCGACGCGATGACAGGCGTCGGCGACGGGTATTTCGTTATCGCGTTGGCAGTCGTGGCGATCACCTGCACCGGCGCGCTCTACTTCCGGCCGAAGTTCTGGGCCTGGCTGCTCCCTGGGACCGGTCTGTCGGCGATCGGTATTGCGGCGATATCCACCTACCAGGCGGCGACCCGGTGGCACGCCACGGGCTTCGATATTCACGGCGCCTACGTTGTCGGCGGCCACGCGACTGCAGCGGTCTATGAAGTGTTTGCCGTCGCCGCTGTGATGGGCGTCGTCGCGGCCGTATTGGCGAGCGTGCATTACCGCAGCCTGCGCCAGGGACCAAGTGAGAGCGCGGCACCACGCATCGTGAAAGGAACCCGCCATGATCAAACGAATCCTGGTGCCGCTGGACGGCTCGGGCCTCGCTGAGAGGGCGCTACCGCTGGCCTGGGGAATCGCCTCGCGCACAAGTGCGGATCTGCTGCTCCTTTCTGCGGTTGTCCCAAACGAGCAATGGGCTGGGCTTGCCACCACGGAGCCAGCGGACGCCACTGAGCGGCAGGCCGCTGAGGCATACCTTGAATCCGTCGCGGAGCCGTTGCGTACCCACCGCCTGAAGGTCCGCACCCTGGCGGTGAACGACCGCGCCGCCCACGCGATCTGCGCCGCCGCGGACGCGGGCGGATGCGATCTGATCGTGATGGCGACGCACGGGCGCTCGGGTCTCGGGAGCTGGTTCGCGGGAAGTGTCGCCGAGAGGGTGCGCCATACCACCGATACGCCGGTGCTCCTCGTTCACGCCAGGCGCGAAACGGTGCCACAGGCCACAAAGATTGGACGGATCCTTGTCCCGCTCGACGGCTCGGAAACGGCGGAAGAAGCGTTAGGACTGGCCGAAGAGTTAGCGCGCGGGCTCGAGGCGAGCCTTCTCCTCGCGCAAATTGTCCCGTCCCCCGTCGCGCTCTACCCGGACGAGCACTCGAACCAGACCCTATCGTCGCTGCCTGCGATTCGAGAGGCTGCGAAAGATTACCTCGAAGGCTTCGCGAGCAGTCTTCGCGAGCGGGGCGTGGAGGTAAAGACCAGCGTAGCTGTGGGCGAGCCGGCGGCGGCTCTGCTGGACATCGCGGGCGACATGAACGCGGACATGATTGCGATGACAACCCACGGGCGGTCTGCGCTGCGCCGGTTCGTCATGGGTAGTGTGGCGGACGCGGTCTCGCGTGCAGTTGAGATGCCCTGCCTCATCGTCCGAGCGCGCAAATGGTCCGATGGCCATCCGCCGGGGCCAACAATAGATGGTGACGGAACGCCGGTTCAGGCATCAGAACCGGCAGAACAAGCCGGCAATTGAACGCGAAATAGAACGAAGGAGTGAACGATGACCTTCCCGCCTGACATGACCCCGAGTCAGCGACGGCGCCTCGGTATTGCCGGCTTTCTTCTCGTGCTTGCAGTCGCAGCGTTAGCAGCGATGTTCGGCGTGCTCGTGATCAAGGGCAACCACGGAGCGTCCGCCGAAACGGTGCGCGAGTACAACCTTGAGATCGTGCCGACAGACATTGACTACGGGAACGGCAACGTCTGGCACGCCTGGACGTTCAAGGATGTCAACGCACCCGCCGGCACGGTCCCCGGTCCGACTCTGGAGGCGAACGTCGGCGAGAAGCTGGTGGTGCACGTCACGAACAAGCTGGACATCGTTCACAGCTTCCACACGCACCTCACAGGATATCCGCTGTCCCAGGACGGGAGCCAGCTGAACATCATCACGGGCGAAGGCGCCGGTGCGATGATACCGCCGGGGGGGACGTACACGTACACGTTCGAGCCGGACCGGCCTGGCACGTACTACTACCACTGCCATTCAGCTGACGGCGGGCACCACATCACCGAGCACATCCACCAGGGCCTCTACGGCGCCATCATCATCCGCCCGAAGGACGTGCCCAAGCCTACGAACGAGATGGTCATCTTCATGGGCGAAATGGGTTTCAACACTGAAGGTGACAAGGTGCCGCCGTACATCATGAACGGCCTGGGGATCCCCGGCGGCGAGCACGCACTTGAAGACCTCTACATGGCGCAGGGAATTACAGCGGTGGCAGACCAGTTCAACAAGACGCTGCCGGTGATGACCGCCCACACGGGCGAGGAAGTGACGCTGCACCTCGTTAACATCGGTGACCAGGTGCACACCTTCCACGCGCACGGCATCGCCCTCCGTTCTATGGAACAACTGAACGGTGCGTACTGGCCCGCGAACGTGGTCCCGCTGGATCCCGGCACCGTCGATACGGTCACGTTCACCTACACACAACCGGGGTTGTGGCTATTCCACTGCCACGTTGTCGCTCACGCGGATGCGGGCATGATCGGACTGTTCGAC
>JBGPBZ010000084.1:0-10372 GCA_041481535.1 Dehalococcoidia bacterium | reverse complement strand
GACCGGTCACGACGAGGTCTGGATCATCTCGCCGTTCGGCGCCGCCAGCCTCGATCAGCAGGTGGCAGCGCTTCGCGGGTCCGGCTCGATCGTGCACCTCATCCGGCCGAGCGCGAACAGCGCGCGGGCGATCGGTCCCGGACTTGGGCTCATGGATCCGGCTCGTCGGCCACCCGCCGCTCGGGCGGGCTTCGACGACGGTCGAGCGGCCGCGTCCGCCCAGGGCGTCAGGGCTTGATGTTCTGGTTGACCCGGAACAGGTTGCCCGGATCGTACTTCCGCTTAATCGACGCGAGCTTCTCGTAGTGCGGCCCGTAATTGTCCTTCACCCGGCCCTGGTCATCGTCCGCCATGAAGTTGATGTACCCGCCGGCCTGCGAGTGCGGCTCCAGAGCCTTGAAGTAATCCTTCACCCACTTCGTGTTCTTAGCGTTGTCCGCCGGCTCTGGCCACATCCCCGCGATCACCGTCGCAAAGCTCGCGTCTCGGTGTCCCCAGGCCGTCGCGTCCGGCTTTACCCGGTGGCACGCGCCGTTAATCGGGTAGATGTGCATCGTCGAGTTCACCACAGGCACCTGCGGCCCGAACTCAGCGTGCGCCTTGATCGCGCCGTCCGTCAGCTCCGTCGCGAACGAGGCCTTCCAGTAGTGCTGCAGTCCCGGCGGCAGTAGCGGGTCGAACAGGCCGTTGATCACGTAATACGGCATCGGCGCCACCATGTCGGCGACGATCGGCGCCGCGCCACGTATCTTCGCCATCTCTGCGTCAGCCTGCTCGGGCGGCCCCGACCAGCACGAGACGATCGCGATGAACGTCTTGCCGACCTCCTTCTCCGGGATGAACGGAAGCGGCGGCGCGATCTGGAACGCCGGGAACAACCCCATCGCCTCAGGCGCCGTCGCCACGTAGTCGCGGTAAAAGCTCAGCACCTCGCGCACCTTATCGATCGGATAGAAGAAAATGCCCGCCACGATGTCTTTCACCGGGTGCATCTGGTATTCGAACGAAGTGACAACGCCGAAGTTCCCGCCGCCACCGCGGATCGCCCAGAACAAATCTTCGTTCTCCTTCGCGCTCGCCACCAGGAAGCGTCCGTCCGCCGTCACCACATCCGCCGATATCAAGTTGTCCAGAGACAGCCCAAAGCCGCGAGTCAGGTATCCGATGCCACCGCCGAGCGTGAGTCCGGCAATCCCCGTGCTAGCAATGATCCCGCCGGTAGTCGCCAGCCCGAACGGGTACGTCGCGTGGTTGAAGCCGCCCCACGTCGTGCCACCCTCCGCCCGAGCCGTCTGCCGCTTCGGATCGACGTGAACGCCGTTCATCTGCAGCAGGTCGATCACAACACCGTCGTCGCACGTACCGAATCCCGGCACACTGTGCGAACCGCCGCGCACCGACAGGTCGAGCCCGTTCTCCCGCGCGTAGTCGACGCCGGCCATCACGTCGCCCACATCCACCGCCCTGATCACGACGGCCGGCCGCTTGTCGATCATCCCGTTGTAAACTTTGCGCGCCTCCTCGTAGTCCGCGTCAGAGGCCGTTATCACTTGACCAAGGGCGCGTTCCCGCAGCGTCTCGATCGTTGGCTTTGTCATCGTTGTCATTGTGCGTCTCCTTCTAACGAGCGAATCGAGCCAAATATGCTCCCGCTGCGAACAAGCGTCAATGGGGTAACCCTAAACGAAAGTCATGCTTTCGTAGAGACGTGACAAAGAACACATTCCGACGACTGGGTTTGCCGGTTTGTCGGTTTGTCGGTTTGTCGGCTTGTCAGGGCGGGGTGGGGCAGAGGGGCGCGCTCTCGCTACTCCGCCAGCTTCGCGTCCGCCTCGCGCAACCTGCGCACCAGCACCGGCAGCATGCTCACCGCAATCTCCGGGTGGTTCTTCATCTCCGCCATAAAGTCCCAGCGAGTCATCGCCAGCAACTCCGAGTCTTCGGTCGCCCGCACAGTAGCCGAGCGCGGGAACCCCTCGAACAGCGCCATCTCCCCGAAGAAGTCGCCCGGCCCAAACGACGCCAGCACGTGCGGGGTGGCGCTCTCGGCGCTGCGCACGGCCTCCACCTTCCCCTCGCTCACAACGAAGAAGCCGGCTGCCTGGTCGTTCTCCTTAATGATCGTCTCCCCCGACTTCACGGTGCGGGGCACCATCAGCTTCGCCAGGCGCTCCAGGTCGCGCTTACCCAGCTCGGAGAACAACGGTACTTTCTTCAGAAGGTCTTCGCGGCCCATGGGATACCTCTCAATAACGGAATGGAGCGGCTGTCTCGCCACTTTGTAGCATTGCCCCGCATGAACGTCAACAAACGCCCGCCGCCAACTACCCCCGCCTCGGCAACTCCACCGTCGCCTCCCCTGGCGTCGCCACACCCTCCCGCTCATTCTCCAGCCACACCTCAAGCTCGATCGTCGACTCCCCCTCATCCTTCCCCACCACCCGCGCACGCCCGATCGCCGTATCTCCCGGCCGGTGCTGCCTCCGCATCTCAAACTTCAGCCGCCGCAGGAACCCCGCATCCCCCATCCAGTCCGTGATCACCCGCACCAGCGCCGCCTGGATCCACCCCGTATTCATAAACACGTCCGCATGCCCGGACTTCCGCGCGAACGCCGCGTCGAAATGCACCGGGTACCAGTCCTGCGACCCGCTCGTCTGCAAATGCAACCGCTTCGCCGTTATGACCAGCTCGATCGAAGGCAACTCATCCCCGACGGCGAGATCGTCCCAGAACAGCTGTTTCTGACCTGCCACAACGACTATCCTTGGACCACGTGAAGGTCAATCGGCACCATGTCGCCGGAGCGATTACAGCCACCGTCGGAATGTCTATCCTGTTCGGCGTCGGCGTCGTTCGGCAAGGGTTTCATCTCTTGGCGTTCTTCGTCTTCATCCTTGTCTGCCTTGCAGGAATAGGCCTTGGTTATCTCGCCGTGTGGTGGCACCTCGACAGGCGCCGCTAGCGCGGCTCCATTCCCATTTCCTATTTCCTACTTCCGTCCCCTTCACTCTTCACTCTTCACCCTTCCATCTTCCGCCGCCACCTCCTCCGGCGTCCGGTGCGTCAACAGCGTATTCCGAATCACGCACACCTTCTCGTCCCGCTGATTCGTGATCACCGCCTCCGCCACGATCCACACCGCCTCCGGGTCGATCGTGATCCCCTTCTGATAGACGTCCGCCACCCTCCGCACAACCGAAAGCTGGTCCCCAACCTTAATCCGCGCGAACCACTCCGTCTCCTGGCTCATGTTCACCAGACGCTTGCCCGGCGTCGGCACCACCGGGAACAGCGGCTCGAACACGGCCGGCCACGGCCCCAGGCTCGCGAACAGCAGCGCCAGCCAACCCGACGGCGGCGCAAGGCAAGCCCCGTGCTCCGTCGTCGCCGCGTACGCGGGATCGATGAACAGCGGGTTGTTGTCCTCCACCATGTGGCAGTGGCGCCGGATCGGGTCGCGCTCTACCGGATAGCGCCCGCGCGCCTTCGCCGTCTCGAAGCCGATGTACTTCTCGCGAACGGCTTCGATGTCATACGCCGTCATCGGCTGTTCAGCGTCGTAGCTGCAGCCGCGAAGCGGGCGACTTTAGTCGAGTCTTTAGACCTGCATCCTTGTTCCCGGTTCCTTGTTCCTTCACGCAGGCGCTCCCGCGTGCACGCGGTCTAGGAACCCCGAGAGTATCTTGTTGAACTCCCCGGGCGTCTCGATCTGCGGATTGTGGCCGCAGCCCGGGATGATCACCAGCTCGCTCCCCGGAATCTTCTCGTGCATCACCTTCGAAGGCTCGAGGAACGGCTCGTCGTTCTCACCGCAGATGACCAGCGTCGGCACTTTGATCTCCCCGAGCCGGTCCACGATAGGCCGTCGCGTCGACATTCCGTGCGCGCCACCGATGTACGCGTGCGGCGACGTCATCAGGAACTGCTCGCGCCACGTCTTCACAAATAGCGGGTTCTCGCGCGCCTGCGCCCCCGCCGCCTTCAACTGCTCTTCGAACACGGCCTCCATCCCCTCTTCCTCCGCCATCTTCACCAGCCGCTGCCGCTCCTGGTACCGCTCCTTCGCCGCCAGCGACCTCGGGAGCTCCGCCGCCGTGTCCACCAGCACCAGCGCGCGCACCATCTCCGGATGCGCCAGCGTCAGCAGCTGCGCCACCATTCCGCCCATCGAGTGCCCGGCCAGATAGCAGCTCTCCACCCCAATCGACCGCAGCAGCTGGTACAAATCGTCCGCCAGCAGGTCGAGATCGTAGTCCTCTCGCGCCGTGGGCTTATCGGAAAGTCCGTGCCCGCGATGGTCCGGCGAAATCAGCCGGAACCTGTCGCGCAACGCCGGCGCCGTCAGCGCCCAGTTCCGAGAGTTCCCCGTGAACCCGTGCGCCAGCACCAGCGGAAAATCGTCCCCGCCCGTATCCCTGTAGTGAATCGAAAGCCCGTTAACAGTAACGTTCGCCATCTCACACCTCCAGCGCCGCCGAGTATAACTCAATCACGCTCCGCATCTCACTGTAGGGGCGAGGGGCGCTCGCCCAATCCTGTCCCCCTACACCAACCTCACCCCAATCAGTCTCCACTGATCGCCCCTCGCCCGCCGCAGCGGGAGAGGGGAGGGGTGAGGGCTCGCCCAGTGCTACCCTGTACCCATGAAAGTCCGCGTCCAGCTCGAGTCCTACCTCGACCAATACGCCCCCGACGACGACGCCAAATTCTCGCTCGACCTCCCGGACGGCGCCACCATCAGCGACCTCCTCCGCAAACTCGGCGTCCCCCTCGAACAAGCCGCCGTCCTCACCCTCGGCGACGAAGCCGTCGACATGGCCCAAACCCTAAAGGAAGGCGACCGCGTCACCGTCATCCCCCCCGTCGCCGGCGGCTGAGCAGCCGCTCCATCGAAACTGGGTTGCCCCTCGCCCGCCGCAGCAGAGCCGGGTCAGCGGTGAGGCAGGTTAAGAGCAAGCAAACGTTGTTGCAACTGGTTGCAATTGACCGCCGGTCGCAGTACGATTGACCGGCAATGTCCTGCGAAAAAGACACCGCCGTCCTTCTCCGTGAGGCCGGCCAGAAGGTCACCCCTCAGCGAGTACTGATCCTTTGCGCCGTCCGCCACGCCGGCGCCCACGTCACCGCCGCCCGCGTCATCGACGCGCTCCACAACGACCACCCCTACATCGACGTCTCCACCGTCTACCGCACGATGGCCTCCGCCACCGACCTCGGCCTCGTCAGCGAGACCGATATGGGCGGCGGCGAGAGCGAGTTCGAGTGGATCGGCCGCGACCGTCACCACCACCTCATCTGCCGCACCTGCGGCGACGTCACTTCACTCGATCAGGCTTACCTGGACAGCCTCGCTACCGTCCTCTACGAAGCCCTCGGCTTCCAGGCCGACCTCGGCCACTTCGCCATCTTCGGCGTCTGCAAGCACTGCCAGGGGAACGGCCAGCTGTGAGCGAGATACTTTCGATCGCTATCCCCGCGCTTTCGGTTACTGGTTCGGTCGGCATCATCACCGCCTCGGTCGCGCTCGGCTTCCGCCACGGCATCGACTGGGACCACATCGCCGCGATCACGGACATCACCAGCACCGCTGCCGACAAGCCAGTTGAAGACGAAGAGCACTGGCTGGTCCGCGAGCCCGGCGTCATGCTCACCGACGAATCGCACCACACACTCGCCCACTCTGCGGCGATAGCGACCGCGGTTGCGGAGGAGAAGACTCCCTTCAGCGGTCGATCCGTTCCACCCTACCTGCACTCGCACGACGCAAACGGCCACGGACCTTCACGAAACGGCCACCTGTCCGCCGTCTCAACGTTCGTCGAAAACCAACGGCCGGCGCTGGTGCTGGGGACGATGTACGCCATCGGGCACGGGAGCGTCGTCTTCGTTCTCGGCATGATCGCCATCATCGCGCGCGGCGTCCTGCCGGACTGGATCGACCCGATCATGGAGCGCGTTGTCGGCGTCACCCTGATCTTCCTCGCCGTCTACCTCTTCTACTCGCTCTATCGCTACTTCCGCGGCCAGGGCGAGTTCAAGATGCGCAGCCGCTGGATGATCGTCTTTGCCGGTGTGCGCAGCCTCTACGAAAAAGTCCAGTCGAAGATCTTCCGCCGGCCGACCCACCACGTGCACGTCTCGCAGACGTACGGCGTGCGTACCGCCGTCGGCATCGGCATGATCCACGGCGTCGGTGCAGAGACCGGCACACAGGCGCTCGTCATCGCCACAGCCGTCGGCGCCGACAGCCAGCTCCTGGGCGTCGTCGCCCTCTGCGCGTTCATCGCCGGGCTCTTGATATCAAACTCAGTCGTGACCGTGATCAGCTCGATGGGCTTCGTCTCGTCCAGGCAGCGGCGGTGGATCTACGTCGGCGCCGGACTCTTAGCCGCCGTCTTCAGCCTTCTCGTCGGAGTGTTCTTCCTCCTCCGTTCCGCCGACGCGCTTCCGGACCTCCAGCACTACTTCCGCTGGATCGGCGGCGGCTCCTCCCACTAACGAAGCCGACAGCGGCGGCTTCGCGCCCGAACTCCCCATCCCCAATCTGCGTTTAAATCTGCGTTAATTCCCTGCCTGCCGCAGGCAAGTGCGGCCAAATCAAATCCGCGTACAATCCGCGCAAATCCGCGGCTATTTTCCCGGCGCGCCCTACTAAACCGCCACGCTAATCTCGTCCCCCTCCACCTGCACCGGGTACACCGCAATCGGCTCCGTCGGCGGCGGCCCCTTCACAGCCCCCGTTCGGACATCGAAGTGCCCCCCGTGAAACGGACACTCGACGATCCCGCCCTCAAGCAGCAACCCCTCGCCCAGCGGCCCCTGCCTGTGCGTGCAACTGTTGCTGAAGCAGACGAACTCCCCGTCCACATTCGCCACCACGACCTCCTGGCCGTTCACCTCAACGATCTTCATCTCGCCCGGCGGGATCTCCCCCGCACTCGCAACCCGCTGGAACTCAGCCATTCGTCTCTCCTTCTGATGCTCTTACGTACGAAGCGATCATATCTGAGAAGCCGCCACATGGCCTACACCTTTCGTGCCATTTGGCGCGTGGTAACGGCACGCCTCCAGGAGCATCTTGAAGTCAGGAGGACACGGATATGACTGGGATGCGACACACACTGCCCCAGCAACACCAGGGCGGCTGGCACGCGCTTCCCGGCGTCATTCTCTCCGTCCTCATCCTCGGCGCCCTCGCCGCCGGCGTAATCTACGTCAGCACCCAGAAGACCGACCTCAGCCCCATCACCGGCGCTCCGGCAGCTGACCTCACCGCCGTCCGAGACGGCCTTCCTCGCTTCGAAGGCATGTCCGCTTACGAGTCGACATCCAGCAACGACACCTCACTCGACGCCGTCTCATTCTCCAATGAAAACGCCGAGTCTGTCGCCAACTTCTACCAGCAGCAGATGCTGAAAGCCGGCTGGATCCAGATCGACGCCCCGCACATCATCATCAACGCCAACCCGCGGGTCGCCCCCAGCGCCTCCTACGAATTCAAAGCGACCAAAGACAACCACACCGTCACCATCACCGCCATTGAGACCAACGACAACACCACCACCGGCAGCACCCAAACCACCGCGCACATCGAACGCAACTGACCACGTAACACTGCGCCCAAAACGCGGCGCCCACTGATGCCACAACCCCAATCCCAAACGCGCCCCGATCCGTTAATCCGCTCCCCCATCCGTTGACAGCCAACATATCGACTCACAGAAACATGCGGACCACTAGCACCGACGCCGCGCTCCCCCGGGGGTGTCCAGAGGGGGCCGCAGCCCCCTTTGGCTCAGATTAGGGCGCCTGCCCGCCGAGGCGGGGGTGGGCGGGCACCTTATTATGGGGTGGGGCGGGAGGCCACCACTTGCCACGTTATCCACGATTCCCCACTCCACCAACCCCCTCACACGCCCGATCCCTGTAGTACACTGTCTTGCAGCAACCCTTTAACTCGGTCCTGAGAGGCCGCGAAGGAGACATCGCTTGACGTACCCCAACGTCGCACCTAACCTCGCGCACCGCCGCGTCTCCGCGCGTCCCTCTCGCCGTCGCGAGAGGCGACTCGTGTGACCGGCCGCACCGTCCTCACCGCCGACGACATCCGCCGCGCCGTCCGTCGCATCGCGCACGAAATCGTCGAGCGTAACCACGGCGCCGGCGCGATCGCCCTCGTCGGACTGCGCACGCGCGGCGTCCCCCTCGCCGAGCGCCTCGCCTCCGCCATCGAAGAGTTCGAAGGCGAGCGCCCCCCCGTCGGCGCGCTCGACATCGGCCTCTACCGCGACGACATCTCCTCCGGGGAGCTCCGCCCGCGCATCGGCCGCACGGACATCCCCGCCGGCATCGACGGCCGCCACGTCGTCCTCGTCGACGACGTCCTCTTCACCGGCCGCAGCATCCGCGCCGCCCTCGACGCCCTCACAGACTTCGGCCGCCCCGCCGAAATACAGCTCGCCGTCCTCGTCGACCGCGGCCACCGCCAGCTCCCCATCCGCGCCGACTACGTAGGCAAAAACATCCCGACCTCGCTCCAGGAAGAGGTCGACGTACTACTCGAAGAGACCGACGGAGAGGACGAGGTCCGCATCGTCCGGCTGGAGGGTGAACAATGACCACACGACAACTCCGGCTCGCCGCTTCGGTCTTCATCGACTCGTGTGAATCATCGCCAACAGCATTGCCCCTCGCCCGCCGCAGCGGGAGAGGGGTCAGGGGTGAGGGCCCACGATCGCGCCGAAATCCAACCCTCACCGGCTTGGAGTGCAACCAATGACCACACAACCCGAAACCACAACCCCTCCCCGCATCGAACGCGAGGCCGGCTGGACACGCCGCCACCTCCTCGACGTCGACGACCTCACCCGCGACGAGATCGACCTCCTGATGGAGACGACCGACGCGATGAAGGAAGTCCTCAGCCGCGACGTCCCGCGCGTCCCCGCCCTCCGCGGCCGCACCATCGTCACCCTCTTCTACGAGGCCAGCACCCGCACTCGCGCCTCCTTCGAGCTCGCCGGCAAGGCTCTCGGCGCCGACGTCATCAACGTCGCCGCCAGCGGGTCTTCCGTCGAGAAAGGCGAGTCCCTCATCGACACCGTGCGCACCCTCCAGGCCGTCGGCGCCGACGCCCTCGTCATGCGCCATGGCTCCTCCGGTGCGCCCTACCTCGTCGCGCGCAACATCCAGGCTTCCGTCATCAACGCCGGCGACGGCTGGCACGCCCACCCAACCCAGGCCCTCCTCGACCTCTACACCATGCGCGCCCACCTCGGCGACCTCCGCGGCCGCAAAGTCGTCATCGTCGGCGACATCGCCCACAGCCGCGTCGCCCGCAGCAACATCTGGGCCCTCGCCGCCGTCGGCGCAAACATCACCCTCTGCGCCCCAACTACCCTTCTCCCATCAGGACTACGGCCAGCAACTCCAACATCCAACATCCAACCTCCACACTCCTCAGAGCGAGAACTTTTCGCCCTCCCCCACGTCACCGTCGAAACCAACCTCGACCTCGCGATCGAAAACGCCGACGTCGTCATGGCCCTCCGCCTCCAGAAAGAGCGCATGTCCAGCGGCCTCCTCCCCTCCCTCCGCGAGTACGCCACCCTCTACCAGCTCACCGAAAAACGCCTCGCCAAAGCTGCAAAGGGCGCGCTCGTCATGCACCCCGGCCCCATCAATGAAGGCATCGAAATCGCCCCCAGCGTCGCCTCCAGCCTCCAATCCGTAATCGAAGAGCAGGTGAAGAATGGTGTAGCGGTGCGAATGGCAGTGCTGTACTTGATCTGTCGAGGCCGCGTATGAGCGCTCATCCTGAGCCTGTCGAAGGACGTCCGCATGGCCGTCCTCTACCTCATCTGCAGAGGCCGCGCATGACCGCGATCGCCTTCGTAGAGACGCTCCCGGCGGGACGTCTCGATGCTTCCCCCAACACCACACGCCACCCCACTCACGACAACACATCCGTTAATCCGTTGCGCCGCAGGCCATCCGTTGACAGCAATCCCCGCGCCCACTTCCAACCCTCACCCCCAAAACAACAGAAATTCGTTTATTCGTTCCGCCGAACGTGTCCGCCGCGGCAGAGGCAATTCGCTATGAGCGCGCCCGATGTAGGGGCGAGGCGTCCACCGACGCCAGACGCCTTCCTGATGCTGAACACCCAGGGGCGCAGCGCCAACTTGTCCAAACCAACGGACGCCTCGCCCCAGACGCACGGAGCCTCCAACCCACACCGCGCCCCTCGGGGGAGTCCAGAGGGGGCCGCAGCCCCCTTTGGCTCAAGATAGGGCGGGTGGGCGGGCACCTTATAAACGGGGTGGGCCGGGGCGGAGGACATCATGACCACCCTCACCATCACCAACGG
>JBGPBZ010000083.1:0-10397 GCA_041481535.1 Dehalococcoidia bacterium | reverse complement strand
GTACCAGTACACCACTAACAATCGGCGCTTGGCTTCTGCGCTCGGCTCTGCCGGGAGCCTGGCCAGACGCGCCACTCCCGGCAGTATCGCCGTTCGGGCTCTCATTTGGACGCCAGCGTATCGTCCTCTCATTGATCATGCTGGTGTCCGATATCTATCTGACCCCAATCAGCTACCCCGGCAGAACCCCTACGCTCCGCAGGTACGCGATAGCGCCGCCGACGCGGTCTTCGTCCTGGCGCTGGTTGATCTCGTTGACGCGGGGGATGTGGGGAGGGAGCTTCGCGGCGTAGTGAGGCCAGTCCGCCGTGCCGAAGCCGGGCGCGCGGTGATCGGCGAGGCCGTCGACGTCGTGGACGTGGGTGCCGACGCAGCGTGAGCCGACCTCGTCCAGCCAGCGGGTGTGCGGCAGGAAGCCGAGGCGGTCGAGGACTTCGGCGTGGCCGACGTCCAGCCAGAAGCCGGCCACGGCGGGCGGGTAGTCGGCGAGCAGGATTTGCATCTCGTCGGGGTCAGGGTACTCGTGGTAGTGGTAGCGGTTCTCGAGGCCGATCGTGACGCCGTTCTTCGCGGCGTACTCGGCGATCTCGGCCAGCGACTTCCGCGCCTGGGGGAAGAGACTCGGCCCTTCTTTGTGGCGGCGTTCGATGCCGGACTTGCGCAGGCGTTCGACGTCGTCGCCGTCGCGGACGCCTTCGTCGTACATCTTGCGTAGCTTCTTCTCCTCGTCGAAGACGTGGGGCAGCCCGCCCAGGTGGACGACGAGCAGCTTCGCGTTGGCGCGGACGACGGTGTCGACGCTGTCCTTCGCGACCAGCACGGCGAGACGGCGCTCGCCTTCGTCCTTCGCGGCGAGGTTGAGCGCGTCGGAGTGCTTGCCGTCCGCCATCTTCACGCGCGGGCAGGGAGAGTGCACGGACGAGAACGCAATCAACCCGCTCTCGATCAGCGCGTCGACGCCCTCCGGCGGAATGACGTAGTTGATCTCGGCGTAGCGGAACCCCAGCTCCGAGGCCTTCTTCGCGAACTCCACCATCGAGTCGGGCGCGTCGTCGCCGCCGTCTTTCTTGAAGCGGCCCTGCGACCACATCGTGCTCAGGGCGACGATCGGTTCGGTCTGTTCGAGGCTCACGTGGGCCAGTCTACAGTGGCTAGTGGTTAGTGGCTCGTGGTTCGGACGGCTCCGGCGATTCGGCGGGAGGCGATGGTATCGTCGCCGGCCTCGGAGCGCCGATCGAGTGAGCGACGGCGGGCCGCTCGGGTGCCGGCGTCGCTGCGCTGAGCCGTCGTGCGAAGGCGATCCCGGCCGCGGATCCGAGGGCGCCGACGACGAGCGCCGTCGCCAGGCTCAGGAAGTACCCCTTCGCGTCCCTCTGGCCCAGCAGCGGGACGAGGATGCCGGCGGAGCAAGCGCTCGCCAGGGCCAGCGGCAGGGCCACGAGGGCGCCGCGCCCGCGTACCCAGACGGCGGCGACCGCCCAGGGGATGAGGCCGAGGACGCACCAGCAGAGGACAAAGAAGGCGATAAAGGCCAGCCTCGCTTCGAACGTCACGGGAATAGCGTCAGCCGTTTGCCCGCAGAGGTCAACCTGCCGCCCGTGTTATGCGGACGCGACGAGGATGGTTGTAGTTCACGTCTGTGGGGAACGCCTTAAGAAATACTTAACGTTCGTACTACCCCAAAAGAACCGGAATCGGTAGACTGTGAACATTCTCTCTCGAGCCTGCCAGATATGATCCTGAAGCCAAGACTCCTGTTGGGTGCTGCGATGTTCGCCCTCGTCGCGGCGGTGCTTGTCGTGGTGGCGGTCACTTTCGTCTCATCGCGCGGGGCGTCGACAGCCACGGCGGCCGGTGGCCTGAGCACGCAAGACCTCTCAGCCGTCACGCCGCAGGATCTTGCGGAGTCGCTCGCAGGCGCTGGCGTCACGATTTCCAACGTCACGTTCACGGGCGCAGCCGTCAGCGCTGGGACGTTCACGGGCGGCACGGGCATCGTCGGGACCGAGACTCCCGGCTCCGGAGGGCTTGAGAGCGGCGTCATCCTGAGCTCTGGAGATGTGGCAAACGTCATCGGGCCAAACGTGGACCCCGCGCTGACAGCATTCAACGGCACGCCAGGCGATGCAGATCTGACGTCCCTCTCCGGTGCTGACACGTTTGACGCGGCCGTACTGGAGTTCGACTTCGTCCCTGACAAGGACAGCATCTTCTTCCAGTACGTCTTCGGGTCAGAGGAGTACAACGAATACGTGAACTCCCCGTACAACGACGTCTTCGCCTTTTTCGTAAACGGAGAGAACTGCGCCACTGTTTCCGGTGCCTCCGGCCCAGAACCTGTTGCGATCAACGTCATCAACAATGGAAACCCATTTGGTACTGCGCCGAACTCGCACCCAGAGCTCTACCTCAACAACGACTTCAACGCCGATACCGGCTCGCCCTACAACACGGAGTTGGACGGATTGACGCACGTCCTCTCCTGCGAAGCGGCGGTCACGGCGAACGAAACGAATCACATGAAGCTGGCGATTGCCGACACCACGGATGACGCGTATGACACCGATGTCTTCATCAAGGCGGGCAGTTTTGTCAGTAACGGGCCGCCGGAGCTGGTCGTGCCGGGGACCCAGACCGTGGCGGACGGCGATTACCTAACGTTCGAAGTATCTTGCTCCGATCCTGATCAGGCCGACATCCTGACGCTTGACGCGAGCGGGTTGCCGGCCAATCTAAGCTTCACGGACAACGGCGACGGCACCGGGATCGTTTCCGGACCTGCTCTGGCCGAACCTGACACCTATCCGGTGGAATTCTCGTGCAGCGACGGCGTAAACCAGCCCGTCACAGGTGACGTCGACGTCATCGTCACCTCGCTAGTCTCTTGCGGATTGGACGGACCTACCCATGTAGACAACCTGGTAGGCATCGCCCTCACTCCTGATTCCGGCACGCCCGGCCAGTACTTCGTCGCGCAGATGCAGAACATCCCTGCCCGCGAAGGCCAGCGCGGAGTCGAGATCTTGTGGGACTCCAAAATCGGGAGCGAGAACTATGGTATAGAGATCGGTCACGGCATCATTGGCAACTTCTTCGACTTCGCTAACATCGCCGCTATCGTTCCGTACGGCTCGTCGTTAGGCCAGCATACCGTCGGCGTGTGCTGGGATGACCCCGACACGGGTGGCTCCCTTTACCAGGAGCTGACGTTCGCCGTGACCGAGGGCCTGCCACATCACGGCCCGGGAGAGCCGTACGAGACGATCACCGACACGAACATGACTTCGGCCGGCGTTGGGGCGATGAAGGACTTCGGTTACGGGACGATCAACCTGACCGGCGTTCCGGACGGCGCAACAATTACGAAGGCGCTCCTCTTCTGGCACGGGCCCGAGGCATACATTTCCGGCTGCGGCGTCATCCAGAGCACCGGCGGCGTGACGATCGAGACGGTGGGCAGCAGCACGCGCAACGCCGACATCGTCTTCAACGACCACAACATTACGGGCGACAACATCGGCGTCTCGGCTGACAACAACTGGTGCCGCTCGGAGAGCGACGCCTACAGGGCAGACGTTACGCAGTATGTTGCTGGGAACGGAGACTATCGGATCGACAGCGCGGAGAAAGCGGACGCGGTCGCGAACGGCGCCTCTCTGATCGTCTTCTACGATGACGGCAATCCCGATAACAACGTCAACGTCACCCTGTTTGAAGGCAACGACTCCAATTTGGACAACCCGTACGACGACAGCGGCTGGAACGTGTTGCTGAACAACGTCACGTACGCTGGCGGCAACGCCACGCTCACTCTCGATGTCAGCGATGGCCAGCGAGCGGTCGATGGTTCTTGCCCCTTCTGCGACTTCCACGATGCTGAGATCGACATCAGCGGTCAGCAGTTGGCGCCGCAGGGGCAACTCTTCGCCGGCGACAGCGTGCCAATCGCGCACGGCCCTTCCGACATCGCCTACAACGGGGGCCTCTGGGACATAAGGACCTGGGACGTGACGCCGTTCATGTCGCTCGGTAGTCACGACTACTTGCTGACCTCCGGCCTTCACAACGATGACCTTTCACTGATCGTCGCCGCGCTCGCCGTGCCGGTTGCGGCCGCCGGTGGCCCTTCGACTTCGCCGAGCGCGACTCCTTCGCCAACCCCGACGCAGCTCGTGACGCATCCACCGACTAATCCGCCCACCACCGCTCCGTCGATTACGCCAACGCCAACACCCGTAGTGACGGAACCAGCCACCGAACCGGCGACGGAACCTGCCACGGCGCCTCCGACCGAGCCGGCAACGGAGTCTCCGTCGCCCACGCCGGTCGAGACGATCAACCACCCGACAGTCTCTCCGACTCCAACGCCATCACCCATACCGACTCCATCGCCAACCGTTGGAGAGCCTGACACATTCACGCCGGTCGTGACAGCCAGCCCGCCGCCGACGGCCACGCCAACCCATCCGCCCACGCCAACACCAACGACCATTCCGCCGGTTACCGCCACGCCAACGGTGCCGACGCCCACACCAACGCCCACGCTAACGCCAACAGGGAGCTCAACGCATTCGACGCCTTCGTCCGGGGGGCTTCAAATCCCGACGGCAACGCCAGTTCGCTCGACTACGACCGTCACGCCAACTCCCAGTCCGACGGCGACTCCGCACGATAGCGGATCGCCATCGACGACGGTCGGCGCAGTCTCGATCGCGCCATCACAGACCGACAATTCGCCGGCGATCACTACAGGCAACGCGGGCGGGAACAGCGGCCGGCCGGAGTTCGCCCAGTCTGTCCTCACACCCGGCGGCATCTCGACGAGTGCCGACGTGGTCGCGCTCAACGCGGCGCTGGCCGGCTTCTCGCTGATTCTGCTTCTCCTCAGCTCTGAGCTCTTCAACAAGACGGTTGAAGAGAACCACAGCGTGCTCGCGCGCTGGTTCAAGCCGGTCACCAGGCCGTTCACCGGCGTAGTCAATGCGGTCGGCAGCGGCTGGAATCAGAGGACGGAAGGCTCGTGGCTCGGCGCGGTTGGGCCGTTCGTGGTCATTCTCCTCATCGCGGCGTTGATCTACGGCGCGCTGGAGCCAGGATTCGGGCTGAACACGAAGAGCCTCGTGATGACGCTTGCGGCAGTAATTACGGTGGGCCTGGTGACGTACTGGTACAACGGCGGGCAGATCATCGTCTCGCGGAGCGTGTTCAGAATGGACGCGATCATCAAGCTGTTCCCGATCGGCGTGATTATCGCGGCGGTCTGTGTGCTTCTGACGCGATTGGACGGCTTCCAGCCCGGCATCATCTACGGGTTCATCGCCTCGGCTGCCGTGATCAGCGCCGTAGAGCCGAACGAAGAGCAGAACGGCAAGATCATCTTCTACCCGGCGCTGGCGCTCCTCGCACTCTGTATCGTCGCCTGGTTCTTGATCAGCCCCTTCCGTAACCTCGCAACCGATCACAACAGCGCCTGGGCGGCGCTGCCGGAGGCGATCGTTGTCGGCATATTCGTCGGCTCGCTGGAGAGCACGTTCTTCCAGATGATCCCGATCCGCTACCTGGACGGCCACAAGCTCTGGACGTGGAACAAGCCGGCCTGGGCGCTCGTCGCTGGTGTCACCGGCTTCCTGTTCTGGGCGGTCCTTCTGCACAGCCAGAGCTCGTCGATGAGCAGCGTCACGCACGGCACACCCGCCACCGCGATCGTTGCTATGGGTGTCTGCTTCACTCTCAGCCTTGGCTTCTACGCCTTCTTCCGTCTGCGCGGTCCCGACATCGAGCCCGAAGCCGAAGCAACGGCGTAGCCTTTCGCTAGCACCCCGGTCTATACTTCCCGCCATGCAGACCGGCGTCAGCTACTTCTCCTCGCGCGTCCTACCGCACGTCCGCGATGACCTGCGCGAAATGACCGAGCACGGCTGCACCTACGTCGTCCACTGCTACACGGAGACCGACCTCGCCCACTACCGCGAGGCGATGGCAGACATCGCGAAGGCTACGCGCGAAGCCGGCCTCGAGGTCTGGTTCGATCCGTGGGGGCTCGTTGGCATCTTCTCCGGCGAGACGTTAACGCGCTTCCCGCTGCAACACCCCGAGACGTGGCAGGTGCTCTCGGACGGGCGTCGAGTCGGCGCGGCCTGCCCCAACCACCCGGCCACGCGCGAGTTCCTGCGCGACTGGGTGAACGCCTGCGCGGCCGCCGGCGGCGAGGTCCTGATGTGGGATGAGCCACACCACTACTCACCACTCTGGGCGCGCGACTTCACACCCGCCTGGGCCTGCTACTGCGACATCTGCTCCGCGCGGTTCCGCGACCAACACGGCGAGGCGATGCCGAAGGAGTTCACGCCCGAAGTGAAGTCGTTGCGGGAGGGGACGCTCCTCGACCTGCTGACCGAGATGTGCCGCTACGGTCACGAGAAGGGGATGCGTAACTGCCTCTGCCTCTTCCCCACCGACCTCGCGCAACACGGCTTCGGCCGCCCCGGCGAGCGCCTGCGCTCCGTGGTCGAAGCCCAGACGCCAAGCGCATCCGGCAGTGACATCGAAGCGATGATGCACATCGGCGTCGGTGATTTCGATCAGTCCGCGGCCATCCCTGACCTCGACATCTTCGCGACGGACCCGTACTGGTACGCTCTCGGCGTCGAGGCGGAGCCGTTCATGCGCACCTACAGCGAAGAAGCAGCCGCCGCCGCGAAGAAGCACAACCGCGAGCTGCAGCTCTGGCTGCAGGCGTTCCGCGTTCCCGCCGGCCGCGAGCAAGAGCTGCGCATCGGCGCGAAAGTGGCGGAGGACGTTGGCGCCACGCACCTCGCCGCCTGGAGCTTCCAGGCGACAGCGTCTATGACGATCGCCTGCGGGGATTCGCCGAAGGTGTGGTCAATTGTGGGCGAGGAGTTCCGGCGGATACGCGCGCGTTAGCCGCCCACAATCTGCCGCAGGTGCGCCAGATCGTGGTCTGCGGTGTGGTCGATCAACCCGCCAAGCGTTAGCTCACCCAGAGTTGGGTGCTCGTACAGACGAGCGCGTCCCGACTCGCCCGCCAGGCGCACCAGCTCAACGTTGGACGCGCGGTTCGCGGCGAACGTCTCCAGCGCAGCGTCCAGATCACGCTCGCCGTAGTGCAGCCGCGCTCCGAGCACGTCCTGATCGAGCGGCGCGATCAGCGGGCGCTCCTCCGCGATGATCCTCCGGATGCGCCAACCGCGCGACACCTCCAGATCAGCGAGGTGGATTGCGATGAAGGTGGGCGACCACCCATCGAAATCAGCGCGCTTCGTTTTGCGCAGCGCTTCCGCCAGGCGCTCCGGCATGTCCGCCAGCGCGCCCATCACGTCGACGGGCACCTCCACGGTCGTGCGGCAGATCGCGCAATCGTGTCGCGTGATGGCTGGCTCGCCCACAACTACTCTCCCCTGATTTGCCGCAGGTGGAGGACGTCGTGATCAGCAATGTGATCGATCAGGACGCGCAGCGGGCGCGTGCCGCCGTGTTCCGGGTGGTTGTATTTGCGCGCGAGGCCGGCGTCACCGGCGAAACGCAGGAGCTCCATGTTGGACTGGCGGTTCGCGGCGAAGGTGGAGAGCGACGTAGCGAGGTCCCGCTGGCCGTAAAACAGCTTCGCAGCCCAGAGATCCTGGTCGAACGGCTGCAGCATCGGCTCGTCCTCGGACAGGACCTGCCGAAGGCGCCAGCCCTCAACTACCTCCGCGTCCGCCAGGTGTGACGCGACTTCGTGCGGTGTCCAGCCTGCGCCCTTGTGGGAGCGCGGCTCCCGGAACGATCGCGAGATCAGCCTGGGCATCTCCGCCATGACGCCGTACATGTCGACGGGGACGTCCATCATCGTTCCGCAGATCGGGCAGTCGTTCGGGCGCGTATCGAATTCGAGCATGTCGGAACCTCCTAGTCGAAGTCTACAAGACCGGCGACGGACAGAATCGTCACCGAGATGTTGAACGTCGCGTGCATGCCGACCGCGGCCAGGTAAAAGTTGCGCGTCCGCTTCGGCAGTGGATCGCCACGGTTCACAACGCCGACGATCCGCCGGTCGAGGCCGAGACCGAAAGTGTAGCTGGACATTGAGTGTAAAGCTAGCGGTATGGTCAGGCGGTAGAGCTTGAATCGCGCGCTGTGATCAGGCACGTAGACGTACAGGTAGACGAGCGCTTCAAGAATGCCGAAGATGAGGCCCGCCGCCGCACAGAGAAGCGCGGTGTACAGCTGATTGCTCAGGGCGTCCGGCCACCTGACGAGCGCCAGGTAAAGGCCGATCGGCTTGAACGCTTCCTCGATGACGGGTGCGCCGATGAAGACGCCGAGCAAAATCCCGCCTGATCCGACCTCGCTGAGGAAGGCGCCGCCGATACCCAGCACGCCGCCGAGCAACGACAGCAGCACGACCCAGATGTGAGTCGACCAGGGGACGCGCTTCGGTTGTGAGGGACGCCGGATCGCCGAGGGGAAGGTGCAGTCCAACCGCTACCCTCGCGGCAGCCCGAGGCCCCGGCCGGCGATGATGTTCTTCTGAATCTCGGTCGTCCCCGCAGCGACGGTGAGGGCCGATGTCGACAGGTAGTACTGCTCGAGCTTCCCGGCGAGCGGCGCCCACCGCCCAGATTCGAGCTGGCCACCGAGCCCCATGATCTGCATGCCGGCTTGGGCCAGCCGCTGCTGTAGCTCCGAGCCGAACATCTTCGACATCGAGGCCTCTGCGTTTGGGATCTGCCCTTTCGCCTGCATCGAAGCTACGCGGTACGCCAGCAGCTTCCCAGCCGCCAGCTCGATGCCGAGCTCGGCCAGCTTCATCCGCGCGGTGTCGCGGTCTGCGAGCGTTGCTTCTCGCGCGTAGGCGACCAGCTCTTCGTAGACGCGGATGCCGGCGACCACGCGGTTGATGCCGGACCGCTCGAAGTCCAGCGTCGCGGCGGCGACGTACCAGCCGCGGTTGATCTCGCCGACGAGGCAGTCGCGGGGAACGCGCACGTCCTCGAAGAAGATCTGGTTGAACGCGTGACGCCCCGTGATGTCGACCAGCGGCGCAATCGTGATCCCCGGCAGTTTCATGTCGACGAGCAGGTAGCTGATGCCCTTGTGTTTCGGCGCTTCGGCGTCGGTGCGGACGAGCAGGACGCACCAGTCCGCTTTGTGCGCGAGGGACGTCCAGATCTTCTGCCCGTTGACGACGAAAGTATCGCCGTCCACCGCCGCCTTCGTCTCCAGCGCGGCGAGGTCGGAGCCGGCTGCCGGCTCGCTGAAGCCCTGGCACCACACCGTCTCCGCATTCGCGATGCCCGGCAGGTGGCGCGACTTCTGCTCCTCCGTCCCGTAGAGGATGATCGTTGGCCCTACGCGGTCCGGCCCCACGCCTAGCTGCGTCGGCGCGCGGTGGTACGACATCTCTTCGTTGTAGATCACCTGCTGCATCACGCCCGCCGCCTGCCCGCCGTGCTCCACCGGCCACCCGAGCGTCAACCACCCTTTCTGCGAGAGCTTCTTCTGGAACGAGCGCAGGAACGTCCACGAGTCGTCGCCGCCCTCGCCCAGGTTGCCGCTGCCGCTCCCGCGCGACCAGTCGGCCGGGAGTTCGGCCTGCAGGAACTCGCGTATCTCTGAGCGGAACGCTTCTTCGGTGGGCGAGAATCGAAAGTCCATATCGATGCGCCGAGTATACTAACTTCCAGACGGTGAGTACGCGATTTCTGGTCTTTGGAGCAGCGACCTTAGTCGTGTTCCTCACGGCCTGCGCTAGCTCCGCCGACGCCCCGGGCAGCGATGCGCTGATCGTCCCCACCACAAGTGCCGAAGCGCAGGCGGCGGCTGATGCGCGCGCAGCAGCCGATGGCCCGAGCGCCACCCCCATCCCGACCTCCGAACCCGCCGCCGACATCCCCGCCCTGACCACGGCCGACATCTTCCCCCCGCGCGACCTCACGCAGTACGAACTCGACCCTTCGCACGTCCGCACGCTGATCGCGACTGGGGACGTGATTCCGGCGCGCCACACGGACTACATAATCCGCCAGATGAACAACGACTTCGGGTACACGGTCGCCGCCACGAAGGACATCACATCCGCCGCTGACCTGACCGTCATCAACCTCGAGGCCCCCCTCGTTGACGGCTGTCCGGAGGAAGTCGGCGAGACGTTCACGTTCTGCGGGCAGCCCGGCTTCACGTCAGCCCTGAACGAGGCCGGCGTGGACGTGGCGACGCTGGAGAACAACCACATCGGCAACTACGGAGACGAGGCAATCACGGAGACGGAGGGCCACCTGGACGCAGCCGGCATCAAGTGGGCGGACCGCTCGACCCCGGCCATCGTCGACGTGCGCGGGGTAAAGTTTGGATTCCTCGCGTTCAACGGCGTCTTCGGCGGCTTCGTTGACCGCACG
>JBGPBZ010000082.1:0-10715 GCA_041481535.1 Dehalococcoidia bacterium | reverse complement strand
CTTCGCTGGCAGACAATGCAGACCTCGGTCAAGAACCAACCGAACGAGCGTGGACGGCAGGGGGTGGGGTCGTCCAGTCACTGTGCGCACGGTGTCGGTGGCGATGTCCTGCGCGAATACCTCGACTGGCGTCCGTACAGCTACTACACCCATCGCTTCACGCCGCTCCCTAACGGATTCGAGCTGGCGCCACCCGCGGTCGAAACCATTGAGTTCATCCCCCTTGCGGACGGAGGCACAGAGGTCCACTGGCGTTGGCGACTCCAGGATCGTGGGCCAGACGTGCGACAGCGATTTGAGATCTCGGCCGGCGCCCTTCGGGCAAGCGCGCCGGCTTCGGGAGCGGCGCTCATGAAAGTGATGCAGGAAGACGCCGCCGTGCTGGGACTCGATGGAGAGGGCCGTCCACAGGCCGACGCCTAAATGCGCGCTAGAATACGCGCCAAGTAATCAGAGGGAGAGGCGACATGGCAACACGAGAAGAACTGATGGGCGGACTGCAGTTCGTAACGGCGCAGGCCGGGCGCGTGGCGGGCTTGCTGGACGCGGCGAACGAGTGGGACACCAGACGACCAGCGGGCTGGACCCCGAAAGAGATGTTCATACATGTGGGCGCAATTCTGGGCTTGATGCCGATGATGGGCCCCCAAGTTCTTAAGGCTCCCCCAGAGGCCGACATCGTCGAGGGCATAGATATCGCGGAGTCCAACGAGCAAGGCGTCGCCCCGATGCGCTCAATGGACTCTAAGCATGCGGTTGAGACGCTTTCGGCGAACTGCAGCAAGATGTCCGATTGGGTGAAGAGCCTGACCGACGAGCAGCTGGAGGGCAAGCACAAGTTCCGCGGAATGCCGATGACGATGGCTGACCTTCTGATGACGGTGACGGTGATGCACTCGATCCATCACCTGTTCGAAGCGCCTCTCTCCGTAGCCGCCTGACGGGTGCTCTCGCCGCGGCCTGAGTATCGCTTACTCCACCAGACAGCGGCGCTTCTACGAAGTGCAGTGGCGGGGCTAACCCAACCTCCTAAGCGAACCCCTTTCGGTACATCGTCACCACCACTGCGCCACCGAGGCCGATGTTGTGCTGAAGCGCGATCTTTGCGCCCTCTACCTGGCGCTTGTCGGCCGTGCCGCGCAGCTGCCACGTTAGCTCGGAGCACTGCGCCAGGCCCGTGGCGCCCAGCGGGTGCCCTTTCGAGATCAGTCCGCCGGACGGATTGACGACGACCATACCACCGTAGGTAAAGGCGTCCTGGTCGACGAGCTTGTGCGCCGTGCCTTCCGCTGCCAGGCCGAGCGCTTCGTACGTGATCATCTCGTTGGCGGAGAAGCAGTCGTGCAGCTCGATCACGTCAACCTGCTCTGGGCCAATGCCTGTGTGCTCGTACACACGCTGGGCGGCCTGTCGAGTCATCTCGCTGCCGATCAGGTTGATCGAGCTCTTGCTGTCGAACGTGTCCTGCATGTCGGTCACCATCGCCTGGCCGAGGATCTCGATCGCCTGGTCCTGAAGATTGTGCTTCTTGACGAAATCCTCGCTGGCCAGCACTGCCGCCGCCGAGCCGTCGGACGTCGGGCAGCACTGGAGCTTGGTGAGCGGGTCGTGCACCATCGGCGCGGCGAGGATCTGCTCGAGGCTGTACTCGTCCTGGAACTGCGAGTACGGGTTGTTCACGGAGTGCTTGTGGTTTTTGTAGCCGATCTTCGCGAAGTGCATCGGCGTCGAGCCGTACTTCTCCATGTGCTCGCGTCCGGCGTTCCCGAAGAGCTGCGCGGCGGGCGGATGGGCCTCAAACCCGCGCATCTGCACCATCGCGTTCACGTGCTGGTCCATCGGGTTGATGCGGTCGGTGAACGTCGCGCCCAGTGAGCCTTTCTGCATCTTCTCGAAGCCGAGCGCCAGCACACAGTCCGAAATCCCGCCCTCGACGAGTTCCCTCGCCATCATGAGCGCCGTCGAACCAGTCGAGCAGTTGTTGTTCACGTTGTAGACCGGAATGCCCGTCAGACCTAGCTGGTAGACCGCGCGCTGCCCGCACGTCGACTCACCGTACACGTAACCGACGACAGCCTGCTCGACCTCGGTGTAAGGGATGCCGGCGTCCGCCAGCGCCTTCGTGCCGGCTTCCTTCGCCATGTCCGGGTAGTCCCAGGCCTTCGATCCCGGCTTCTCGAATTTGGTCATGCCAACTCCGACGACGTACACTTTGCGGCTCATATCGCTCCTCTTAATCGCAAGAATTCCAGGCCATACGGCCGGTGCGTTGAATTTGACTACAATCCGACCCCAGCGCGCAAATCACTCAAGCCGCCCTCGGCGCACGCTTGGAGACACTTCGGCTGACCCGGCCAAATTTCAATATTCGCCCCAGATACCGAATCCAAGCCTTCTCTTCGAGCGTAGACTGAGCAAAACGTCCTTCTTTAATGAATGGGGGTGCTTCATGAGAAGTTTGCTACTGGGCATTTCAGCGGCAATCGCGGCGATTGCGGTCCTGCTAACAGGCACGCAGTTCATCCAGCCCGTACGCGCGGCAGCCAACCTCGCCGTCCATGTGCACGACGACTTCTATCACCCGGCGGGCGCTTTCGTCATCGGTCCGGGCACCGATCACAACGTGGCGAAGTCGTTCTGCCAGCAGAGCAGTCCCCAGACCGCCTGTGACGCCCACATTCAGCAGGGCGATACGATAACCTGGGTCTCGCCGAGTCCCTTCGCCGTCGATCCTCACAGTGTGACTGAGTGCACGGACAACACGTTCACGGTTTGCGGGCCTAACGTCGATCCGGCCAACCCGATCGGCGACTCTGGCGTCCGGCAGCCACCGATGCCCGGCCCCAGCTGCTGGCCCTACGGCCCGATCACCTTCAGCAATGCTGGCACCTACTACTACCGATGTCAGGTACACCCGGACACCATGCGCGGACGCATCGTGGTTTCGCCGCAAGGGGCAGTCGGAGGCACAGTCGATATCTTGCTTGGAGGCGGACTCGATGGTGGCAGCTCGACAACCTGGGCCATCGGTGCGGCGGCCGCTTTCGTACTGGTCATCGGTGCGAGTGGAGTGTTTGCGGTGCAGCGCGTGAGGCGTCGGGGCGAAATCGACTAGGCGCGTCGGGTTACGGCTGGCAGGACCAGGGACGCCAGCCGCTCTCTGACCAGATGTCGTAGGCGTACTGCGCGTTGCGGGCCGGATCCATCCACGCGTCCCAGAAGTCGGGCCAGCGCCAGGCGTGAATGCTGCCGATCTGGAAGAGCCCGTAGTAATTGCCGTTCGTCGCCCAGTTGCCGTCCAGGTGGCCGCTTCGGTCCAGGCCTGACTCGCAGCTCGCTACCGCAATCGCCTGATTGCACGGCCAGGGCAGCGCGCAGATGATCGCTTCGAAGCTGCCTTCCGGGTACACGGCGGGCACATAGGCGTCAACTACTGGCTCTGGCGTGGGAGCCGCGGTAGGCGGGTCCACGGGCGCCGGGGTCGCCAGAACTGCCTCAGCCACAGGAGCAGCAGGTGGCGCCGGCTGGGGGCTCGCGGCCACATGTAAGAACTCGCTTTGGAAGCGCCCGGGGAAAGAGCGAACATCATCCTCGGGCGTAACCTTCATCGTCGTGCTCGTGGTTGTGGTCGGTATGGCGCCTGCCTCCAGCGTCTGGCCAAGGCCGAAGTACGCGGCCGTTCCCAGCACCAGTGCGGCGGCGACGAGAGCGACGACGTGAGACGTCGCGACGGCAGTCGAGGCCGGAGATGTGGAAAAGTACGGCTCGTAGCGTCGGAGGTCTAGCGACGCGTCATCTGTCTTCGGACGCTTCGGGCCCTTCTTCGATCCGTGAAGGGCGTAGATGCCGCCGGAAAGGGCGGCCAGGACAAACAGCAGCGCAAAGAAACGTTTCAACATAAGAAAGGGGCGGCGCACCTGGGGGAATGAGGGGTGGTCCGAGGCTGGGATTGGGGCGGACCGGTGCGCTATCTCACGAACGTGGGCGGTTTCCTCCTGCTCTTTGTCTCAGCCGCTTTGCTGGCTTGGTCGGCCGGCTGGCTAGCGTCACCGGAGCTAGGTGACATAACTTGCTGGTTTCTTTAGCTCCGAGGCGGCATTTTATCCACCCTGGGCCCCCCAGCCAACCCCCTTGTGAGGCATAATCGGGATACCGATGGCTGCCGAATAGCAAGACTTAAGGAGGTTTCAGCGATGAAGGTCAACGCATTCAATATCAACATATGCAGCGAAAACCCGGAAAAACTTATCGCCTTTTACGCGGAAATAGTGGGCCTGCAGCGCCTTCCGATCAGCCCCGGTGCGTTCCTGGCGGGTGGAGCAGCGCTTCTCGTCGACGGTCACAGCGAGGTCAAAGGTGTCGCCCGCGAACCCCAGCGCGTCCTGATCACCTTCACGGTTGACGATGCAACCGCCGAGCAGAAGCGCCTGGAGGCCGCCGGCGTCAGATTCGTCCGTCCGGCCACGCGCGAGCCCTGGGGCGGACTGGTCGCCACGTTCCAGGATTTGGACGGGAACTACTGCCAGCTCGTCCAGGCGCCCTGACTTCTCTCACCGACTCTGAACACAACGACCTCTCCGGGGCCTTGACATCAACGCCGTAATTCGTAAACTGCGGGTCAGCCCGTGGGATTACACCCGCGTGAAGGCCTCATGCCTTCGCGTTGAAAATCGGCCGTCTCCAGGGAGAGCTACCCGGCTCTGGACAGGTGAGGAGGATGACATGACCAGCCAGGTCGCCCGAACGCCGCGCAAGCGGTTTGCCTACCTTCGAGCCCCTGCAATCGTCCTGGCAGTTGCAGCAGGACTCGCTTTGCTTGCCGTCATGCTCGTACCGAGCGGCGGCGGTGTAGCCAGCGCCGAGCCAGCCGCCCACAACGGCAACGACTGCAATTTGTGGAGTGGCTGCGACAACGACACCGGTCACAACTTTTGCTGGCGCTGGGATAACGGATTCTTCCGCACCTGCACCCCGGCGCCTCCTACAAAAGAGCCAACACCAACGCCGTGCCTCCGCCACGACAAAGAACATGATGACTTCTGGTGGTGGTGGTTCCACAAAGACAACCACCCGGCGACTTGTACGCCAACGCCATCCCCCACGCCCTGTGTCGTTAGCAAGGACAATGACGGTCATGACAACCTCTGGTGGTGGTGGTGGTTCCATAAAGACCACCGGCTGCCGACTTGTACGCCGGTGGAAGGCTCGGGCAGCTCCACACCGGCTCCTACGATCACGCCCACCGAGATCCCGACTCCGACCCCGGTGACACCGTCGCCAACTCCGACGCCGACCGCATCGCCGACGCCGAGCCCGTCTGCAACGCCCGCCCCGACGACGCCTGCGGTGACAACTCCCGCGGTGACCACGGCTCCGCCGACGTCGCCTCCCACCTCCTCACCCAGTCCGACGCCCACGCCAACTCCGTCGCCCACACCCTCGCCGACGCTAGCGCCAACCAATTCGCCGACGCCGGCACCGACGCTGAGCGCTTCGCCGACGTCCACGCCAACCAGTACTCCGTCACCGACGCCGTCGCCAACGTTGAGCCCGTCGCCGACGTTCACGCCAACCAGTACTCCGTCACCGACGCCGTCGCCAACGTTGAGCCCGTCGCCAACGTTCACGCCGACCAGTACTCCGTCACCGACGCCGTCGCCAACATTCACGCCAACCAGTACTCCGTCGCCGACGCCGTCGCCGACGCTGAGCCCGTCGCCGACGTTCACGCCAACCAGTACTCCGTCGCCGACGCCGAATACGCCGAGCCCGACGCCGACACCGACCGCGACGCCGACGCCAACTCCTTCACCAACGCCGTCGCCGGCGCCAACGCCGGCTAGTGACATAGCCCTCGTCGCTGTAGACACGGACACCACCGGCAATAACACTGTGGCGTGCGCGGGGCAGGGCTGTCAGCCGGGCACGTTGGGTACCACGAACCTACCGGCGGACCAATGCCTCGCGCTGCCGTTGGGCACGACGGCTAACATCGACCTCGTGGTCAATGCCATTCCTAACGCCGTTGGCCCAAGCGGCGCGGGCCCCAACATTCAGGGCTTTGATATGGACCTGACGTACAATCCGGCCATCGTCGAAGTGTCCGCTCTTCCAGCCAGCGCCGGCAGCGGTGGCCCTCCTGGCAACCTGGGCATTAACTACGCGGGGACGCCCGGCGGCAGCCACAGCACTACCACAGATGGCACCCCGGACACTGACGGTGACTTCTTCATGAGCGAGATCGACTTTGGGGTC
Source organism: Dehalococcoidia bacterium (assembly GCA_041481535.1). Taxonomy (GTDB): domain Bacteria; phylum Chloroflexota; class Dehalococcoidia; order SM23-28-2; family RBG-16-64-32; genus DATKKM01. The sequence goes on along the minus strand of JBGPBZ010000082.1, from coordinate 4,460 downwards.
ACCGGCGAGTCGGGACCTGGCATCCTCATGCGTCTGACGCTGCATGGCCTGACTGTAGGTACCAGCAGCTTAACCCTGGGGTACACGCTCCTCGCGCAGCCGTTCCCGAACCTCTACGACAACACGGGAGCCCAGGGAACCTACACGATCGGCACGGTTCGGAACGCCATCGTCAAGGTGGGAGGAACCTGCCCTTAGCCACTCGCAAGGCAACGATAAGCAGAGCGAGGGCCCCGTCTCCGGGGCCCTCGCTTCTTATCCGATGGGAGATAGGTCAGGCCGGATCGGGGCCGATACGAACCAGACGCTTGCCGGTGTTAGCGCCTGCCAGGAGGCCGATCAGCGCCCCCGGCGCGGCGTCGAGGCCGTCCAGCACCTCTTCCAGCACCTTCAGCTTGCCGTGCCCGACCCAGTCCGCGAGTTGCGCTTCACCTTCCGCCCACTTGTCCTGGAAGTCGGAGACGATGAACCCCTCCAGGCGCAGGCGGCTGACGACGAGCATGCCCGGGACGAGCCGTGACCCGGCCGGTGCGCCTTCAACGTCGTACTGGGAGACCGCACCGCAGCAGACGACGCGCCCGTGCAGCCTCATCAGCGGCAACACAGCGTCGAGGAGCGGCCCGCCCACGTTGTCGAAGTACACATCGATGCCTTTCGGACAAGCGGCGCGCAGGTCTTCGCGCAGGGACGGGCTCTTATAGTTCACCGTCGCGTCGAAGCCGAGGTCGCGGCGGAGCATCTCGTTCTTCGCATCGGACCCGGCAATGCCGACCACGCGGCAGCCGAGAATCCGCGCGATCTGCCCGACGACGTTGCCCGTCGCACCAGCGGCTGCGGAGACCGCCACCGTCTCGCCCGCTTTCGGCTGGCCGACTTCCAACAGCCCGAAGTAGGCTGTAAGTCCCGTGACGCCGAGAACGCTCATGTGGTGCGTTAGCGGGGCCTTCACCTTCACCGGCTGCACGCGGTTCGACGGGTGGATGGCGTACTGCTGCCAGCCGCTCTCGCACGTCACGATCGTACCTACCGGGATGCCCGAGCCGTTCTCCGCGACGACCTCTGCCAGCGCGAACCCGGCCATCACGTCGCCCTCGCTGAGCTGGTCGCGGTACGTGCGCCCCCTCATCCACGCCCGGTTCGCCGGGTCGATCGAAAGCAGCACGGTCCGGCAGAGCACTTCGCCCGGCCCGGGCTCGCCAATCGTCTCGTCTATCGCCTTGAAGTGCCGCTCTTCCAGCTTCCCCTGCGGCCGCTCGATCAGAAGTATCTGCTGGTTGGGTCGCGTTCCGTTGCCAGCCATATATCCACCTCCGCGCCGCATTCTACTCGAATACGAACGTTGACACTGCCAAGCGCCCCGCCTTACGCTCCCGGCACATTCAGACGAAGGAGCAATGTCGTGGCCAAGATCCTTTGCGTGCTCTATGAAGATCCGGTGGACGGCTACCCTAAGTCCTACGCCCGCGACACCATCCCGGTCATCACCGGCTATCCCGGCGGCCAGACCGTCCCATCCCCCAAGGCGATCGACTTCACGCCCGGCGAGCTCCTCGGCAGCGTTTCGGGCGAGCTTGGCCTCCGCAAGTTCCTCGAGGGGCTCGGCCATACGTACGTCGTCACCTCGGACAAGGACGGCGCGGACAGCGTCTTCGACCGTGAGCTGCCCGACGCGGAGGTCGTCATCTCACAGCCGTTCTGGCCTGCTTACGTCACCGCTGAGCGGATCGCGAAGGCGCCAAAGCTGAAGCTCGCGATCACGGCCGGCATCGGCTCCGACCACGTCGACCTCCAGGCGGCCAGCGAGCGTGGCCTAACCGTCGCCGAGGTCACCTACTCGAACAGCATCAGCGTCAGTGAGCACGTGCTTATGCTGATCCTGTCGCTGGTGCGCAACTACATACCGTCGTACGGGTGGGTTGTGCGCGGCGGCTGGAACATCGCGGACGCAGTCTCGCGCTCCTACGACCTCGAGGGGATGGACGTGGGCACAGTCGCTGCCGGCCGCATCGGGACGGCCGTTCTCCGCCGCCTCAAGCCGTTCGGCGTGAAGCTGCACTACACGGACCGCCACCGCCTGCCCAAGGAAGTGGAGAAAGAGCTCGATCTCACGTTTCACCCGGACGCCGAGTCGCTGGTCAAGGTCTGCGACGTCGTCACGATCAACGCGCCGCTCCATCCGGAGACCGAGCACATGTTCAACGATGCGCTCATCGGCAAGATGAAGCGCGGCGCTTACCTTGTGAACACGGCGCGCGGCAAGATCTGCGACCGCGACGCCGTCGTCCGGGCGCTGGAAAGCGGGCAGCTCGCGGGCTACGCGGGCGATGTCTGGTTCCCGCAGCCTCCGCCCAAGGACCACCCCTGGCGCACGATGCCCTGGCACGGCATGACGCCGCACGTCTCCGGCACCTCCCTCTCCGCGCAGGCCCGATACGCCGCCGGCACCCGCGAGATCCTCGAGTGCTGGTTCGAGGGCCGCCCCATCCGCGAGGAGTACCTCATCGTCGACAAAGGCAAGCTGGCCGGTGCGGGCGCGCACTCGTACAGCGCCGGCAACGCGACCTCCGGCTCGGACGAAGCGGAGCGCTTCAAGCGCGGATGACGTCCGCTCGCCTGGCGCTCGCTCTTTGCGCTGCGACGCTCTTGATGGTCGCCGCTGCCTGCGGCGGCGGCTCTGACTCAACGCCAACGCCCGCAGCGACGCCGCAACCGACGGCGACGCCGACACCCTCGCCGACACCGACACTCAGCCCGAACCCGCAGGGCGTGCGCTTCTGCGACTACGCTCCCGGTAACGAAGTCGCGACGATGCCCGCCGAAGTGCTGGAGTCGACAAGCGCATCGCCAGCTGTCACCTCTACTCTTCCGGCGCAATCATCCGTCTCCGCGGCGACTACACAGAACCAGCTCGCTGTCTTCAACGCCCTCCGCGACAAGGTCATGCAAGAGTACGTCTATCCGGGCTTCAACGGACAGGACTGGGACGCGATCGCCGCCGGCTACGAGGCGATGGTGCAGGACGGGCTCACGGACGATGCCTTCTACGTCGTCATGGCCCACATGATCGACGATCTCGGAGATCACCACTCCTATTTCGAGAGCCCGCAGGAAGTCGTTGCCGATGACGCTCAGTTGAACGAGCAGCAGAACTTTGTCGGCATCGGCGTCTACATTGGGCACGTTTTCGGTGAGCCGACGGAGGGCACCGTCATCGCCGTCTATCCGGGCAGCCCTGCTGAACAGGCCGGGTTGCGCCCGCACGACCTCTTGCTCGAAGTGGACGGCCTGCCGATCTACGACCTAGAGACGCAATCGTCGCGCACGCTTGGCGAGCCGGGCACCAGCTTCCAGCTAACGTTCCAGCGCGGGGGAGGAGCGCCGCAGACGGTTACCCTCACTCGCCGCGCAGTCTCGGGCTTCACGCCGGTCGACTCCTGTCTCGTGCCCAACACGAAGATCGGGTACATCAACATCCCGACCTTCTTCGACGAGTCGATCGACGACCAAATTACGGCCGCCCTCACGAAGATGAGCGCCGACGGGCCGCTGGACGGCCTCGTCCTCGACGATCGGATTAACTCTGGCGGAGCGAGCAACGTACTCGAGCCGACGCTTGCTCTCTTCTCGGACGGGAAGCAGGGCAGCTTCGTCAGCCGCAGCGGTGAGAGAGACCTGGACATCACCGGCATCGACGTCGGCGGCTCGCAGACTGTCCCGCTCGTGATCCTCGTCGATCGCGATACGGAGTCCTTCGGCGAGGTGTTCGCCGGCGTCTTACAGAGCGACGGCCGCGCGAATATCATCGGCGGCCATACGAGCGGCAACGTCGAAGTCCTCCACAGCACTGCCTTTGAGGACGGATCGCGCGTCTGGCTTGCGCAGGAGACGTTCGCCCCCGTCGGCCTGCAGCCCGGACTCTGAGAGGGCACCGGCATCGCCGCCGACGTCAGCCTGCCGACACGCTGGGACCTCTTCACCCAGGCCACCGACCCGGGACTGGCGAAGGCGGTGGAGCTGCTGCAACCTTGACCGTCAACCCTCCTCGCTTCTACCACATCGCGCAGTACAACATCGCCCGCATGATCGCGCCGCTCGAGGACCCGCGGATCGCCGACTTCGTGGCCGCGCTCGACCCGATCAACCGTCTCGGCGACGAATCGCCCGGCTTCGTCTGGCGTCACCAGACTCCGGAAGGCAATTCGACCTCCGTACGTGTGCGCGGCGATCCGTACATCCTTATTAACTTCAGCGTCTGGGAATCGATCGACGCCCTCTTCCAGTACACGTACCGCACTGCGCACGCAGACGTCTTCCGCCGCCGCCGGGAGTGGTTCGAAGAGCACGCCGACGCCTACCACGTCCTCTGGTGGATCCCCGCCGGCCACGAGCCATCCGTTGAGGAAGGCGAAGCCCGCCTCGATCACCTCATCGCCCACGGTCCGACCCCGCGCGCCTTCGGT
>JBGPBZ010000081.1:0-10911 GCA_041481535.1 Dehalococcoidia bacterium | reverse complement strand
GGCCAACCGGGGCGGCAAGCGTAACTGCTCGAGGGCCGGCTTCAGGAGCATCTACTTGCCCCCTGCGGAGGCCGACGCGAACGGAGGAAGCGACGGCGCAGGTGTCGGCGTCGGTCGGTGAGTGACGATGAGCCATGCTATAAAACACACGGCCAGCAGCAGCGCCACCAAGACCGCCGTGCGCCCGTGCGATGAGGCGCTGGCACTTCCCCACGCGACGGCGAAGCCCGATAGGGGCTTCTCCGACTCGGGATGGCTATCCCGGTCGTTCTTGAGAGCGGTCTGCACCGCCTCCGTAAGAACGGGCGTTAGCTCTTGCCAGTCATCCTCTTCTTCGAGGTATTCGTTGATGGCCGAGCGCAGCGGATCTTCAGCTTGCGCCATTCTCGCGGCCCTGCTCCAGCTTGCGCACGCTCGCCGAGAGCTTCTCTATCTGGCCCTCGTGGTCTTCTGTCACGAACAGGACGCGCATCTGCAGGTCGTGAATCTCGCGTACCCATTCAGTTTCGCGCTTGTCGATCGCGTCGAGGCGATCGGCGATGCGCTGGAGGACTACACCGAGCCTGGACCGCGATGAGGCCGACATCTCACCGCTCCACGCTTACTGTGACCGGCAAAAGCGCGAAGCCGGCCTTCTCTGGCTCGAAGAGGTTGCATGGCCGACCCGACGACGCGGGCACGTCGATATGGCGTCCCTGCTCGCACCAGCTAGTGCCGGCACCGGTGTTCTTCGACGCGATCTTCTGTCCCCTCGACGCCAACCAGGACGCAGGATCGACCTTCACGGCCTGCCCGCCCGGATTGAACTGCGTGACGCCGAAGTACACGGTCCCGAGCGACTGCCCAAGACCCTGACCGCGTCCGACGTACTGGCCCTCTTCGACCGCAGGCTGAATGCCGTCGTACATCACCACGACCGACTCGTTCCTGGAGGCGATGTGCACGAAGCGGTCGCCGACGGCGACCACGTGCCCCTGCACGGTCGAGTAGACGGGGGTGCCCGCCGGGGCGCTCACCGCGAGCGTCGGGTCGCAGATGTTGTACCGGTTCGGCCCCGGGCAAGCCGCGACCGCTCCCTCCTTCACGATGGCTCGGTGCGGGCGCCAGACGGCCTTCAGAAAGGCCAGCGCCGCGATACCACCGAGGACGTACGGGCCGGAACTCATCGGATTCTCCTCAGCAGTTGTTGACGGATTGCGTGATGAGCGCCCCCATGAAGCGCGTGCCCTTCTGGGCTCCGGCCAGGACAGTCTGCATGACGAACAGCTGGGATCCCTGGGATAACGTATCGAAGAGGACGGCAAGCTGCGCCTGCAGGGCCCTGCGCGCCTCCTGGAGGGCAACCGCCTGCGACGCTTCGTAGACGAAGATGTTGGCGATCTCGACGGGGACCCCAATTCCAGAGCCGGTGACGGTGTTGACGAAGTGCAGGCGCATCACGAACGTGTGGCCGTCTCCGCCACCGGCGATGTCGATGAACGACAGGGTGAGCGCCGAGGCCTGCGAGTCGATCACTGCCTGCGCCTTGGCCTGAAGATCTGCCGCGTCTGCCGACTCCACGTAGTGAATGCTCGTCGCTGCCGGATTGTCCTGGGGAACGGTATCGATCGACTGGCTGACGGTTCGCATATTTTTACGTCCTCTGAATGGTCTCGAGACCCATGAAGCGAGTGCCCTTGCATGCCCCAGCGACCATTGTCTGAAAGATCGCGGCTTCCTGCCCTACTACAGAGGCAGCGAGCGCGGCGTTGTCGACAATCGTGAGCGCCTCCTGCTCGGACGCGAGCCAGTTCGCCATGTCGAATGCGATGAGAGACTGCCCATCGGCATGCTCGAACTCGGCCGGGTTCACGATCTCCATCATGAAGACGAACGTGTGGCCGTCTCCACCGCCAGCGAGGTCGACGAAAGCGATTTCCCAAGCGATGTCGTCGTTGAGCAGCACGGCAATCGCGGCCATGACCTGCGTCTTCAGGTCTACAGGATCAGCGGACTGCACTACGATGAAGCGACGATTGTCCGTGTCGAGGATCTCGTCGGAGGTCGAGCAAGCGATAAACGAATCTGGCGAGGCTCGCATTTTTTACCCTTGGTCTCCCGGGTCGACGTTCTCAGCGAGGACGAAGCCCATAAACCGCGTACCCTTCGACGTGCCAGCAAGGCCCGTCTGGATCTCCGTCACGATGCCCGTCTGCGAGAGAGCGGGCACGAGCCGCGCCTGCGCGTCGAGACGCGCCGTCAGAAGAGCGTCTCGCTGCGACGCCATGTAGAAGACGATGGCCGCGACCTTGGTCGTGTCGAGCCCGAGCGCCAGGTCCGTGGCCTCGAACTCCATGACGCAAACGAATGCGTGTCCGTCGCCACCACCAGCGAGATCCAGGTGCGTGATACTCCACGCCGGGTCTGTTCGCGCCGCAAACTCGGCAATGACGCCTGCGACCTGCGTCTCCATGTCCTCTGGGTCGGCCGACTCGATGACTCGCGTTTCGCTCAGTGGCCCCGTGATGTCCGAAGAAGACGTGTACACGAGAGCCGCATTCGTAATGGACCTAGACATCCTTCGGAGACTCCTTGAGAGGGGGCGGACCGGCACTGCCTTCGGGCAAGCGACGGTCTACTGGAGAACAGTACCAGGACTTGTCTCCGCTGCCTAGAAGAGGCACCATGGGGGTCGTGGCACAGCGGTTTTCCCCAGAAATACCGTGGGTCGCCGTGGCCGCTGTCGGTCCTGGCACGTACCTCGCCGAGTGCGAGGTCTGTGGCGCCTCTGCTTCCGGGGACCCGGGCGTCGTCGCCGCCTTCGGTCAGGCCCACCAGGCGCACACGGCGAACGGCTACATGGGTCTCGGCGACGCCATCGCCGCCGTCGCGAAGCCCATCGCCCGCGCCTTCGGCCAGGAGCCGTGTACGCCATGCGAGGCGCGACGGAGGGCCCTGAATGAAGCCGCTCGCGTACGGCGGTGGTGGTGAGATTCCTCAGTCGCAGGAGATTCCTGATCGTCCATGGCGTAGATCCGAAGCAATGGGCGCGCCGGTTCGATATCGAGCCCGTTGAGCACCCGTGCTCGATCTGTGGAAGCGTCCTGAAGACCTCGATCCCGATCGTACAAGGACAGCTCCGGGGATTGATGGCGCCCGAGTGCGGATGCGGGAACAAGAATACGCCGTACTGCGTCGTACGAGACTCGCGCTACGGGGATCTGCTGGACGCGCTAGGAGGCTGAAGAGTGGAACTCGTACGCCGACTGCTCCGATGAAGTCTCCTACCGTAGTCCGGCCGGACGCGGGCGTCCCCGCGCGAAGCACTGGACCGAGCACGGCCCACAGTAGCCAATCGCCTGCCCGGTGAACTTCTCGCCGATCGCGTCTGCCGTGCGCTCAACCGTGTCCTCGTCGCGGCGCTCCCACGCACGAGCCCGAGCGAGCATGGCCTGCTCAGCCTTCTTGTTGATGAGGACCTGCGGCACCGCCGGCAGCAGGATCAGCTCGCCGTCGTCGACGAGCATGTAGTCGCCCGGATAGAGGAAGTCGACGGCGTGCCCGAACTCATGGGCGAAGATCGCAAGGATGGTCTCCTCCGGCAGCTCCGCCATCTCGGGCGCAGCAAGCATGATCTTCCCCGTCTCATACGTCGCCGCGAAGTGCCTTGGGCTGTCGTGCACCCACGACTCAACCTCGAGAATGACGGCGCTGCACCGCTTCGCCCTCTTCTTGACGAAGAGCCGCCGCATCTCGAGGAAGTACGGCTCGAGTACGACGAAGGCCTCCTCGAGCGTCAGCTCGGCCCGAGTGTCCGGGCAGGCGCTCATTGCCGCGCTCAGCCGTTCGCCGCTCGGTACGCTGCCACCTGCTGGCCCCACGCCTGCGTGTTCGCCACGGGCAGAAGGCCCTGCGACACGGCCGAGTTGACGTGGCCACGCGCCTCGTCAGGGGTCACCTGCGGACAGAGCAGGCTGCGCTCACCCTCGTTGCACTTGCTGCACTTGATGTGCGCGGGGTACAGGCTGCCGTTGTTCTGGCTGTACTCCCAGCCCTTCGGCTTCATGAGCGACAGCCCGGGGTTGTTCGCGCCGACGATGAACAGCTCGTACCACTCGAGCGTGACCTCATGCTGCTTGCCGCAGTTGCGGCAGTTCATCGTGACCACGAGACCATCGGGCGAGATGCTCTCCCGGATCCCGTCGTAGTCCTCGACGCCCATGCCGCCGTAGATCCCGCCGCCGCCCTTGCTGGCCATGTCGTCGAAGTAGTCCCCGCCGTGAACGCGCGCGCCTTTGTGGAGCATCGGTTTGTCTGCCTTTCCCTTGGTCTCGGTCCTGGAGAACTGTCCCGCGCCGGAAGACTAGCACCCCGGGGGCGGCTTGAATACCCTGGCGCAGAGAGCCGTCTGATGGCTAGCTAAGCTAGCTGTGCTAGCCCACCCCTTGAAAAGGCAGCCGTTTTATGCACAACCTGCTCCTCATGCTTTCTCTCGCTGCTGAGCGTCCCGCGCCGGTAGCCATCCCTCTCGGCCCTCTCTCCGTGTCCGCCGCGGTCGTGGCGGTCCCGCGCGGGCTTCCGGGCGGTGAGGCCGCTGACCTCTCGCTTCGAGTCTACGCGATGCGGGGCCCGGTCGGCGCGTGCCTGACCCTCGCGGAACTCGAGGGCGATGACCAAGACGGCGTCGGTGTGCCGACGACGCTGGGAGGGGCGGTGGTGTTCTGATGCGCCTCGTAGCTCTACCTCTCGCTCTCGGCATCGTGGCCTGCACCGGGGCTACCGACTCACCCGCTGGGCGCGACGCTGCCCCGAAGACCGACGCTGCGCGCGTTCCAGCGGTCGACTCAGGTCCTGCTCTCCCTGTCCCGACGCAGCTCGAACTCGCTCGCGGGCGGATCAAGCATGTCGTGATTATCATGCAGGAGAATCGCTCCTTCGATCACTATTTCGGCACTTTCCCTGGCGCCGATGGGATCCCTGCCGGTGCGTGCGTGTACGATCCGCTCTCTTTCAAGTGTGTCGAGCCGTACCACGACGCCGCCGATATCAATTCTGGTTCCGGCCACACGTACGCCGACGCGCTCGGTGACATCGCCGGAGGCAAGATGGACGGGTTCCTGATCCGCGCAGAAATGCCGGCTAATCTCGGGTGCGCTCGGGACGACGTGCTCTGCATGAACGCAGGTGCGCGAAAGCTAGACGTCATGGGCTACCACGACGAGCGCGAGATCCCGAACTACTGGCGATACGCGCGCGAGTTCACGCTGCAGGACCACCTTTTCCAGACGACGGTGTCCTGGTCGCTGCCGGAGCACCTCTACATGGTCTCGGGGTGGTCTGCTCGATGCACCAGCGAAGACGCTGGCTCGTGCGTGACTGACCTGAGCACCAGCATCCCGAACGGCAAGCCCGGACAACCGCCGGTGCATCGACCGTGGGCGGACATCACGTACCTACTCGACCGCAAGCACGTCTCGTGGCGCTACTACCTCTCGGAGGGGACCGCTCCGGACTGCGAGCAGGGCGAGGCGATGTGCCCGCCGATGCCGCTGACCGTACCCGTCTACAGCCACTGGAACCCGTTGCAATATTTCGCGAGCGCGAACAAAGCCAACATCGTGAAGCTCGAGGAGTTCTACAAGGACGCGAATGCGGGGCACTTGCCGGCGGTCGCGTGGATTGTACCTACCCAGTCCGTGAGCGAGCATCCACCAGCCGCAGTGAGCGCAGGACAGGCGTACGTCACGGGAATCATCAACGCGCTCATGCAGAGCCCCGACTGGCCCACGACGGCGATCTTCTTGGCGTGGGACGACTGGGGTGGATTCTACGACCACGTCGCGCCCCCCAAGGTCGACGCGAACGGCTACGGCCTGCGAGTGCCCGGTATCGTGATCAGCCCGTACGCGAAGCGCGGCTACGTCGACAAGCAGGTCCTCAGCTTCGACGCCTACCTCAAACTCACCGAGGATTTGTTCCTCGGCGGCGCGCGGCTCGATCCGAAAACAGACGGCAAGCCCGACCCGAGGCCAACCGTGAGAGAGGCCGTGCCGGAACTCGGCAATCTTCTAAACGATTTTGACTTTGCCCAGACCCCGGCAGCGCCGCTACTGCTCAAGCAGACCCCGTAGGGGGCTCACGCGGCCAATGGCCGCATCGCGCAGGCATTCGCTCGATACGGATCCGTAAACCGCCAGCCGTAGTTATTGCCGTTGTTTACACTGTGTCGGCCGGCAAACCAACGAGCCCCGCCACCGACGGCACAGTTCGAAAGAATGAGATAATCGCAAACGACGTCATTCGCGGGGCAGGTGAAAGCCGGCGGGATAGCCGCGGGGCCACCAACGGTGATCGGCAGAAGCGCCGTGCCGACGGCGATGAGCTTTCTGATTGTGTTGGCCCCTGGGCTCACATGTATTCCTGGAGCCCAGGTCAACGTGTCGATGGGAAAAGCACCGGTGACCGTAAAGATCCCCGTACCGCCGCCAGTAAATGAAACCTTGTTGTAGGCAACGCCTCCAGCGTTGTTGAAAGTTTTATTTGTCGCAGAAACGTTATTTAAGATGACTTCGGATCCCGTCGTCACCAGGAGGGCCGAGCCGTTGATCCAAGCGTTGGTGGCAGCAGTGGCGATCACCGTGGAATTCGTGAAGTCGAGCACACCGGCGATGCCGAGATTGTACGCACTGGCCACGATCGTGATCCCGCTCGCGTCGAGGGCGCCCGCCCCGGCCGAGTGTTGAAAACCACCGCACGTCAGATTCCCGTTGATCTTGAACGCTGCCCCAAAGGCACCGAAGATAAAGGACATGGTGCTACAGTTAACGCCATTAGTAGTCACTTGCTGGGTGCCAACGGTGCCGTTGAACCTCATCGAGCCGGCAAACAGTACCGTCATTCCTGCGTCCAATATAAAGTCACGAGTCACCTTAGGGTTTGCGCCTCCTACTCCCCAAGTACCAGCGAAACCGGTGCAATCAAAGTCCCGCATAGTGGGATTGGTAGTCCACGCGAAAACGGACGTGGCGCTTGGGTTAGTCAGGAAAACATCTCGGAACACTGGGTTGACGCTCACTGTCAACGTATCCGTGCCGCCCGAGAATTCCAGATCATCGAAGGTGAAGCCCCCCGCTTGGAATATCGTCGGGGCAGTTACACCGCTGAACTTGATTCGGGAGCTGCCACCCGTCGTGACAGTCAGACCAGTTGAGGACACGGTCGAGATACCAGCGGACGTCGTCACTTCGAAAAGGGAATTGCCTAGCGCCCACGTGTGGGTGAGAGCCGAGCCCAGGATGAGCCCGGCGACCGTGGTAGTCTTGCTGTTCGTGTTCCAAGTGCCTCGGCTGTGCGTCACGACATCCGTGGTCGTGAAAGCATCTTGCAGCGTCCAGGTGCCTGCCGCGCCATTGAACAGAAACGTAGACCCGAAGACATAGCCGTGCGACGTAATCGTCTTGGCCGCCGTCGCTAGAAACGAGATGGGGCCCGTGTAGCTGAACGTCATCGTGGCGGCAGCCGCCATGGTCAGGCTGCCCGAGATGTCCAGGCCGAGCGTGCCAGTGAATGTACCGGTGAATCCAGTGAAGTCGAGATTCCTACAGGGCCGTGCGGAGGTCGCGACCGTCACCACAACAGCACCCGAGGCGCCATCGAAGAAGACGTCGTCGGTGGCCGTCGGCTCGGCCGCTCCGCCGGCTCCGCCGCTCACGGTTGCCCATTTCGCGCCCGCCGTGCCGTCCCAGCTCGCTGTGCCGCCTACCCAATAGCGTGCCATTCCTACGCCACCGTGTAGTTGACGCGCACCTCGAGAAGTCGCGCAGTGGCTGCCAAGTTGTCCGCGCCTGAGCCGAGTCGGTAGACGCGCAGCTGCAGGTGCTGCCCACCTGCCGGCGCGCCCGCCAGTGTCACCGCTGCTGTCGTGGCGCTGATGTTGACGTCTCCGGCGCCGTTGTTCGCGTCAGTCACCTCGACAGCGGCCCCGAAAGCCTGGTCGAGTACGGCGGCATCAGCGTAGGCGCGGCCCTGAATGCCCCAAACGACCGAGTTGCCGGAGGCCGACGTCGTGAGCCAGTAGAATACGGCTGTGACCGTGCCGCCGTTGTAGTCGAGCGGCAGGGGTACATCCCACTCGAAGAAGCTCTGCACTGCCGTGAGAAAGTCGACGAAGAAGCTATTGACCTGGTTGGTGACCGTCTCGACTTGCGAGATACCGGACGCTCCGTTCGTGAGAGATGCCCAGCCCCCTGCGGCGGTCAGGAGCAGTTGACCGGTGAAGCTGGCGCCAGTGATGCCGGTCGGGCCAGTGACCGTGCTCGCTGCACCGGTAGGGCCCGTCGGCCCCGTCGGCCCCGTCGGTCCCGTCCTGCCAGTGATGCCGGTCGGGCCTGTTGGTCCGTTGGTAGGGCCAGTGACGCCGGTCGGGCCAGTGGGGCCTCCAGGATCTCCGGTCGGGCCTGTGACCGTGCTCGCTGCACCGGTAATTCCGGTGGGACCGGTCGGTCCAGTAAAGCCGGTCACGCCGGTCGCTCCTGTCACGCCAGTGCGGCCCGTCGGACCAGTCGGGCCCGTGAAGCCCGTTGGGCCGACCGTGCCGGCGTTCGGCATGCCATTCACGAGAAGTCCCATGAAGCGGGTGCCCTTCGAAGAGCCCGCCGACTGTGAGTCCGCAATTGTACCGCTCGCGGGGGCCGGAGTCGCCATTCCGCGGGCAATCAACAACGCCTCAGCCGCGCTCGCGAGGTAACAACTGACCGTCGGGGCGACAACGAAGCCGCCCTCCGTGATGTCCATAACAAGCCCGGCCTCAATCGTCACCGTGAACGTGTGCCCGTCGCCCGCCCCCGAGAGCGTGATCGCGACCACTCGATAGCCGTCCGGTATCGCATAGATCCCGGCGATTGCCGCGTTCGCGCGACCCTGCAGATCAGTCGGATCCGCGCTTTCGACGATGCGCGTAATGACGGATTCTACGCTAGCGACAGTAACCGTTCCGTAGCGACTCATCGTGGGCTCACTTTCGGGCGATCAGAATCGCGTGCCAGTCCAGGACCGTGTTCCAGCTCTCGTTGAACCGCCGCATCTGCGCCTCGGGATGGAGGAGAGTCAGCTCGGTCGGCACGATCGGCGTGATGTTCGAGGCGAAGTCGCATCGGACGTTGTAGTGGTTGAGCTTATTCGCCTCGCGCCAGTCTTTTGCCAGGTAACCGAACGTCTCGGCGACGATAAACCGGCGGTGCGTGGGATCCTGAAAGCCACGGTTGCTCCGTGCGTTCGGCACGACGACGAGCATCGAGGCGTTCGGCTTCAGAATCCGGTAGCACTCGTCGAAGAACGCAAAGAGAAAATCCTGTCCGACGAATCCGAGCGCGGGTTCATGCCTTAATGACAGCACCCCGTGCGGGTCGAGTGCCATGTCTTCGGGACTGCGCGCGAGGTCCCGCATCTCGACCTCCCGTGCCGGCAAATGTTCTACGAAGTGGCTCGAGTACAATTCGTCGACCGAGTTGTCCTCCCATGGAAACGGGAACTTCCATAGGTCGACCCGGTATTTCACGTCGGGGGCGTGCAGATCGACGCCTTCGAAGCCTTCCTTGGGGCTCTGCCCGCAGCCGAGATCGAGCTTCACGGGAAGTGTCGGTGCCGCAAGGGCAAGAGCTGGTTCTGTCATTGTAGTTCTCCCTCAGTAAACTAGACCCGTCTCCACGTCGAGGTGCCCTACGTGGACGCGCATGTCGACCCCGAAGCGCTTGCCTACGCGACGGGCGCGCTCCGAGAACCACAAATCTTGCGTAAAGGCACACGGTCCCTTCTCCGGGATCACGTCGCCCACCGTCACGAACCACGGCGGCTTCAGTTCACGAAATAGATCCATCCGCCAGAGCGTGCACCCCATTGCGACGCCGTTCACCTCCATGATCTGCCCGCGCTCGATCGCCTGTCGCACATCGCGCGGTTTGAACTCGAGTACGCCGGTACGGGAGAATTCCTCGGGATCTCCGTACGCCATCGGCATGTTCAGGGGGCCCTTCGTGAAGTAGAGCCCCGCCATCGCGTCGTGCTTCGCCCACTCGATCGACTCGAGAAGCCGGATGTGCGCGTCGGCCGGCACGAGGTTGTCGTCCTCGAGCGTGAGCACGTAGCGCCACGTGCTCAGCGTCGGATCTGCGAGGATGTTCTCGATCATCCGGTTGTAGGCGTGTCCGACCTCTTCACCCTGAGCGAACAGGATGGCCCGCTTTTGGTTCATTGGCGCCATCAGGTTTTGCCAGGACGCGACGACGCGGTGCGAGATCATGCCACGAGTCGGGATGACGATCACCGTGGAGCAGTCGCGGTACGTGGAGCCCTCGACTAGGGACACCCGCTCGAAGCCGAGCGGACGGAGCGCGTCGACAGCGGCAGCAGCCGAGAGCATGACCGTGCCCGGCTCGGGCACGGCGTGCAGTCCGTGCGGCGCAGAGTATCCCTGCTGAAGCGCGGCGATTCTTTCCATTACGAGGTGGCCCTCAGTGCGAACCATGGCATGCGGATCTGGGCACTATAGTCGATGTCGGAGATTGCGGCACTAGCCATGATGGCTGCCGTGCTGGCGGAATACGGACCGAGCCCGTCCATCAGTCGATTCGTGGAGTTCGTCGCGGCGCCCCACGGGCCGCTCCAGGTGGTCTGTAGGATCGCCCCTAGACCGGTGATGCCGAGAGATCCCTCGGATGTGCCGCCATTGCTCGACCGGAAGTACGAGCCGAACCACCAGTTTCCTGGCGTAATGTTAGCGGCCAGAGAGACCGTAAGCTCCTTAGCGCCTGGGTAGCTTGCCGTGCTCTCGTTCGACGTGTGGCTCCACGAGTACGACTGCGATCCGCTTGATGCCAACGACAGCGTGCTCGCGTTCATCGTGTAGAAGCCCATCGCGATGGTGATGGTGCCCCG
>JBGPBZ010000080.1:0-10949 GCA_041481535.1 Dehalococcoidia bacterium | reverse complement strand
GGGGACACCCCCGGAACCCCCAGTAGGGGCCTGCGGCCCCTTCACTTGCGCGTGATTGTCTCTGATGTTCCGAGCGGCGTGGGCAGTATGCGCCGAAGCCGGTCCGAGGACCGCGCTTTGAAGAAGGCGTCAACTTATCGATCGAGCGGTCGCACCCCGCCCCACCCCACACCAAAGGAGAAAGAGAGATCCGGGGGACACCCCCGGATCCCCCGGTATGGGCCTGCGGTCCCTTCACTTGCGCTTTGTGCGCAGATCGATTGCGCGCCGGTTGTCAGAGCGACGCCGCTTACAGATGGAGCCTCAACTTGAAGCAGTGAGTTGGTTCCACCGCGCCTTGCTGAGAAGGGGATTCGGCAGACTCCGGTGTAAGGCGGGCGTGTGAGATGTGCGGAGCCGTGACTGTCAACGGATGGGCTCCGCCAGAACGGATTAACGGATGCCGCGTGGCCGGGCGGGCGTATTCGCTGATGCGTGGCGCCGCAGGATATCGCTTGGCGGCCGCGGCTCCGCAGGAGTGAGGTGCCGGCTCGTAGACCGCTAGGGCGCGGGTGTTTCGGTTTCGCCTTCTGGCGGGAAGGAGGTTTCGGGGCTGGGAGTCTCGACTGAGCTGGACGGACCGCTGCCGGGGGTGGCGGATCCGACGATGATCTGGCCACCCATGGTTGCCGGGTGGAAGTCGCAGCGGAAAGTATAGGCGCCGTCTGCCTGGGGGGCGAAGGTGAGCTCGCCGACGCCGCCGCCATCGATCTGCACAGGGTTGGCGACGGCGTCGTCCTCAGTGTCGAAGCGGCCGTCGAGACCGGCGATGCGCAGGCTGTGCGGAACGTTGTCGTTGTTGGTGAGGCGGATCGTGATGCTTTCGTTGGCGGCGGGCATACGCAGGAAGTTCTGGGTGAACTTCTGGCCGGAGGCGGTGATTTCGATAACGCCGTCCTGCGGCTCGATAGACTCGGCGTTCAACGTCTGCGCCGGCGCGGGCTGAAGCGCAGGTGCGATGGGACCGGCGGTGATCTGAACGGTGGGCTCGGCCGTGGGGACCGATTTGTCATCGCTGCTACAGGCGACGAGGGCGGCGAAGAAGAGCGCGCAGAGGAGGAGAGCGGCGAGCTGGCGCATCGGACAACAGTATAACGAGCGGTGGTGTTGGGTGCGCATCGCGGGCGGATGGTGGGCGAGCGCCCTCGCTCCTCCAGCTAGTTCGCGATGTGTTGCTGATTGCCGCGGCTGAGTGATGCTGGAGGGGAGGCCAGGTCTCTCCGCTCGCGTGGGTCTGCGCGGCGTGACACTAGTTGGGAGCGGTGTCAGCGAGCGAAGACGTGGTCCTGCTGGGGCCGGTCGAGATGACAGGGCTTACTGGACGACGATTGTGCCCTTCATCGCGTCAGGGTGGAAGTCGCACTTGTAGTTGTAAGTGCCGGCCGGGAGGTCGATCGCGATGGTGGCGGTTGTGCCGCCCGGGATCGCGTCCGGATTCGAGATGATGTCGTCGGCGGAGTCGAACTTCTTGTCGACGCCGTCGATGTGCATGTCGTGCAGAGCGGCGCCGGTGTTGTTGAGCGTGGCGCTGACTGGTGCGCCGGCGGTGACATCGAACTCGGGGTTCTGTTTGTCGTCGAGCTTGAAGAAGTTGTCTCCCAACTCAATCGTAGCGCCATCGGCGAGCGCCGCCTTTTGGGGTGCGGCTGCTGGCGCGGCCTTGGCCTGTCCGCAGGGTGCATCTGCATCGCCACCGCCCGTAATCGTAGTACCCGGCGCCTGCGGCCCGACGTAGATCTCGTCACCAGACTTGTGCGCGAGCGGATCGGAGCCGATCGAGCCGTTCTCCGGCGCGTCGGGCTGCCAGGGGACGTCCGGGCCGCGCGCGACGGTGAGTGTGTTCGTGTCTTTGTCGACGGCGGTGATCTTCATGAGCTCGTAAGGCTCGCCGGGTGCGTCGAGGCCGATGCGAATGGTGTCGTCGATGGCCATCGTCGAGACGTCGTTCAGCTTGATGGTGGTGTCGTCTTTGCTGACGTCTCCCGCGAGGAACTTCGCCGGATTGAAAAGGTCCGTGTGATTGCCCTGCTCGACAGCGTTGTCCCAGCCCTCCACCGAGAACTGGCTGGTGATCAAGGTGACCAGCTGAAAGATTTGGAAGTCATTGAGCGCGCCGCCCTCGGGGATCGACCACGGTGGCATGCGCGTGCCGATGCGGCCGCAGTGAATCGTATCGGTGAGCCGTTGCACGCGAGCGTCGAGCTTGGAGACGGCGAGCGCGGGCGGGCGGTTGGCATCGACGTTGAGCGGCGCTCCGGGCAGGCCGGTGCGCTCCAGCGCGCCTTCGCCGGTGAGGCCATGGCAGGCGCGACAGTAGCGGGCGAAGAGCGCACCACCGCGCTTGGCGTTGTCCTCTTCCTGACGGGCGGAGGCGACGGCCTGGCGGTTGCCAAAGTCGATGCCGGCGATGCTGTAGCCGCTGTCGAACATGTAGTAGAGGAACGTGCCGACAAGCCCGACGAAGAGCAGCCCGATGATTATGTTGATCTGCTTGTAAGTGTTCATATCATTGAAAGTTCTTGGGCGCGGCTCATGTGATCTTGGGCGGCGTCTTCTGGCCGGGCTCGTAGGGGATGGTGCGGGCGGGGTTGTGCTGATTGCCGCTGCCCTCGTAGGCGCGGCCGGTGAGCACGGTCAGACTCTTGTCCGCTTCGACGGTGATCGGGAAGACGTCCATGGGGCGCGGCGCCGGGCCGAACACTTTCACGCCGCCGTCCGCGGTATAGGTGGAGCCATGACAGGGGCAGCGGAACCACCCCTTGCGGTTGTCGAACGTGAAGTCCGGTCGCCAGGGGACAGTGCAGCCGAGGTGCGGGCACTTGTGGTAGAGCGCGATCAGCCCGCCAGGGGAATCGTCTCCGGCGATGCTGGGGCCGGCCTTGCGGTTGAGCAGCCAGAACTTGCCGCCGAAGATGTGGATTGGGTCCGCACCTTCGGCCGGAACGAGGTCAGGGCCGACGGTGATAGGGCCGCCGAAGCCTTTGAGGTGGCGCGGCCACATGAAGTCCAGTGGACCGCCGGCGATGCCGACGAGCGCCAGACCGAACGCGCTCCAGAACCCGCCCAGCAGGAACACACGGCGTGTGATGACGTCCCGCCTTGCGACGGGCCTGGCGACGGGCGTGTCGACGGCGATCGCGCGCGCGGGTTGCGGCGCGGCTGCCGGCGGTGTCGTTTCTGTATCAGCCACTGCGATTCACTCTCTTCGGCCTAGCCCGGGTCGACCTTGATCTCCCACGGCCAGATCAGGGCCTGGCCCTGGCCGCGGAAGAAGCTGCCGACCATTGATAAGACAAGGTAAGCGGTCATGACGCCCGTGAACATGACGATGAAGAGGTCACGCTTGGTACGCAACCATCCGACGCGGAAGAGGACGTAGACGATGGCCACAGTAAAGAAGGCGATCGTGCCCAGAGGTATGACCTGCTGTGTCATCGTCGCACCCAGGTTGATGTGCATATCACACCATAAGTGCTGGCCGTGCCATTGGAAGCAGATGCTGTTGAATGGAACGGGGATGTTGGAGACGTCCTGGGGCCAATCCACCCAATTGTCATGGATGCCGAGGATGGCGGGGAAGGGCACCGCAAACTTTAGCCGCGAGTTAAGTTCGGCGGTGCCGGCGAGGCCGGTGTGGTTTTCCGGATCAGCGTCCGTAAGACACGGCGTTTTCGCGTGGGCCTTTCCGGCGACGACGTCAGCCGAGCAGCTGGGGATCCAACGGGTGAAGTACTCGGTATGGGTACGGTCGCCTGCGTCGATGACGACAAGGCCCGCGGAGACGACGACTGCGTAGAGGACGGTAATGAGGGCTAGCCGACCGGCATACTTGGTGCCGAACCAGACGCCCTGGCCTTCGCGGCTGCGGTCAAGGTAGGGGATGGCGGCGAAGAACCCGAGGGCGATAGTTGGGAGGAGGACGCCGGCCCAGGCCTTGTCCATGTGCAGCAGCAACTCCTGCAGGTTCAGGAAGTACCACGGCGCCTTGGAGGGGTTCGGCGTGACGTCCGGGTTGGCGCGATTGAGGAGCGGCGCGTTGATCATCGTCGAGAGGATCAGGAAGGTGATCGTGAAAAGGACGGCGGCGATGAACTCGACGAAGACGAGGTCGGGCCAGACGAGGACCTCCTCCTCGCGCTCGCGCTTTGGCCTGGGCCGGGCCTTCGTTGGGACTGCTGGGGACTCGATAGCCATGCGATCGAGCTCCTAGAGCGGCCTCGCCATCCCGCCGTCGCGGCGGATGCGCCAGAAATGCACGGCCATGAAGATCGACGCGATCAGCGGCAGTGCGATGACGTGCAGCGTGTAGAAGCGAATGAGAGCGTTAGGGCCGATCTCGTAGCCACCGAAGACGATGAGCTGTGTCTCATCACCAAAGTACGGGGCCGATCCGCCGATGCCGTGGCCGACCGTGATCGCCCAGAGAGCGAGCTGGTCCCAGGGCAGCAGGTAGCCGGTGAAGCTGAGCACCAGCGTGAGCACGAGCAGGATCACGCCGACGACCCAGTTGAACTCGCGCGGGGGCTTGTAGGCGCCGGTGTAGAAGACGCGCATCATGTGCAGGAAGACGAGGATGACCATGGCGTGGGCGCACCAGCGGTGCATGTTGCGCATGAGCATGCCGAACTTCACGTTGGTCTCAAGCGCGGCGACGTTCTGGTACGCCTCGTTGGTGGAGGGCACATAGTAGAACATGAGCAACACGCCCGTAACCGTGAGCACGAGAAACATGAAGAACGTTAGGCCGCCCAGACAGTAGGTGTGGGTGATCTTGACGTGCGTCTTGTGGATGCGCGTGGGGTGGAGGTGAAGGAAGACGTTCGTCGCGACGACGAGCATCTGGTTGCGCGGGGTGTTAGGGTAGCCGGAACGGAAGATCGATTGCCAGACGTAGTTGTGGAAGAGAGCGTCGTATACGCGGTCTTGCATGACCCCGATGCGTTCGCGCCAGTTACGTGGTTTTCCTGGCTCTTCTACTACGGCCATTGCAGCCTAGCGCTCCCACCACTTGCCAAGCAGAACCATGATTGTCAGCGAGCCCAGGATTGTGAGCAGCACCGCCAGGAACTCCATCCCCTCCGGCACCTCGCGGAACCAGCTACTCGGCTTGAGGATGTCGAAGATGTCCCAGAAGTTGGCCAGAAAGACCGCGATGACGCCCAAATTCGTATACCCGCCTCGCCCTACTTTGTGAAGCCTTTTGCAATCCGAAGGCTAGCACTGGCCTATGGGAGCGTCAAGGGGATTAAAGGCGTGTTTAATGCGACCTCAAAAGGTGCGCAAAACTGATGGCGTCGAGATGACGGCTGGCGACTCCGCTGGTTCTGTAGTCCCGCGCGCTACTTCACCCACCGCCTCCTCGCGAACCAGCCGGCGGCGGCCAGAACCGCAGCGCCGAACGCAAGCCCGACGTAAGCGACATAGTCGGTGGCCAACGAGTCTCCGCTGGTACCAAGCGCGAGGTCGGTAACTCCGCCAACAGGCGGACAAGGGTTAGTCCCGAGCTGAAAGGCTGTGTGGATCGTGGCGGCATCGGGATCCGTGATTGGCGGAAGCATATTCCCCGCCATGTCCATGGGCATGTCAACATTCATGTAGACAAGGGCCGCCGTGCACGGATAAGCAAGCTTCCACCCGTCTGGGATACCGTCTTCGAACGAATCTGCCCGCGTTGGATTGAGGTTGAACAGCATCTTCTCACTCACAGTTAGCGTGTCACCTGCCGCGGAACCACCTGGATCGAGCAGGTCGTAAGTCCATTCGTCCGCTAGCGCCGCGACGCCGGCAATGTCCTCGTCATCTGCGGGCGGGCCAACTATCGAACCGGGCACCAGGGCGACGCTAACATTGCCCAGAGCGGGTGCCTCGAACCCGGTGAAGACGTACGGTCCAGCGCCCGATCCGGTCACGAGCGTCGCTGGAGAGCTGTTCACGATGATATCGCCCGCGCTTACCCCGCTCACGGGATTGTCGAACGTGAGCTCGATCAATGGCAACGAGGTCACCCACTGGTAGAAGGGTGCCGGAGACATGGACTCGATGAGGGGAACTTTGGGGTTTATACAAAACAAACAACTCCCACTTCGGTCTTTCGAGATCTGGTCGACGAATTTGTGCCAGCGCCAGAAGATGGGGTCAGCCGGAGCCACGCTAGCGTCAGTCATGTCCCCCCCGATCGCCATATGGACATCATTGTGCCAATTGTCGGTCACCGCGCAGCCGAGCAGCTTCTGGTCTGCGGGGAAGTCTTTGAGCTTCCTCTCTCCGCCGATTAACGTGTCACATGGATCCCCGTTTGGCGTTCGGGTGGCAGCCGACCCTGCTGCGGTAAACCAACTCGGCTTGAGCTGGCCGGGGTTCGTCCCTGCAGGGCACGGCATTGCAGGTAGAGGGCCGGGGCAGCCGGTTCGGATGTGATCGACGTCCACGCCCGTCGGAATCGGCGTGTTCGGGTCGTAGGAGGCGCCGATCGGCGGGTAACCGAATCGAATCCGCCAAGAATTGAACGTGGCGATGTACATACGATGAAACATGAAGAAGTAGTTTCCGTTGTACAACTTAGCGTTTGGCGGGGGGGGGCCCATCCAGAACATCCAGTCGTTATGCCATCCGGCGTGCTCGCCAAGCACGCGGCCCGGGGAACCTACGGAATCGGGGTGGTTGGAGGTGTACCAGTGCTCCGCATCGCGCCGCGGGTCGGTATTATTTCGTTCAACATTGAACGCTTTGTCGTCCGCGCAACTCTGCGTGCCCGCCGTTACCGTAACCCTGACATGGCGAGCCACGGGGCCTGCGGCGAGCGGGTCGATCTGAGTCGGATCGGGCCCCCAGTAGAACTGAATCGTCTGGCTTTTGAAGTCAGCGGCGCCCATGGGAGTCGGCTTGAAGCCGCTGCGGTAGAGGTCAGGAGCCCCAGGAGTTCTGGAGCGGTCCTCGTAGTCTTTGAGGATGTCCCCATCGACAGACCACTGGAAGGTCACCGGTGATCCGCCGCCAGAGAAGACCTGGGCTTTGAACTGCGCCAGCTGGGCCACGTTCATCGTCGCGTCGGCCGGGCTAACCTTGTTGATCGTCACCGTGCATGGTGGCAGCGGTTCCGCGTAGACACTCGCCCTGGAGTCGATAGCCACGCCCGTGAAAAGAGCAATCACGGCCAATAGAACGATGACCCTGGTCATCCACATGAGGAATCTCATCGCCGGTTCTCCCTCTGACCGACCGCGCAAGAAAAAAAGGCCGGACTCAACTCATAGTGAGGCCGGCAAAGTTCCAAAGCACTGAAGCCGACAAAGGCAGATCGGCCGCACCCCCTATTGATGGGCGCATTATTGGTTAAGTTCCGGAAGATGTCAAGCGCGATTAGTGGCGGAACGCGCGCGCGCCGGTGAAGACCATCGCCACGCCGTACTGGTCGCAGACTTCGATGGCTTCTTCGTCGCGGTTGCCGCCACCCGGTTGGATGATGGCGGTGACGCCGGCCTGGCAGGCAGCCTCGACGGCGTCGCCCTTCGCGAAGGGGAAGAAGGCGTCGGAGGCGAGGACGGAGCCGGTGATGCGGTCGCCCGCGCGCTCGATCGCCTGGTTCGTGGGCCAGAGGCGGTTCGGCTGCCCGGCGCCGATGCCGATCGTGGCGCGATCTCTGGCGATGACAACGCCGTTCGACTTCACGTGCTTGACACACGTCCAGGCGAAGCGCAGTTCGGCGATCTCGGCGTCAGTCGGCGCGCGCCTGGTGACGGCTCGCAGCTCGACGTCGTCGCCGCGGAGAGTGTCCGGCGTTTGCACGAGCACGCCGCCGAGGATCGAGCGGTACTCGAGCGTGTTCGCCCCGCCACTCCGCCCCTTTGACAGAGCTGAAGCTCTGTCCCTACGTGGGTCCGCCGGCATGCGCAGGATGCGGAGGTCTTTGCGCTTCTGCAGGCGTTCAAGGGCGCGGTCTTCGTAGCCGGGCGCAACGATGATGTCGTAGCGCTTGCCCTTCATCGCCTCCGTCATGTCCCAGGTAACTTCGCGATTGACGGCGATGATGCCGCCGAACGGCGAGATTGTGTCGGAGTCGTAGGCGCGCTGATAGGCGGTTGCGACATCGCCCGCGACGGCGATCCCGCAAGGCGTGGCGTGCTTCACGATGACGACAGCCGGGTCGTCGAAGTCGATTGCGCAGCGCCAGGCGGCGTCGGAGTCGAAGTAGTTGAGGTAAGACATGTCCATGCCGTGCAGCTTCTCGGCGTCGGCGATGCCCTGCGGCGCGCCTGGCGTCGGGTCGCGGTAGACGGCGCCACGCTGGTGCGGGTTCTCGCCGTACCGGGTCTGCGCCACTTTCTGGAGGCCGACCGTGAGCTCTTGCGGGAACTCAGCCTCGTCGCGCAGGTAGCCGGCGATCATCGTGTCGTAGGCCGCTACGTGCTGGAACGCTTTCGCGGCGAGCTGCTGACGGTAATCGATCGGCACATCACCGGCGCGCAGTTGCTCGAGCGCGGCGCTGTAGTCAGCCGGGTCGACGAGAGTGAGTACCCACGGGTGGTTCTTGGCAGAGGCCCGGATCATCGTGGGGCCGCCGATATCGATGTTCTCCAGCGCCATCTCCATCGTGACGTCGGCACGCGCGATGGTCTCGCGGAACGGGTACAAATTGACGGCGACGAGATCGATCGGCGCGATGGAGTTGCGCTCGATCTCTGCGAGGTGCTCCGGCTTGTCGCGCCGCGCGAGGATGCCGCCGTGGACGGCCGGGTGCAGCGTTTTCACTCGCCCGTCGAGAATTTCCGGGAAGCCGGTTAGCTCAGAGATAGACTTCACGTCAACGCCGGCGTTCGCAAGGAATCGCGCCGTGCCCGCGGTGGAGTAGATCTCGAAGCTGAGCTGCGAGAGGCCGCGGGCGAGGTCATCGAGGCCGGTCTTGTCGAAGGGCGCGAGGATGGCGATGCGGCGGGTCATGCGCCGTCGTTGCCGAGCGATTCGGCGTACTCTTCAGCGACAGCTTCGTCTACTTCGCCGGTGCCGTCGCAGAGCGGGCAGGAGACGGTGCCGGGCGTTGCTTCCTGGATGCCCTGGTACTCCATGAGCGATCCGTCCTCGACCCAGATGTACGTGCGGTCGGGATCGAAGCCGCCACCGACGGGGCTTGTGTTCCCGTCTTCCTCGACCCGGGCAATGTTGGAGCTGTCCGGCGCGTGATCAGCGAAGAAGCCCGCCAGCGCGCCTTCAGCGTTGACGGCTTCGTAGCTTTCCTCCCACTCGCTTTCCTCTTCGGCGTCGTCACCGTTGTCGGAGAGAGCGAAGGCGGTAGGCTCGGGCGCGACGGTGAGTGAGTCGTCGTCGGCGGGGCCGTGCTCTGCGTAGAAGATGCGGTATCTGGGCATGGCTAGAGAAGGAGGATGTCGGTTTCGCGGATAACTTTGCGGACGGGATCGATTTCGAACCCTAGCCACTCGAGAAGTGTCACTCCAACGATTGTCTGCGGGATGATGTCGTTAACCAACAGCGGCAGCATCATTGACCTACCCTGCAACTCGACGAAAGCATATGAACTTTCGAGGCGTGCTGCTCCGGCGGCAGTCCAAACGTCCATGCTTGTCATCTTTGGCAGAGCCAACCGAGTTGCTATCTCGCGCGTCAGCACTGTGTGAATTGAGCCCGTATCAACGACGGCATCCTCAATGATCACAGGCTCATTACCATTCTCGGCGTTTGAGACCTTTAGCTTAACTAGCACAGTTCCCATTCTACCTCCAGATTACTCCGTCGCCGGACGTGACTTCACCGATCACCCAGGAATCCGGCAGCTTGGACTGCACTTCGGCCGCCTCGGAGGGAGCGACGGCGAGGACGATGCCGACGCCCATGTTGAAGGCGCGGAACATCTCTTCGTCGTCGATGGCGCCCTGTTCCTGGATCAGGCGGAAGACGGCGGGGACGTGCCAGGACTTGCCGTCGATGACGGCGGCGCGGCCTTCGGGCAGGACGCGCGGGACGTTGCCGGGAATGCCACCGCCGGTGATGTGGGCAATCCCGTGCAGGTTGCCCAGCACTGGGCGCAGGTCGTTCAGATAGCAGCGGTGCGGGACGAGAAGCGCATCGGCAAGCGTGCCTTCGAGGCCTGGGTAGCTGGCGTTCAGGCGATCGCGCTCGGTGGCGGGGTCTTCGTCGAGGCCGATGCGGAAGATCTTGCGGACGAGCGAGTAGCCGTTGGTATGCAGACCGACAGATGGCAGCGCGAGAAGAACGTCGCCCTCACGTATCGCGGAGCCGTCGATGACGGCGTCTCTCTCAACAACGCCGACGACGAAGCCGACGAGATCGAAGTCGCCGTCACGATAGGTGCCGGGCATGTCGGCAGTCTCGCCGCCGAGGAGCGAGCAGCCAGCGGCGCGACAGGCCTCGACGCAACCGCGGACGATGTCAGCCTTAGCGTCGTCGGTGAGCCCGCAGTTGCCGATGTAGTCGAGGAAGAAGAGCGGCTCTGCGCCCGACGTGAGGATGTCGTTGACGCAGTGGTTGACGATGTCATGGCCGACGCTGTCGTAGCGTCCGGCCAGCGCGGCAAGCTTGACCTTCGTGCCGACACTGTCAGTGCTGGCGACGAGGACGGGCTCTCGATACGAGCCCAGCTTGAACAGCCCGGCGAAGGGGCCAACGTCCGCGAGCACTTCCGGCCGGCGCGCCGACTTCGCCAGCTCAGCGAAGCGGCTGACGAGCGCCTCCGCGGCGTCGATGTCGACGCCGGCTTTGGCGTAGGCGTGTGTGGCGGAGGGCTTGCGGCTGGTCAGCTGCTCACACCGTTGGCTTGATGTTCTGGTTGAAGCAGAAGAGGTTCGTCGGGTCGTACTTGTTCTTCAGCTCCACCATGCGCGGGTAGTTCGGGCCGAAGCTGTCCTTGACGCGTTGGTCGCCTTCGTCCATCAGATAAT
>JBGPBZ010000079.1:0-11052 GCA_041481535.1 Dehalococcoidia bacterium | reverse complement strand
CGGCGTCGGGCTTGAGGGTGACGAAGGCGCAGGGCGTCTCGCCCCACGTCGCGTGGGGGCGCGCCACCACCGCGGCCTCCATCACGGCGGGATGCCGGTAGAGCATCTCCTCCACCTCGAGGGACGAGATGTTCTCGCCCCCGGAGATGATGACGTCCTTCTTCCGGTCGACGATGTTCACGCTGCCGAACTCGTCCCAAACGGCGAGGTCGCCGCTGTGGAAGTAGCCGTCGTAGATCGCCTTCGCCGTCTCATCCGGCTGCTCCCAGTAGCCCTTCAGCACAACGTTAGACCTCGCACACACCTCGCCGATCGAGTTGTTGTCCTGCGGCACCGGATTCCCGCTATCGTCCAGCACCTGGATATCCACGCCGATCGCCTCCACACCCGCCCGCGCCCGGTCGCCATACTCCGTTGGGTGGGTGTAATAGTCCGGCGTCGACACGGTGAGGATCGGCGCCGTCTCCGTGAGGCCGTATATCTGGATGAACGTCCAGCCCAGCTCCTCCTCCAGGCGCTTGATGAACGCGGCGGGCGGCGGGGCGCCCGCAACAGTGAACCGCGGCTTCGTGCAGAACTTGTGCTTTTCGCGCTCGGTGTAGTTGAGGATCGCGCTGAGGACGGCCGGTGCCATGCAGGCAAACGTCACTCCCTCGTCCTCGATCAGCTGGTGGATCCTGGCGGCGTCGACCGCTCGCAGGACTACGTGCGTCGCGCCCATCGCCGTCAGCGCGAACGGCCCGCCCCAGCCGTTGGCGTGGAACATCGGCAGCGTCCACAGCTCCACGTCGTCGTGCCGGATCTCCAGGTGCGCGATGAAGTTGTACGCGTTGATGTAGCAGTTGCGGTGCGTCAGCATCACACCTTTCGGCCGAGCCGTCGTGCCCGACGTGTAGTTGATCGACGTCGTGTCGTTCTCATCCTGCTCGACGTGCGGCGTCGCCGTGGTCGGCTGCCCGGCGATCAGCTTCTCCCACGACGTCCAGCCACCCGGTGCATCGATCTCATCCCCCGCTGCGATCCAGTGGTTGACGGTGCGGAGCTGCGGCCGGATTTGGTCGACCAGCGACGTGTATTCGTGATCAACCAGCACCAACTCGACGCCGGCGTGGTTGATGATGTACTCGTGGTCAGCCGCCGTCAGGCGGTAGTTCAACGGGACGAGGATCGCGCCGATCTGCGTGACGCCGTAGTACGCCTCGAGAAAGAAGTGCGAGTTCGGGCTGAGGATACACACCCGGTCGCCCTTCGCGATCCCAAGCGAAAGCAGCGCGTGCCCGAGCTGGTTGACTCGACCCCGAAATTGCCGGTACGTGTAGCGCCGCTCGCCGTCGATAATCGCCGTCTTATCGGGATAGAGCTTCGCCGCCCTGCGCAAAAAGTCGTTGATCAGCAGCGGCACTTCCATTTCGGTTCCTCCCCCGGCGAGTGATGACGGGATTATATCCTCCGATTCCGGCCACGCCGGCCTCAGGATGAGCGGAAATATCGAAAGCGCCGGGACAAACGGGTACCCGCGGGGAGGGTGGCGGGCTTTCTTGGCTGCTCCGGGTGCGCTTACTGGCGGACTGTGTAGGGGCTAAAGTAGTCGCGCGGGACGCGGGTGAAGATGGCGCGCTCGTAGTGGTATTCGGACCGGATCGTCAGGGTCTTGTTCTGCCGGAACTCCGCGGGGCGGGGCTTTCGTCCCTGGGGGCGGGATCGAGGCGATTGTTGGGGTGACAATTCGCGACCTCCTTGTGCGGTCCCTCAGTCGCTCTCAGAATACTCCCCCTACAATCTCTCTTGCGTGAGAGGGCGGTTACAGTTATGTAACAAAGGGGTACTGCCGCGCCGACAGTTCGCCGCGCGTTAACCAAGACCCTGCAGTGCTACAATCGTCGCAATCAAATGGGCATGAGCTGGAGGAGTCTGTCGCGGACTCCTCCTTTGTCTACTGGTAAATGATCACGTCCGGGTCGAGCCTCTGCACTTCTTCGTCCGTCAGCACCGGGTCGTCCTGCTTGTAGAAGATCTTCAGGCCTGAGTGTTGGGCCTGCTCCGCGAACGTCCCGAACTTGCGGATCTTCGTCTCCTTCGGCCCGAACCCGTCCATATCGATGACCAGTTGCACGTGCGGGAAGCTCGCAATGTTCTCCGGGTCCGTGATCATCGCCTCGTCGAACTGGTGCACGATCAGGACCTTGGACGGCAGGCCGTTCTGCACCGCGAAGTCCTCCAACACCCGCTCCGCCGCGTTGATCTGCGCCGCGTCGACGTGCCCGATCACCTGCCCCGGCACCTCACCCGGCCCCATCGTGAACTCCGGATCGATCGCGACGTGGACGTTGGAAGCCTTGAGGTACGGGAATACCTTGCGGATCTCCGTCTCGACGTCGCTGCGCCCAATCTGCAGGTCCAAGAACACGAAAAACCCCTCCCGGCAGGCGATGTCGAAGTACGTTTGCATGGTCGCGTCGTCCACGTACTGCAGGTAGAGGCCGTTGTCTCGCGGCTCCGGCTGAGCCGTCTCGTACACAATGTGAAACGCTGGCTGCACGCCGCGGAAGCCGTTGAGCCCGTCAAGGTCGTGCGCCCGCTGCTTCAGCATCGAGGCCAGCTCCTCCGGCTCATGCTGACCGAGGATGCCGAGCTGCGTCGCGTACGGATTCCCGTAATACGACACGATCTGGTTCGCCGACATGAACGACCCGTCCGCAGCGGGCCCGCAGTTGTCGCCCGCTTCTGGCTCGCGCGGCACGTCCGTAGCGCCGGGATCAGCCGGCTTCGGCGTCTCTGTCACTCCCTCAACGGCAAACGGGTGAGAAGCCGCCGAGCTCTCATCGCCGCCGAAAGGCCAACCGACCAGGGCGTACAACGCTCCGGCGAAGACAAAGGTGATGAGAATGAGCGCAAGGAGTCGAGGCGGGGTCATTATGGTTACTAGAGACGCATTATAGGCGCGCCGAAGCACCGCCCTGCAACTTCCGCGCGCGCCCTCACGCTTGTAGACTACGCGGCGAAGGAGCACACAATGGACCCCAACGGAAAAGTCGCTATCGTCACCGGCGGAGGCTCAGGCATCGGTCGTGCCACCTCTATCGCCCTCGCGAATGCGGGCGCCAGCATCGTCGTCGCCGACATGAACGAAGACGGCGGTCGCGAGACCGTCTCGCAGATCGAAAACGCCGGCGGCAAAGCGTCGTTCTACAAAGTCGACGTCCGTGACCGCGCCGGCCTCGACTCGCTCATCGCCCACGCCGAGAAGACTTACGGCGGGCTCGACATCATCTACAACAACGCCGGCGTCGGCACCCCGCGCCCAATCTTCCCCGAGGCACACGAAGAAGACTGGCTCCGCACTCTTGAGATCGACCTCTGGGCAGTGATCGCCGGCACGCAAGCGGCTGTCCCCGCCCTGCAGCGTCGCGGCGGAGGCGTCGTCGTCAACACCGCTTCCATTGCCGGTCTGATGGCCTATCTCCCGGACCCGATCTACGCCGCTGCCAAGCACGGCGTCGTCGGTTTCACTCGTTCCCTCGAATTCTTGAAAGCGCGCGACAATATTCGCGTGAACTGCGTTTGCCCCGGCGTCGTCGATACACCTATGGTCCGCCAGGTCGACCGCAACCTCACGCCGGAGGAGATCACCCAGCGCGACGCCTTCCTCAAGAGCATCCCCCTCATCGCGCCGGAATCGATCGCCGAGGCCGTCCTCCAGCTCATCACCGACGAATCCCTGAGCGGCGTCGCGATGTCCGTCACCTACGGCCGTCCACCCCGCATCGTCGAAGCGCCAATGCGCTTCGGCCGCGCCGATCCTGCGCAAAGGCAGTAGCATGAAGCCGCTCTTTCGCATCCTCCTGCTCGCGGCCTGCGCGGTCGTCATCGCCGTCCTCGCAGGCGACTCACTCGCCGCACCGTCGATCTATCGCCCGCAGCTCAGCCGCAACGGATCGCTCGCCTTCGTTAACGAGAACGAGTTCGGCGTATGGCTCATGCACCCGGACGGAAACGACCGCGAGCCATTCGTCACGGAGGAGCAGCAGCCGGCAGGCGGAATCGGTGGATCCCAGCCACGCTGGTCGCCGGACGGCAAGCGGCTGGCGTTCGTGATGAACCAGGAGTTGCGGGTGGCGGATGCGGACGGCACAAACGTAATCCCGCTTGGGCTCGGCAACGACCCATCGTGGACGCCCGACGGCAGGCTTCTGTACTCACAGGGCGGCGATATCTTCCAGGTGACGCTCCCGAACGGCGCCCCGCAGAACCTGACGAACACAGTCGGCGTTGACGAGACGCAGCCTGCGGAGTCGCCGGACGGCTTGTGGATCGCTTTCAGCGGCAACCAGGACACTTCCGCCGATCCAGCGGCTCCAACAGCGGGCCCCGTCACCAACCTCTGGATCATGAACACTACAGACCTCATCGCCAGCCAGAGCGTCCTGTTTGAGGACGTGGATGCCCTCTACGACGGGCGTCCCAGCTGGGCGCCGGACAGCTCCCGCGTCGCCTTCGCCGACAACGGCGACATCTGGACAACGCCTCCGAACGGCAACAACCCCACCAACGTCACGAACGACGAGCAGTTTCAGCGTTCTCCGAGCTGGTCGCCGGACGGCAAGCTCATCGCCTACTCGGAGAACACCAACGCGCCTAACGCGGTCCCGGCCGGGTCTCCCCTTTCGCAGATATGGACGATTGACGTCGATAGCCGCGAACGCAAGAACCTGACGAACGACGCCAACGCCAGGGATAACCAACCCGACTGGCAGACCTGGCCGGTGGAGAACGGCAAGATCGCCTTCTTTGCTCAGGCGGATAACGGCTCCTATATCGGCTCGATGACGGCGCACGGTGAGCACCTGACGTCGTACCTCGACCTGCAAGACAACACGGTCCCCGTGGCCGATATACAGTTCTCGCCGAACGGGCACCAGCTCGCTATTCTGGCGAGCGGCGCGACGAACAACGTCTTCGTCATCAACGACTTGGGCGTGGTCGATGCGACCTGGACGCCGCCCGTGACCCTGGTCAACGTCGTCTCGTTCGCGTGGTTCCCCGACCCACTGCACATGGTCTGGCAGAGCGACACGAACGACTTGCTGGACATTCACCCTGGGCTGAACGCGGTCAACCTCACATCGACGGACACGATCAAGGAGTTCCAGCCCGCCGTTTCGCCGGACGGAAATCATATCGCTTTCCTTAGCGATCAGCTTCCCGGCAGCGACCCGCCGCAAAGCGGCAACGTCATCGGCCTCTGGACAATGGACTTCGACGGGCTGAATCGCCAGTTCCTCACGCTCGTGCAGTTGTCGCAGTTCCCGTCCTCAGCCGGGCATCCCATTTCGTGGTCGCCGGATAGTAACCAGATCGCCTACGTCTCTGGCTCCGATGTCTGGACGATCCCGGCCGCAGGCGGCACGCCCACCAACCAAACAGACGACTCGCTCCTCCAGCGCGACGTTTCGTGGTCACCGGACGGCGGCCTGATCGCCTTCGACCAGGGCACGCTCTTCAGCACTAACGTGTCGATCTGGACGATCGACCCCATCAGCGGCGTGCGCAACCAGGTCTCGCCCGACATCGAAGGCTCCGGCTTCGCTGTGCCGACCTGGCAGCCGCTCTGGGCCCCGGACTCGGACCGCTACTACGTCTGGGGCGACACGCGCTGTGACGGCGAGCCGGACCTGCTCGACCTGCTCGATGTCATGAGGCAGATGTCCGGCGCCTCAGTGAAACACGTGCCGGGCTGCCCCTGGCTCGGCGAGCCGGGCCTCGACTCAACGAACAACTCCGGGCCGTGGGGTTCGATGGTGTGCTCTAACCAGCTCACCGGCGCAGACGTGATCGAGTTCTTCCACTACATACTCGATATCCGGGACCACGCGCCGCCGTTCACGGGACCCGCCGGCTTCTCGTCAACGGACTGTCCGCCGATCGGCTCTTACACGGAGTTCATCCCGCTGAGCTGACGTCGGGTCGGCTAAGGCCGCTACCCCCGCAGCGTAGCGATCGACGACGCGTTCGCCACGTCCAGCCCGTTCTTCGCCAGCAGCACCGCCTGCTGCCCGATCATCTCGAACCCCGTGCCAACCGTGCCGCCGCCGAGGAAGCGCTTGTACATGTTCTCCAGAATCACACCCAGCTTGAAGTGCGCCAGCACCGTGTAAAAGTCGAGCTGCGCCAGGCTGACACCGCTCTTCTCCTCGTAGCGCGCCGCCGCCTCTTCCCACGTCGGAAAGCCGGGCAGCGTCGTCACCGCCGTCGTCCCCGTCGCAATGTTCACGCTCGTCGGCCGCCCCCAGTACATGCGCAGCAGCCCGAGATCAGCCAGCGAGTCGCCCAGCGTGCACATCTCCCAGTCCAGCACGGCGATAATGTGACCTTCGTTGCTCAGGATCGCGTTGTCCAGCCGGTAGTCTCCGTGCACAATGCCCGCCGTGCGCTCCTGCGGTATCGACGCCTTGAGTCGCCGCGCCAGCTCGTCGAGCTCGTCCGTCTCTCGATAGCGGATCTGATCGAGCTGCTCTGCGAAACGGCGCACCTGTCGCTCAAGGTATCCGGTCGGCTTCCCGAAGTTCGACAGCCCGATCTCGTCCGGCTTGTACGAGTGCAGCCGCACCAGCACGTCGATCAGCTCCTCGCCGATACGCTTGCGGTCTGCTTCATCGAAGCGCTTCGCCATCTCCACCGCGTCGATCGCGATGAAGCCGTCAACGTACTCCATGATGTAAAACTGCGCGCCGATCACCGAGTCGTCGGCGCACAACGCGTACGGCTTCGGCGCCGGAAACCCGATCGGGTGCAGCGCCGAGAGGATCGTGAACTCCCGCCCCATATCGTGCGCCGACGCCTGCACGTGCGACAGCGGCGGCCGCCGCAGCACCCACGACCGCCCGTCGTCCGCATCCAGCCGGTACGTGATATTCGACCGCCCGTGCCCCACCACCGTCGCCTTCAGCGACTTCACCGGCTCCACGTGCTCGCTGAACCACGGCAGCAGCGTCTCGTACTTGATCCCGGGCGGTGCGCTTTCGGTCTGTGTCATCGGCTGTTCCTTCAGGCTACTCTTCCGGCGCGAACGTCCCGTAGGTGACCTCCCCGGCCGGCTCGTACTTAGCGATCACAACTCCCGTGCTGGTCACCTTCGAATCGGTCACCTTGAGCCCGCTCGGGACGGCGCCGTCCGCGAAGAGCCGCTTACCGGTGCCGAGCACGACAGGAAAGATCATCAGGTGGAATTCGTCGACGAGGCCGTTCTTTAGCAGCGTCTGTATCAGGTCACCGCTGCCGTGTACCTGGATTTCCGGCCCGTCCTGCTCCTTGAGCTTCGCGACTTCTTTCGCCACGTCGCCCTTGATGAGGGTGGAGTTCTGCCAGTCCACGCTCGTGAGAGTCCGCGACGCCACGTACTTGCGGGCGCTATTCAGCTTGTCGCCCGGATCCCCCGGGTGGTGAGGCCAGTAGCCCGCAAAAATATCGTACGTCTTCCGGCCGAGCAGCATGTCGAACGGCTTGCCCATGAACTCACCCATATCCTGGCCCCCCGCCTCGTCCCAGTAGTTGACGGACCAGCCGCCGTGCGTAAATCCGCCGGTCTCGTCCTCTTCCGGCCCGCCGGGGCCCTGCATCACTCCATCGAGGGTCAGGAACGTTGTCACTTTCAGCTTCCGCATACAGCCTCTCTTACGCGCAGGGTGTCCTCCCTCCGCTGCCGTGACATTCTACCGCAAGCCCACTAGAATCGGCCCCACAAGCACAACAAAGGAAGGTCGTCCGCCATGCCCATCGATTTCAAGCTCTCCCCCGAAGTAGAAGAGATCCGCCTCAAGGTTCGCGCCTTCATGGACACCGAAGTCCGCCCCGTCGAGCGCAAGCTCCAGGAAGAAGAGGCCGACCGCGCCACCTACATCCGCAACATCTTCGAGCTGCGGCAGAAGGCGAAGGCGCAGGGCCTCTGGAACCCGCACCTGCCGAAGGAGTGGGACGGCATGGACCTCGGTCCCGTGGCGATGGCGTTCGTCTCTGCTGAGGCTGGCCGCACGGGCATCGGGCCGTTCACGATCAACGCCCAGGCCCCGGACGAAGGCAACATGCACACGCTCCTCCACTGGGCCAACGACGACCAGAAGGAGCGCTACCTCCGCCCGCTCGCCGAGGGCCGCTCACGGTCTTGCTTCGCGATGACGGAGCCCGAAGTCGCCGGCTCAGACCCGACGCTGATCCAGACGAAGGCCGTGAAAGACGGCGACGACTGGGTGATTAACGGGCACAAGTGGTTCATCTCCGGCGCCAAGGGCGCGCAGTTCGCCATCCTCATCGCGCAGACAAATCCCGACGCCGACCCACCGCAAGCCCGCAACTCCGCCTTCCTCGTCGACCTTCCGGCTGACGGGTTCGAGATCGTCCGTGACATCGACACGATGCACGGCCGCGGCAACCACTGCGAGATCAAGATCACAGACCTCCGCGTCCCCGCCGCGAACATGCTTGGCGGCGAGGGCGAAGGCCACCTCCTCGGCCAGTACCGCCTCGGGCCGGCGCGGCTCGCCCACTGCATGCGCTGGATCGGCAACGCCGAGATCGCGCTCGAAATGCTGGTCGATCGCGCGCTCAACCGCTACGCCCACGGCTCCCTCCTCGCCGACAAGCAGGCCATCCAGTGGATGATGGCCGAGTCCGCGATCGAGATGTACACCGCGAAGCTCATGGTGCTGCACGCCGCTTACCTGATCGAGAACAAGCTTCCC
Organism: Dehalococcoidia bacterium; assembly: GCA_041481535.1. Classification (GTDB taxonomy): domain Bacteria; phylum Chloroflexota; class Dehalococcoidia; order SM23-28-2; family RBG-16-64-32; genus DATKKM01. The sequence continues at coordinate 2,317 of JBGPBZ010000079.1, read as the reverse complement.
TTCCGGCAGGAAGTCTCGATGGCCAAGGTGCACGTCGCGAACACCCTCTGGAAGATCATCGACCGCGCGATCCAGGTACACGGCGCGCTCGGCTACTCCACCGACACTCCGCTCGAAGGCATGATGCGCAACGCCCGCTCCGCCCGCCTCGTCGACGGCGCCGACGAAGTGCACATGCAGACGATCGCTAAGAACGTGATCGCGGAGTACCAGAAGACCGGCAAGACCGCGGGCGCCACGGGCAATCTGCTCACCTAGCGCGACAGTTTCGACGGATCAATAGCCGTCAATTAAATTGCTTTTCTTGTTGTCCGTCCCTATAATTGCGCCAATCCAGCGCCCTTTGCCGGAAATCGATCGCCCTTGCCAGGGATCAGGAGGCAATGCCGTGCCCCATTCCGATCGCACTTTGACCTGCCGACAGTGCAACTCATCTTTCGTCTTCACCGCCGGCGAGCAGTCCTTCTACGCCAACCGCGGCCTTACCAACGACCCAACTCGCTGCTCCAGATGCCGCGGCGCGCGCAAAGCCACCGGCGGCACCGCCGATCCCCCGCTCTCCGAGGGTTACGTCCACTACGGCCCCTTCGCCAGCTTCGGCGGCCGCACTCCTCGCCAGATGCACCCTGCCACCTGCGCTGCCTGTGGCCAGATGACCGAAGTCCCCTTCGCCCCGCGCGGCGACCGCCCCGTGCTCTGCTCCGAGTGCTTCGCCCGGACACGCGCTGAATCGCCCCCAGGCCGGGCCAATCCGCGCCGCAACTAGCCTCAGCCGTATCAATCAAGCCGCGCGTCGCGTCTATCCAGCAGATGCGATACGGACTACTCTGCCTCCTGGCGCTAGCGCTCGTTGCCGCGGTCGCCTGCGGCTCGGCCGGCGGCGACATACTCATCCTCAAGATCGGCGACTGCGTCGAAGATCCCGGCACCGACTCGGGCACCGTCTACAGCCTCCACAGGACGGAATGCGTCAAGAACACCTACCGCGCGACACAAGTGTTTGAGGTCTGGGCGCCCGGCAAGAGCCACGACGAGTTCCCCGGCGACGACTTCATCAAGAACCTGGCGAACCTTCAGTGCTCGCACGTCAACAGGTTCTACCTTCGCCCGACCGAGGACAGCTGGAGCATCGACCACCGCGTAATCTGCTTCCAGTACGTTTGACGATTTTCCGCGCCGCCCGTACACTACTCCCACAACTGAATACCAGGTGATGACGGAGACGAGTACGGCGACCCGCCACGGCGGACCGGCTAGCGAGCCCCGGACGGTGAGAGCGGGGTACGGACAAGCCGCCCGAATATCCCTCCCGAGCCGCCGACCGAAACCCGCCTCAGGCGGGGACTAGGCTCGGCCGGAAGCCCCCGTTAGCAGAGGCAAGCGCATAACCCGCCCAGGCGGACGTGCGCCGCAACAAGCGTTCTCTCCGCCTAGGCGGAGGGAGAACCAGGGTGGTACCGCGAGCCAACAGGCCCGTCCCTAATTGGGGCGGGTCTTTTCGATTTTGCGCAACAAAGGAGACACAGAACCAACGCAACTAGCAACCACAACCAATCGCCTCTCGCCCGCCGCAGCGGGAGACGGGACGGGGGTGAGGGCGCCCGGAGGGCACCATGTTCAAACCAGTCGACACACGGCAGAGCTTCCCGAAGCTCGAGGAAGAAGTCCTCGAGTACTGGAAGCAAAACGACACGTTCAAGAAAAGCGTCGAGGGACGGCCCGGCGACAACATCTACGTGTTCTACGAAGGCCCGCCCACCGCTAACGCGAAGCCCGGCGTGCACCACGTCCTCCCGCGCGCCTTCAAAGACCTCTTCCCGCGCTACAAGACCATGCGCGGCTACCGCGTCCCCCGAAAAGGCGGCTGGGACACGCACGGCCTCCCCGTTGAGCTCGAGGTAGAGCGCGCGCTCGGCATCAAGAGCAAGCCCGAGATCGAAGCGTTCGGCGTCGAAGAGTTCAACCGCCGCTGCCGCGATTCCGTGTTCACCTACGTGCAGGAATGGCAGCGCCTCACCGACCGCATCGGCTTCTGGGTGGACATGGACGACGCCTACGTCACCTACCACAACGAATACATCGAGTCCGTCTGGTGGATCGTCCGCCAGTTCTGGGAGAACGATCTCCTCTACCTGGACTACCGCTCGACGCCGCACTGCCCCCGCTGCGTCACGACGCTCTCGGACGCCGAGGTCGCGCTCGGCTACAAAGAGAACACGCCCGACCCCAGCGTCTACGTGAAGTTCCGCCTGACCGCGGAGTCAGCGGCGAAACTGCGAAACACCGCGCAGTTCGAAGGCGACGAGCCGATCAGCCT
>JBGPBZ010000078.1:0-11118 GCA_041481535.1 Dehalococcoidia bacterium | reverse complement strand
GTACCAGTACACCACTAACAATCGGCGCTTGGCTTCTGCGCTCGGCTCTGCCGGGAGCCTGGCCAGACGCGCCACTCCCGGCAGTATCGCCGTTCGGGCTCTCATTTGGACGCCAGCGTATCGTCCTCTCATTGATCATGCCGGTGTCCGATATCTATCTGACCCCAATCAACGGTGTGGTGTTTCAAGACACGTGAGGGTCTAACGGACAAACCGACAAACCAACAAGCCGACAAACCAGAAAGCTGGCGACTAAAGCATGACATCGGGATATATTGACTCGGCGCGCTGAGTGGGGCTAGCGTGAACCTGCCCACAGAGAAGGAGGTCCCGATGGCCAAGCTCAATCCAGTACCCGAGGGTTACCACAACGTTCAGCCATACCTCGTCGTGGCCGATGCGGACGCGCTCGTCGACTTCACGGTCGCGGCGTTCGGCGCGAAAGAGCGAATGCGGATGCCCGGCCCGGACGGCAAGTCCGCCCACGCGGAGGTGCATATCGGCGATTCCATCGTGATGATGGGGACGCCGATGGACGGCAAGTACATGCCGGGGATGATCTACCTCTACGTCGACGACACGGATGCCACGTACAAGAAAGCCCTGGCTGCGGGCGCAAAGTCCGTCGAAGAGCCTAACGATGCGTTCTACGGCGACAGGCGCGCGGCGGTGGCGGACCAGCATGGCAACAGCTGGTTTATCGCGACGCACCAGGAAGACCCGACGCCGGAGCAGATGCGGGAGCGCATGGAGGCGAGGCAGGCGCAGGCGGCGAAGAGCTGATCAACGCCGCGCGTTTGACCGGCTGAGCACGCGCCCCTTACGCTGAATTGCGTCGGGGTGTAGCTCAGCTAGGCTAGAGCGCCTGGTTTGGGGCCAGGAGGTCGACGGTTCGAGTCCGTCCACCCCGACCAGCCCCGCTACTTGGTCGCGTCCATTGCGCGCTGCTCGATGCCCGTCAGGAAGTCCGCCGAGGCGCGCGCTTTCCTGGATAGCGCGTCGTGGGCCTCGGGCGTCAGGCCTTTCTGGAGGTACGAGTCGATCTGCTGGACACCCTGCTGAATGCGAGAGTTGTCCTGGGCATCGCTGTTGCCGGTGCCGCCAAAGGCCAGGGCGAGGCCAAAGACGACGAGAGCCACGAATATGAGCGATTTCATGACCTTCCTTCCTCCTTCGCGCTCATTGTCAGGCGGCCGTATGGCCACGATCTCGCCGCGCTGTAGTTAAGGGGCAGCCCGCCTCTTAACGCACCGCTATGCCCTCGTCTCCGCGCGCGATACGATTGTTGCGGTATGGCTGATCCAGACGTGCGGGACGAGACGCGGAACGAAGACGAGGACGACGATGAGATGAACGTCGCGCTGCTGCGGCAGGTGCCGCTCGGGATCATCTTCGCCCGGATCGTCGTCGTCTCGGCGATGAGCTTCGCGGCGGCCGGGGCCATCTTCTTCCTGATCGGGGCGATCTGGCTGCCGGCGCTGGCGTGCGCGGGCGGGACGGTCGTTTTCCTGTTCCTGATGTTCTTCATCGAACGAGGGGCTGAATCCGGCTCTCACTCCGCCTAACGCAGTTGTGAGCGGCACCGGCGGGTGTTAACCTGATGCTGCGAGGAGGCGAGAGAAATGCCTAGCATCGGCGCACCGGAACTGCTCATAGTACTGGCGATCGTTGTCGTTCTGTTTGGAGCCACGCGTCTCGGCGACATCGGTAAGGGCCTCGGCCGTGGCATCAAGGAGTTCCGCAAGGAGCTTCGAGAGGGCGAAGAGGACACGAAGAAGAAGACGGATACAGTCGCTACGACCAGCGGCGATGAGAAGAAGCCCACCCAGTCGCACTAAGCGGAGATTCAGGAAATCGAAAGGCCGGCCAATAGGCCGGCCTTAATTGTTGTCCGGGCGTGAAGGCTACCTGGGCGTGACGGAAACGCTCTCGATAACCAGCGCGCTGGAAAGGTCTTTGGCGCAGTCTGTGGTGACCTGAGTAAGCGCTGTGCAGAGCAAGAAGTTGGACTGTTGCGTCAGGATGTCCTGCCCCTTCGTCACCGTCCCGAACACCGTCTCACGGCCGTCCAGCCGCTCGTCCGTCGTGAACAGGATGCGGAACTGTCCGCCGCTGACCTGGTCCGCTCCGCCCTGCACCTCGGGCGCGACCACAGCCCACTGGACGTGCTTCAGCGCACCCTTCTCGAGCGGCAGCTTATAGCCGGCGTCCCGCGTCCCGGTGCACGTCGCCTTCGCGTCGGACCGGCAGTCCGGATCGCCCGCTTGCGCCCAGAATTGGTGGTCGACAAAGAAGAAAGCCGCGCCGTCGTAGAAGCGCTTGGCTGCAAGGAAAGCGAAGCTGTTAACGGCCTGCGGCGTATCCGTCGCCAGCGTTATCTCGATGTCGCCCTTGTTAGTCTTCAACGTCGCGATGTAGGGCTTGCTGGCGTCGATCACGGGAGCTGGGCTCGCGAAATTGACCGGCGCAGCCGAAATTACCGGGGTGGCAGTTATGTCAATTGGAGACGGCTTCGGGGCGGAGTTCCCGCTTGTCTGGCTGACGAGACCGACTGAGGCCATGCTGGCGATCATAACGACGATGAAGATGGCGTAGAACGCCTTGACGTTGAAGATCATGTTGATCGGGAACGGCCACTGCTTCTTGGGCTGTCCCGCGAACTGGGGCGGACCCCGTCGTCTGCGTTTTCTTGGTTTACCCGGCAAGCTGTCCTACCTCGTCTAAAGGGATCGTAAACCAGTATAGCAGGGGCGACCGTTAACGGCCCCGGCTCCGGTCCGGCGTGAAATGTAGGTTACACACTGGAGGATACGTTTCCGGCTTTTGTAACGGTTCGTGGGGTCCACCCATCCAATATTGCGACAATCAGCAAATATGGGGGGAACTATGACGCTCGCGCGCCGCACGCAAATGACGACCACGCCGAACGGAGACGGCTGGGCAGACCTCAGCGGACGCTGGTTTTTCGCCTGGCGGATGGCGGCGGCCTGCGAAGGAGCCCTCGCGGAGGTAAAGACGGCCCGGGAAGCCCAGAGCGACCCGCAGCGCGCCGTAGCCCTGGACATGGTAAAGGGCCTTCTCCAGAAAGAGCTGATGCGCTGGGTCCGGCGCGGGGAAGCGCTGGACATGATCGTCGAACACCTGCCACGCGGCGCCTAGACTACCTGCGACGGATAATGGGGCGGGCTTTCGGGCCCGCTCACTTGTTATCCGGAGATCGCACTGGCGGTGCCGACAACGACCTTCGTGCCGTCCGCCTTTTCGCACCAGACCTGAGACTGCGCCCGCTTGCGTGAGCCTTCGGGCGTCTCCTCGCTAATCTGGCCGCGCGAGGTGACGTGCTCGCCCTGCCAGAGGACGTTGACGAGGTTCGCGTTCATCTTCCCGCCGGCCCACCACCCTTCGCCGAAGCGGTCGGTCATCATCTGCGAGATGAAACACAGCGACATCATTCCCTGCACGACGATGTCCGAGAAGCCGAGTCTGCGCGCCTCCTCGACGTCGTTGTGGTAGTTCTTGTTCGGGCCTGAGAACAGCTGGCACATCTCGATCGAGATCTCTTTCTCAGGCCCGGCGATCGTCTCCAGCACGTTGGCTTGCTCGACGTCAAACTTACGGTCGGAACGCTTCTCGCGGTCCTTGTCGACGACGACGCCCGTCGCGTCTTTGCGGACGAAGCTCTGGTGGGTGCGGCCACGGTTCAGCAATTGGCCGTCCTCGGCGAAGCAGCCGACCTCCATCACGACGTACTCGCGGTCGCGCTTGTGATAGCGTTCGACGATCTGCCGTCGCGTCGTCACCGTGTCGCCGACCATGATAGGCGCGAAGATCTCCCACTCCTGGCGGGCGTGCAGGTTCCCGAAGTAGCTCAGGTACCAGTCAATCGTCGTGTAGACCTCTGAGTGCAGGATCAGCGCCGGCGCGACCGGGCCCCCAAACGGCGAGTCGCCGAAGTACCAGGGGTTGTGGTCTTGCACGGCGTTGGCGTAGTGGGCGACGAGCTCCGGCGTGATCTCTACGCGGCGCTCGCCGTAGTAGCGGCCGACGTGCTTCTCGTCAGTACGCGTTGTTGTCATGCGCACAGTGTACGAAAGGAGCCGACAACTGCAAGAGGCGTGCCAGTCTCTGCACGCCCGCTACGGCGTCGGCAACGGCGTCGTGACCGGGGTCGCTTCGTCGTTCGTAAGGCGAGTGAGGCCGGTGCCGTCCGGGCGCACCGTATAGACGTCGCGGCGCCCGTCGCGCAGCGAGGCGAAGGCGATCACCGACCCATCCGGCGACCAGGCCGGGCCAACCTCCCATCCGGGATCGTTGGTCAGGCGCTTCTGGCCGCTTCCGTCCGCGTTGGCGATGTACAGCTCGTGGTTCAGGTCACGGTTCGAGATGAAGGCGAGGCGGCTTCCATCCGGCGACCACGCCGGCGAGGTGTCGTCACGGATAGCGTCCGTCACTCGCGTGAGGTCCGAGTATCGCGTGTCGATTACGTAAATCTCAGCGTCGGCGTCGCGGTGGCTGACGAACGCCAGGCGGACGCCGTCCGGGGCCCAGGCCGGGGAGTCGTCCGCGAGGGGCCGCACAGTCAGGTTGATCTTGTCCGAGCCGTCGGTGTTCATCACCATCAAGTCGACGCTGTTTATCCCGCGCGACTGGTACGCGATGTGCTTGCCATCCGAAGAGAACTTCGCATTGAGATCATCCGGCTCGTCGTTCGTGAGGCGCTGCTCTCCGCCGCCGGCAGCGTCCATCGTGTAGAGATCGAAGTTTCCACTCCGGTTGGAGCCAAAGAGGATCCTCTTTCCGTCAGGTGAAAGGCCGTACGGCACGTCAACACCGTGATGGTCTGTCAGCCGGGTAACGTTGCTCCCGTCCGCGTTCATCACGTAGATCTCGCCGTCTCCGGAGCGTTCGCTGTAGAAGAACAGGCGCGTGCCGTCGGATGACCAGAAGGGGAACGCGTCGTTCTCTTTTCCCGACGTCAAGCGCGTCATGTTCGAGCCGTCGGCGCCCATCACGTAGACGTCGACGTTGTCGTCGGCATTGGTCAGATCGAAGACACGGTCGCTGTAGAAAGCGATGTGCGATCCGTCCGGCGACCAGACCGGCTCTGAGTCCCAGGGGAACGTGTCCGCCATCTCCTGCGGCGTTTGATTGCCAGGCCGCGGCAACCTGACGACGTAGTCCCCGTCCTTGCGAGCGAGAAATACGAGCCGGCCGTACGCCACATCGCTGCCGCCGCAAGACGGTACCGATAGCCCAAGCACGACGAGCGCCGCTACCAGCAGGACTAGCTTCACGGGGCCGCCCGCCGCCATACGGGATCAGAGTCGGCCCAATCGTCGGGAGAGACACGCGTGCGCGCCGTGCCGTCCGCGTTCATCACGTAGATGTCAGCAGGCAGTGCAACTGCCGGGTTCGGTATCGGCGTGGGTATCTGAGTCGAACCGTTTTTGAACGTCGGCCGGGGCGTCCCAGTCGGAGTCACCTCGCGCGCGGGAACGGATACGTAAGCGATCAGCCCGCCGTCAGGCGACCACGTTGGCTTCGAGTCGGACGCATCGTTGTCGGTGAGTCGCGTCAGGTTGCTGGCATCAGCGTTGACGACGTAGATATCGCGGTTTCCGTCGACCTCACTGCTGAACGCGAGTTTGCTCCCGTCCGGGGACCAGGCCGGGTCGGTCTGATGGCCGGGCGCGTCGACGAATGTGTGGAGGTTTCCGCCATCGGGCGTGACCGACATCAGCCTCGGGCCGTTCGCGCCCACCGACTCGAAGACGATCTGTGACCCGTTCGGCGACCAGGCCGGATGCTGATCCACGGCGGTGTCAGTGGTCAAGCGCGTCGCCTCACCGCCTCCCGCCGGAATTGCGTACACGTCCGTGTTGAGCTCCGTTATGAAGTTGCCCGTGGTCCGGGAGAACGCGATGCGCGTGCTGTCCGGCGACCAGACCGGGCCAAAATCAGGGTCCGGCGAGTCGGTAACACGTAGGACGTCCGACCCATCCGGGTTTGCGGCGTAGATCTCCTGCTGACCGTCGCGCGTCGAGACGAAGGCGATCCGCGATCCGTCCGGTGAGAGCACGGGGTCGTAGTTCTCAGCGCTGCTCGTGATCAGGGCGTGCTGTCCGCCACCGACCGCGTTCATCTCGTAGATCGAGAGGCGGCCGTCGCGCTGCGTGTCGTAGATGAACTGCGACCCGTCCGGCGACCAGGCCGGGTCTTTGTCCGTTATCGGATGGTCGGTGTAGAGCGAGATCGGCGATCCGTTCGCGTCGACACCCTCGATGCTCAGGTCCCCGCTGCGGCTGGCCGAGAACGTGATCAACCGCCCGTCCGGCGACCATTCCGGCGCAAAGAGGATGGCGAGCTGCTGCGATGCCATCTTCTGCAATCCGGAGCCGTCCAGGTTCATCTTGTAGATCTCCCGCAACCCATCGCGGTCAGAGTAGAAGGCGAGCCGGGCGCCGTCCGGAGACCACGACGGATCGCCGTCCGCCGCCGGATGGTCGACGACGCGGCGCAGTGCGGAGCCGTCCACGTTGATGAGGTAGACGTCGCTGTTGCCGGCCCGGTTGGAGGCGAAAGCGATCCGATCTCCGCCGGGAGACCACTTCGGCGCCGTGTCCTCCAGCGGGCTGCTGAACAGCAACGACTGCCCTGAGCCGTCCGCGTTCATCAGCCAGATGTCGTACGAGCCGTTTCGGTCAGACTCGAACGTGAGGCGCGAGCCATCGGGTGACCACGAAGGAAATCCATCGTCCGCTGGGTTATTGGTGATGCGAACGGGGTTTGTGCCGTCGGCGTTCATGACGTAGATCTCGCCGTTACCGTCGCGGTTCGAGACGAAGGCGATCCTCGCCCCGTCCGGGGACCAGGCCGGGAAGCCGTCGTCTGCCGGGTTGGTGGTGATCGGGTGCTCGCCGCTGCCGTCGCGGTTCATGATGTAAACGTCGGCGTTGCCTTCGCGCCGCGACGTGTAGGCGAGCTGCTGAGAGTCGGGCGACCACGATGCGTACGTATTGGTCGCCCTGCCGCTGCTGGAAGGCTCCTGGAGATCGCTCCCGAACTCGTTGACCGTACGTATGACGGTCTGGCCTGTCTGCGCTGAAACGAAGGCCAGGACGCGTGCTCCATGGGGCGTGCCGGTCACGAACGGGGTCCCGGTGTCAGGCGTGACTCCGTCGTCCCCGCTGCCGCAGGCAGATGCCACGAGGAGCACGGCGAACGAAAAAAGCGACGCGCAAAGGGTAGCGCGCCGGACGAAGGGGAAACGAGTCGGGGCCGCGAAGTTCAAACGCATTCGATTCTGTTTTCGGGGTGAGGCCAAGTCAAGCGAAAGTCTAACGTCTACGTAAGGATTTCTTAGTGACCGACCGGTTTGTTCCTTGCAGCGTATCTTTCGCTCCCCTTAAACTACAACCTCGCAACGGATTTTCCCCCATGCTACTGGTCGCCCGTAAAAACCTCTTCTCGGAGAAGACGCGTCTCGCCATCTCCATTGGTGGCGTCGCGCTGTCCGTTTTCCTCATCGGCATCCTCCTCTCGCTGTACCGCGGCTGGGACCAGCAGGTAGGCAGCTTCGTCGAGCAAGTCCCGGCCGATCTCTGGGTGGCCAGCGACGGTACGACCGACTTTGCCCAGTCCGCATCGATTCTCCCCCAGGAACTAGGTACGCAAATCAGCTTCGTCCCGGACGTACAGACCGTCAGCCCGCTCATCGTCCGGCCGATGGAGGTCTCCCGGGAACAGGACCCGCCGACTGAGACGTTCGACCTGCAGCTGGTGGGTTACGACCCGAAGATCGCCATCGGCGGACCGCTCCGCATCATCGAAGGAAAGACGACGCCGGGCCCCGGCGAGATCATCGTCGACGAGCAGATGCACAAGCGCCACAACGTAAACATCGGCGACCGGCTTGTCCGCGGAATAAATAGGCTTACAGTCGTGGGTTATTCCGGCGGTGGTGATTTCGTGTATACCCAGGTGGGCTTCGTCACGATCGACACGGCGATCGACTTCCTGCAGCTGAATCCGCAAGGGCAGCGAACCTTCTTCGTGATCAAGCTGAAGCCCGGCACAAACGTTCAGACGGCTGCCGCCCGCCTGGAGCAGGCCACGCCCGGCGTCAAGTTCATCGAGCCGAAGGCGTTCGCCCACGAGACCAGGAAGCGCATTCTCGGCAACATCCTCCCGATTCTGATCGTTGTCCTCATCATTTCGTTCATCGTGGGCCTGGCGGTGGCTGGCTTAACGATCTATACGGCAACCGTCGAAAAAGCACGAGAGTACGGAATTCTGAAAGCGGAGGGGTTCACCAATCCGTACCTATATCGTGTAGTGTTTGAACAGAGCCTCGTCACGGGGTTGCTTGGCTTCCTGATCGGCGCCGGGCTGACCTTTATCGTCGCTCCGTTCGCACAGGACTCTGTACCGCAGTTCGTCGTTTTCATCCGCTGGCAGGACATCAGCGCGGTGGCCGGTGCGACTCTCGTCATGTCGCTGCTTGCGGCGTACATTCCGATAAGAAGGATGACCAGCATTGACCCAGTTACAGTCTTCAAAGGCTAGCCCGGAAGCGGCGGGCCGCACGTCGATCCTCCACCTGGAGGGTGTGAGTAAGTTTTATCGCACGGGCGACTTCACCGTCACGGCGCTGAGCAACGTGACTTTCCAGGTCTTCGGCGGCGAGATCGTCGCTGTTATGGGCCCGTCGGGTTCCGGCAAGACGACGCTGCTCACGATTGCGGGCGCGCTCCTCCGTCCGTCAGAGGGACGCGTCGAGATCTGCGGCATCGACATCACGGAGATGGGCGAGTCACAGCTCGCGGCCGTTCGTCGCCAGAAGGTCGGCTTCGTCTACCAGAGCTTCAACTTGCTCGAATCGCTCACGGCGACCGAGAACGTGCGCCTCGTGATCCAGAACCACCAGCGAAACAGCCGCAAAGAGGCCGGCGTCCGCGCCAAGGAACTCCTCGAGATGATGGGCCTCGGCCACCGGTTGAACTCGCTCCCGAAGAAGATGAGCGACGGCGAGAAGCAGCGCGTCGCCATTGCCCGAGCGCTCGCCAAGGAGCCGGACCTTTTGCTGGCCGACGAGCCGACAGCCAACCTGGACGCCAAGCGGGGTCAAGAGGTGATGGCGCTCCTGCGCGAGAAGGCTGTCGAGCTCAACAAGGCCGTCGTCGTCGTCTCGCACGACAACCGAATCCGCCAGTTTGCCCACCGCATCGTCTGGCTTGAAGACGGCACGATCAGGGACGCCGACACGGGTGAAGTCGGCCACTAGCGCCGACTTTCTTTCCCCTACTCTTGCGGCGGCGGTTCGCGGCGGTCGTCGATGTAGTACTCGGCGATGAAGGGGATGGCGGCTATGATCGCCATAACCACGACGATCAGCACGCTCGTTACGATGACTTCCGCCACGTCGTGTGCCGTCCAGGTCAGAAGTATCGCGAGCATGCAAGCCTCACACAGAGCATAAGCGTTCTGCATCGCTCTCTGTCAACCGCCGCTGGTTGACGGACTCACCCTCGGCGTCTGAGCGCGGGGCGATTTCGCCGTTGAGAGTGCGACGCGATGGCGCTCGGTATACTGAACGCGAAGTGAACCAACGACCGTTGAAGGCTTTGCGCTAAGGTGGCTCCCGCAGACCGGCGTGTGCCAATCGAGCGGTTGCGCGCGTCGTTCGACGCGTCGACTCTTACGTTCGACTGCACCGACGAACTGGCGCCGCTCTCTGAGTTCATTGGCCAGGACCGAGCAACGCGATCGCTAGAGTTTGGGCTCGGCCTTCGCAAACCGGGGTACAACGTCTTCGTCACGGGTCTGACGGGAACGGGAAAGGCCTCCGCGATCCTGGAATACGTGCGGCGTGAGGTCGGAAAGCTAGACGGACAGGCGGAGCTGCACGACTGGTGCTACGTGTTCAACTTCGATGAGCCCGACCGGCCGAACGCGCTGAGCCTGCCGGCCGGCAGCGGAAAGAAGTTACGCGAGCTAGCGGACGGCCTGTTGAACGCCATCCGCACGAACATCGCTCACGTTTTCTCAAGCGAGGAGTACGAGCGACAGCGCCGCCAGGTGTTCGACGAAGGCCAACAGCGGGGCCAAGCGCTGATAGAGGAGGCGCAGCACAAGGCCGACGCGGCTGGCTTCCTCCTCAACTTTCTCCCATCTGGCCCGGCGATCGTCCCGGTGAAGGACGGGCGGGCGATGTTACCGGACGAGTTCACCGCCCTTTCTTTGGAAGAGCGCCATGCCATAGGTGAGCGTGAGCGGCCGATCGACGGGATGGTCGCGGAGGTCGGCGAGAAGCTGCGCGCCCTGGAGCGCGATGTCGCGTCCAGCATGCAGACGATGGACCGCCGCGTCGTGGAGACGACGGTGAAAGGACCGTTCGACTTGATCACGCAGGAGTTCGCGCATTTGCCCGACGTCTCGGCCTTCCTTGCGCGCCTGCGGGAGTTCACCCTGGCCGGCGCGGACTTCTTGCGACAACTGGCCACTCAGCCGGCAACAATCGCCACTCCATCGGAGATGCCGCCCGGCGGGGCGCCGGACCCTTTCCTCGCATTTCGCGTCAACCTGTTCATCGACAACTCCGGCGCCACGGATCCGCCCATCATCCTCGAACAGAACCCTACCTGGACCAATCTCTTCGGGCGCATCGACCGGCGCGCCTATCTCGGCACGTATTTGAGCGACCACACGATGCTCAAGCCGGGCGCCGTACACCGCGCCAACGGCGGGTATCTCATCCTCACTTTCGCCGATCTCATCGCTCGCCCGGGCGCGTGGGACGGCATCAAGCGAATGATCCGCGCCGGAGTAATCCAACTCGAAGACCAGGTCGAGCAGTTGGGTCTCATGCAGGGACAGACTCTGCGCCCGGAGCCTATCCCTGTAGACGAAAAAGTCATCATCGCCGGCGACGCGCTTGCCTACGTGCTGCTGTCTTCCTACGACGACCAGTTCTGGGAGCTGTTCAAGGTACGGGCCGACTTCGACTATCAGATTGAGCGCGACCACGAGCATGCGATGGCCTACGGACGGTTCATCTGCGCCGTCTGTGAGCGCGAGAAGCTGCGCCACTTCGACCGCTCCGCCGTCGCCCAGTTCATC